>JBGSSO010000349.1:0-7482 GCA_041737015.1 Nitrospirales bacterium
GTTGAATGTCGGGCAAATATGCAAGGCATGTTGAAGCGAGGACAGAGTCAAAACATCACCATTCAACACGAGGGAGAAAACTCCCCCTATAATGACTCACAAAATACTCTCATTTTGTCTCATTAAGAAAAAACTAGACAGTAACAAGCTCTTGACCCGGTCGCAATAAGTTCGAGCTAGCCTAGGTCTCTCATGTGAGAAAAAATTTTACTCATGCAACCGGAATCAATCGCATTCTGTTTTCGTCAGTATTGTCAGGACTTTTTGTTTAACACAAAGGAGGATGTTCATGAGAAACGGGATTATCGTACTTGGCATATTGGGACTGGTGGGTTTGCAGATTGGATGCACGACATTACCAGGCTCCGATTTATTGTCTGCCAAATCGAATGGGACAAAGGTGGTGACCTCCAGCTCCCAGTTCGACGAAATAGCGGACAATTCCTCAAGCTACCTGGGGCAGGAAAAGAAGCTGGCAGGAGCAGTGGTCAGTATAGATCAAACGGACGAGGGATATTTAATATTAGCGGAATGGCTGCCCTATCCCAAAACGCAGATTGAGGAAGGACCTCAAATAGGTCAAACCGATAGGAGTCGACATTTTCTTATTCGTTTTATCGGTAAACGGGAAAAGGAATTTTACACCACTCGGGGGAATATATTTCTTTTAGAAGGAACAGTTGAAGGAACAAAAAAAGCACTGGTGAATGTCTTCGGTCCTCGAAAGGATATGCTCTATGTCAATGCGAAATGTGTCCGTATCTGGGAAACCGGACAAGACGATGCCCGCTCCAGCCAAGTAGACAACCAATATCCTCCAACGAGAAATAGAACACTCTGTGCAGATTAAAGTGAGAATCCTTGTCGGTTGTAAATTGTCCCATTGCTCCATGCAATGAATAGCCGGCAATGGGTTCCACTCCCTATTCGGCTGGTAGGAATACCCTTATCATAATCGCATCCGGGGCCCTGCATGCAGGGCCCAAATTCTGACGGACCGTCGTAACCGACTCTTCCAATCGCCCAATGAAGGTTGAGTGCAAAGATGCAGAAAATTCATTCAAACACGTCCGAAAACATCGTGGCGTAGTGTTTGAAAGCAGGCGGTTCACTCGACATACTCACGTGTCCAACCGTGACTTTCAAGGCATTTCTCCCTCATCATGTCTCCCGCGCCACTTTCGTAGCGTTTTTGTCTGTTGGTGACGGTGACTTCACCGTCCGGGTCTAATGTCCTAATATTACCCCGACCAAAATGAACATTCTCCCGATTGCAAAGCGTAATAGCCTTTTCCAGGTCTGACTCTGTCGCGCCGGGCTTGACCCACTGTTGTGTAGGACCACAAGCTGATAGCAAAGCCAATATTGCGAACCATAACCGTACTTTCATCTCTTTACCCCCCACTGATGATGGATGATTGATAACCGGGATGTCCTATTTGGCAGTATCGTGTTCAATTGGAAAATATGGACTTGGGAAGTAACAGGGCCAATTGCAAACGCAGTGTCCAATCCGCGCCTCCATCCGGGCGCACAACATTGGAAAAGGCCCCAATATTGGCGTTGAAGGGAAGTTTCCCGATACGAAATACTTTTCCAAATCCTCCGCCCACGGGCATCGTCCACTTATTCCCTTTCCCCTCCGCCTCCCAATTGGCAGTGATAATGGGAGCCGAGGTGAGATACCAGCCGTGGGGGAGATTGTAATTGATAAAATACTGCGCAAAAAACTGGCTCACATCTTTGCGATCGTTATTTCCCGCATACGACCAGAGGTTGTTGGCCAGCAGCCCCACCACCCAAGGCCCTTTCATGAAGAGCCCCACTCCTGCCGGGCCTGCGGCCCATTTCCGTGAACCCAACATTTCATCCGTTCCTGTCGGAAATTGCAAAATGGGTCCCAGTCCCCAAATGAATCCCTCACTTTTGGCCGGTGAAAGGAATAGGGATATGTTGGTGTCTCCCAAACCCCAGGTATCGTCGCTGGTGGTCTGGAGATCCGGTTGTTTAATCACAGGCATGATCGTCCGGGTAATAAGATTCCATTCGTCTGTGAGATGAAAGGGAATCACCGGTTGAATATTCAGGACGTTTTGTGTCCGATGGTTGGGCTCCAACCCCAAGTTCATGTTGTTTTGAAGAGGAATGCTAATAAGATCCGCTACAGGATTTTGCGTCTTCTTGGCCAGCTCCGTATTGTCACTGGCCCCAGGTTCGGCAGCACCGGCTTGGGTCACGAAAAACATTCCCAATGCCAATATTAGACTTACAGAAATCATTTGTTCAAGGGAAGTCTTTGTGCGGTAAATCGTGAGGTCATTCAGCATCAGGAAAGAGTCAAGTAAGTTCCAAAAACTAGAACATCCTGCGAAGGTCCCCATCAGAGACATTGGGGATGTGATCTAACACGGAAACTCGCCAGTCGTCCATTGTAGGGCGTTTCGAATTTTTCCTGATTAAGCCCGCATGAGTTGTGCTCCTACACTGTCGCATGATGGAAGAGAGAGTCGTACCCGGCACGATTTGGGGCGGTCTAGGTTTGGAGGTATTTCTCTCGAAAATATTATGGTGTTCGTCCGGTACCAAGCGATCATCCCACCATAAACCAGATTAACAACAACAAAAATGCCCCAGGAAAAGTCCCGCGAGCCAAGAGGTCAATTCTTCGTGCGTGGCGATCATGACCGTGAACGGCAAGAAAGCCTGTCACGATCACCGCGATCAACGCCAGGAGCACCAGGAGTGTACTCCCGACGGTGAAATAGTCCAGGTGGGTCATATAGGGAAGACGGGGAAGGAGGCTGGCCAGGACAAAGCGATGGGCGATGAGAGTCAGAATGGAACTCGTCGCCACCGCGATCCGGACGCCGATGTGCTCTCGTCCGACCCAGAAAGCTGCCCACGACATAATGACGACGACCCCCAGTGGTAACACCACCTGCCAGAGGTAATACGCGACATAGCGTTGGGCCTGGAATTGAAAGGCAAATCCTGCGGTGTGTATCTCTTCAATCGGGCTGTAGGGGGCCACGACTGCTTCGAACCGCAATATTTTCCAATCCGCCAATGACAAGGTGTTGGCCATGGATCCGCCACGAATATTTCTGACGGACTCAGGCTCAAACGTCAATTCGTCGGCCTGATAACCGGCCGCCACAAATTGGATCGTGAAGGTATGACTATCCCTGGGAAAATCAGCTAGCATCAACCGTTGAGATAACTTCCCCGTGTAGCGTTGATGATACATGACCGTTCCATCAGGGTGAACCTGCACAATTTCAGGTAACGAGTGCGGAACAAGCCCCTGTTGGTTCGCGAGTAACAGTCTGGGATTCCACACTTCCGACAGGGGAATTTGGCGTATCGCCCCTTCGGGATTGGCCAAGCGTGCATCTTTCCAACGAAGACGCAGATACACATTGGCGGTGAAGTTTTGGGCCGCATCATCAATGTCATCGATGTCCACGACAAACACCATGAAATGTACGGTGGTCGGCCCTTTGAATTCCTCCGGGCGTTTGGCCGTAAGTTCCGCCTGGGCCGTCTCTTCCTGTGCGGCTTTTGCAGCAGCTTTCTGCAAGGTCGTCTCAGTGGCCTTCTGAACCGCTTTTTCCACAGCTTTTTGGGTGGCCTTCTCGACGACTTTCTCGACGCTTTTTTCTGTGGCTTTCTGGACAGCTTTTTCGGCGGCCTTTTCGGCGACTTTCTCCATCGTTTTTTCCGTGGCCTTATCGACCGCTTTTTCCGTGGCCTGAGTCATTGCCTTTTCCGTCACGCTATCGGCACTGCCTTGAGCGAACACCACGGACATCTCATGAAGACAAGGCCAAGCCATGAGTACAAGACTCAGCAGGCCTGTTCGAAATACGAGGGAATACGCAACCATCAATTCAGACATTCATCCTCTCCTTAATGATTTCTGGGCAACGCCTCCCTCTGCGGGACGATGCACTATATTGAAAGCTCCCAATAATTTCCATTCCTCCAACTTAAACAGAACAGGCCATGGCTTAAATTTCAAACAAGGTCTAAAAGAGCGGGTTGATGAGAGAGGGAGATGAAAATTAGGCGGCCGTCGTTTAGGCAGGTTTATCTGGAAACAGGATTTGAAACTGGAGTTGTAGCGTCCAGTCAGGTGCCCGGTCCTGTTTTTCCAGATAATAAAATCCCTGGAGTTTGACATTGATCGGACGCTTTTCTCCGCGGAACACCACTTTCCCGAATCCGCCTCCAATGGGTACCGTCCATCGGTTCCTTCTGTCCTCCGCCTCCCAATTTGCGGTGATTAACGGGGTAGAGGTTAGATACCAGCCATTGGGGAAATTGTAGTTGAGAAAGGGTTGGACCGAAAGCAGGTTAACCTTGGGGCGCCGATTATCACCTGCAAACGACCAGATATTACTGACGACGGCCCCTATCACCCACGGATCCGGTATGCTCACGATTGCGAGCGTCGGTCCGACGCTCCATTTGCCAGTGCCCAAACGATCATCCGTGGCGGTGTCGAGGATAAAGGTTGGGCCCAGTCCACCAATCATTTTGAACCGTCGCTTGGATTCATCGCGGGCCAGAAATCCCGTATACTGAATGTCCCCCAGCCCGGCGAGACTTCCCGTTTTATTTTCAAAGGCCGTGGCTGGAAAATAGGGCAGGGGAATCGTGAGCCGGTTGAGGAGCGCCCAATCCCCCCATTTCCTGGTGGTATCGAACTGCAGGTTGAAGACATTCGAAAGATGGTTGTTGAGTCCAGACCCGAAAAATGTCCCATTCGTAAACCCCAATCGCACAAGATCGGACACCGGGTTCTGCACTTCCTCTGCAAGTTTTTTAATATCCTCGGCCTGGGCCGGTTGACTTCCAAGGAAACCCAGGATGACCGCCGCAATGATCCAGCTTTTGAATATTTTATTTTGAAAGGTCAACAACATTCTTTTTGCGCAACTAAGCCTCGGTTGAGTTTCAGTGGAAATTAACATCAAAGACTACGATTAGGATAAGAGGCAACTAATTTCACTGTAGTTTAGCAGGACTGATGAAAAAATATCTCTCATTGAAAATCTCAGAACGAACGGAGGAGTCTCTATTTTTTCCGGTTTGCTCACCTTGCGTATAAAAAGGAAGACCGGAAAAAATGATGGGAATATGGGGGAAGAAGAAATTTCGGTTACAACGGGAAAAGTGGAGGGGAAGCTTCCGTCTAGCATTCACCATTCATCAGCCACTTCCCGAAATATATAGTCTAAGTTGTCACCACCAGGCACGGTTCTCGCTTGTTGTTTCAGTTGATATCGACTCAATGACGTATTGGATTCCATATATCGAAAATATTCATAATGGCATTTCGGAAATTGCACATGCTAGGCTCGTCGTCTATGACCATGATGGTTTTCATGCGACAAAAGACCAGGTGTCTCTCCTGTTTTGTGCTGCTGACATCTGTCCTGTTCCTCATCCTTAGCGCTGACTCAGACGCTTTTCAGGATTTGGAGGATGATCGGTTCAGGGCGAACTTCCGTCAGGCTCTGAAGCCGTGGACAGGTGATTGGGACGGAATGGTCATACGCAACCAAATTCGGGTGCTTGTTCCCTTTAGCAAAACATTTTACTTTCTGGATGGCGGCAGACAGCGTGGGCTCACATACGATCTGATGAAAGTTTTTGCAAAGCAGATTAACGAAGATTTGAAGCGGAATATTGTGCAGGTTCAGTTCGTATTCATTCCTGTCAACCGTGATGAACTAATCCCGAATTTGCTCAATGGGGTTGGTGATATTGCGGCTGGTGGTCTCACGATTACACCCGAACGAAAGGATCTCATTGATTTTTCCGAACCGGTTCTCACCAACGTTCGCGAGATTATCGTCACGGGGCCTAGTAGCCCCCCTCTCTCCAGTCTGGATGATCTTTCTGGAAAAACTATTCATGTGCGGAAGTCCAGTAGTTTTTACGAACACCTTGTTCGCTTGAATGCCTCGTTTCTCATTGCCGGGAAACCGGAGCTCAAGCTCATCCCTGAGGAGGAGAACCTTGAAGACGAAGACCTTCTCGAAATGGTGAACGCGGGTTTATTGCCGATGCTTGTCATGGATAGCCCCAAGGCCGAATTTTGGGCGAAAATTTTTGAGGATATCCGCCTGCATCCGGACATTGCCGTCAATACAGGCGGGGAGATCGCTTGGGCCTTTCGTAAAAACAGTCCGAAGCTGAAAAAGATGATCAACCGGTTTGTCAGGAACAATAAGAAAGGCACCTTAATCGGGAATATGGTATTTACCCGGTATTTGAAAAACACCACCTATGTCAAAAATGCTCTGGCAACACACGAACGCAAAAAATTTCAAAGTCTCATGCATGTGTTTGAAAAAACCGCCGAGCCCTATGGGTTTGATTGGGTGCTCGCCATGGCCCTTGGCTACCAGGAGTCCATGTTGGACCAACGGAAGCGAAGTTCTGCGGGTGCAATCGGTGTGATGCAGCTGTTGCCCAGTACCGCTCGGGATCCACACGTCAATATTCCCAATATTAATAAGCTTGAGCCAAATATTCATGCCGGAGTCAAGTACTTGCATTTCCTGCATGACCGGTATTTTAAGGACCCGGATATGAGCCAGTTGAACCAGTGGCTTTTTTCGATAGCCTCATATAATGCTGGACCTGCCAAAGTCGCGAAGCTCCGGACTGAGGCGCCGTCGATGGGCTTGAATCCGAATCAGTGGTTTAAAAATGTGGAGTTGGTCGCGGCCAAGCGTATCGGTCGCGAGACCGTGCAATACGTGAGTAACATCTACAAATATTTTATCGCGTATCGCCTGATTTTGGAAAAAGAGGAAAAGAAATCAACGGTGCAAAATTAAGCTCTGTGAGGGGCACTCGTCAAAATAGGCC
This sequence comes from Nitrospirales bacterium, assembly GCA_041737015.1. GTDB lineage: Bacteria > Nitrospirota > Nitrospiria > Nitrospirales > UBA8639 > Nitrospira_E. The sequence continues at coordinate 6,886 of JBGSSO010000349.1, forward strand.
TTCCGAGGGTGAACGGGGCCAGCGTTGGCCCTGTTCTTGAGAGGTCTCAATCAGTTGTTCGGGCACTACCCATGTCACCCCCTCCCTGCAGGAGGCCGTGGTGAGGGACCCATCGTCGGCGAAATGATGTCTGTTATCCTTCTAGGTGTTGCATCAAATCCAGCAGAAATTCCCCAATAACTTCTTGTTTTTCTCCCAAGTGGCGATCCCCCGCTCGTTTTCGACGCTTATTCCGTGGGTTGCACACAACTGTGCTCACCGCGCCATTGGCACAGGCGGTAACGGAGAGTATTGGCCCAGTATTGAAATGATTCTTCGACGTCATTCCATTCTGACGTGACTCCTGACAAAGATTTCGCACCGCCCCGGCGATCTACCGCAGCGGCCAAAAGAGTCCCAAGTTCTGCATCGGTCATTTTGGCTTCTACGCTGGCGCTGCCAACAAACGTTCCGGTTCCTGTGGCGAGAGATTTCGTGCCAGAAATGAGATATCCCGTCGGAAGGACACTGGAAATGGTATCTAATACAGGATGTGAGGCTTCGGCTTCTGTAAGCGCCACACTAAGACGCATAACATGAGGCCCCGCCTCACGAACA
>JBGSSO010000354.1:0-10006 GCA_041737015.1 Nitrospirales bacterium
TGCATGGATGGCATCCATGGACGGGTCAAACCATTTGGCGCCATAACAGGTGTACGCCCACTTTTCATCAATAAATTTTTTCAGCTCGTTTAAGTCACGGGTATTGACGAGTTTTTCCAGATTAAAATGCGCTTGGATCAGGATTTCCGCTCCCGGAGCTTCATATACACCACGAACTTTCAATCCGACTAAGCGGTCCTCCGTCAAATGCACAATGCCTACCCCATGCCTTGCTCCCACGGCGTTGGCGCGTTCAATGACCTGGCAAAGGGACAGATTCTCCCCATTGATTGAACAAGGGATTCCTTTGTTGAACCCGACTTCGACAATTTCCGGATCATCCGGTGCCTGTTCGGGGGGAATGCACACCTGCAGAAACTTTCGTAAATCAGGAATGCAGGCCGGGTCCTCAATATCCCCTCCCTCATTGGTCGAGCCCCACATATTGTCATCATGCGAATACAGGTACTCTTTATTTTGTTTAATGGGGATATCGTGTTGTTTGGCATAATCAATCTGTTCATCCCTGCCCATACTCCATTCACGAACTGGAGCGATCACTTTCATAGTGGCATCCAATGTTGTGATGTAATTTTCAAAGCGAACCTGGTCATTCCCTTTTCCCGTGGAACCGTGAGCAATGACCTTGATGCCACGCTCTTTGGCCACACGAACGGCAATTTCCGAAAGCGTCACTCGGGCAAGGGGAGTCGAGAGGGGATACCCCCCCTGATAATCGGCATTGGCTTTAATTGCCCGAGACAGCAGTTTTTCAGCAAATTCTTCCCTGGCGTCTATGACCACCGCCTCCTCGGCACCGAGCTTGATCGCCTTCGCTTTTACCGCTTCAAGGTCCTCATGTAATTGGCCCACATCGACGGTCAGAGCCACTATGGAACAGGCATACGCTTCCTGAATCCATTTGAGCATAATGGAGGTATCCAGTCCCCCGGAGTACAGTAAAACACACTTATTAAAAGTTCCCTTTTTGGCTTCGTGAGATGCAATTTTCTGATACGTGATTTTTGATTCCATGCCGTGTCCACCTAAAATGAGGTTGTGTGTATTTAATGAGCCCTCACCATGTGTTCAACCGCAAGAGCTCGCTTTTGAACTGAATAATAACCCAAGAAGATGAAGGAATTCGATGCTAGGCGGTGATATATCGATCGACTACGGCGGCACCCACGGCATCACCCCAGACATTGACTGCAGTCCGAAACCGATCGATTAACCAGTCAATGGCCAAGAGGAGTCCGAGCCCCTCGAGTGGAAGCCCGACTGCCTGAAATACCACGACCATCGTCACAAGCCCAGCTTCAGGAATCCCTGCAGCACCAATGGCAGACACGGTCGCCACCACAAACAGGACAATAAGCGCCCCTCCACTTAATTCAATCCCCCAGGCTTGGGCGATAAACACTGCGGCAACCGCTTCATACAATGCCGACCCATCCATATTGACCGTCGCGCCGACTGGAAGGACAAACCGGCTTGATCGACTGCTCACCCCAGCACTTTCGACCCCCTCCATTGTTAGAGGCAAGGTCGCAGACGAACTCGCCGTCGCAAACGCGCTGGTGAGGGCCGCGCCAAGAGCGCGCATATACGCCAAGGGATGACGACGACCGGCCACATGCAAAATAAGCCCAAGAACAATTCCTGCATGGATCGCCAATCCCAGAAGTACTGTAACCGTGAATAACCCTAAACCAACTAACAGCGCGACAATACCGTCAATTCCACCGGCACTCGCTAAACGCCCTGCCACCAAGCCAAATACGCCAATGGGACCGATCCACATCACAAGGTGAACCAACTTCATGATCGCCCCAAATATACCTTCGAAAAACTTGAGCACCAATGTACCATTTTCCCCGACCGTCGTCAGAGCCGCCCCGAATGCCAAAGAAAAGATCACCAATGGCAGCAATTCACCCTGTGAAGCGGACGCGAATAAATTCGGGGAAAAGAATCCCTTGATGAGATCGAGCCATCCGATGTTCACCGCCGCCTCAACTCCGGTAGGAGCCACCGCTGCGGCAATATCGGCTCCCACTCCAGGTTTAATGAGACTGACAAGTATCATCCCAAGCACAATGGCCATGCCGGAGGTGATCAAATAGTAGGTGACTGTCGCTCCCCCCAATTTTCCCAACTGGCGAATATCACCCAGAGATCCAACGCCCTGGATAATTGAAGCCACAATCAAGGGCACCACCAGCATCCGCAACATCCGGATCCAGAGCTCACCCAGAACTTCCACATGGCGAGCAGCTTCTGGAGCCAAGGCGCCGAGCACCCCGCCAGCGACTGCACCAGTCACCATGAGCCACACCAGAGGACCATGGCCATTTCCACGATCAACAGAAAGGGGTTGTTCGGTAATGGGACGAACCTGATTTTAAGGAAAGGAAAAGTTACTTGGTCTTTTTGGCTAATTTCTGTTCGGGTACCCCGACTCCCGGTGTATTGGCCTTTGCCTGCCTCACAAGGTCAACGGAACTGTCGAGGGAAATAATGGGCTCAAGCTTATGATGCAAGTAAATGAGCGCTCTGGAGGGTTCCACACCAATCTGCCAACCAAGATCCTGGTCAGGCTTCAGTTCTTGAATATAGGCAATGGCCGACGCACTGATAAATGTTTGTCGTTCCCCTGTCAGCGTCGACTGCCTGACTTGTAAAAAAGACATGTTCCCCCCCTTCCAAATCTTAAAGGCCCATAGGCTTATAACCAGGTGAAGGCCTTTCCCCATCCCTCCTTGGCATGTGTGGTCACCTCGGCGAGGATTTCGGCCGGAACGGCCTTTACGTCCCCGACTTCCATCTGATTATAGTGAAACGCATAGATATGAGCGGCAAAGTGCTCGAAGGGTAATGACGATTCTCCTGGAATTTCCCAGTGTCCCACCACAGTCGGTTCAACCCCTCTCCCCCAATTCTGACGGCCCTCGTTGTTTGGATTGAAAAAATAAACACGGATATTTTTTTCTTCATCCTCGGCAACACGCTGAATAGAGACGGCGTGATATCCTAAAAAGACCCCGTGAACGTTGGTAATGAGGAGCCCGACAGGGTTGGGGTACACCAAATCATGACCCCCGTCATATAATGGGTGATGTGTGGCATAAAATAACCGTAAAAAATCCTCGTACCCGGAGACAGTCTGGTTAATCATAGTAATTGAAGCCAGACTGGTCGCTACCCACCGACCGTACAAAGCCGGGTTCACCCATTTGTGTGGGTCCTCACCCCGTAAAGCCGCACGCTTCATCTTTTCATCGTAGATACGATCGAGATGGGGCACCAGGATACGCGACACGGGATCGAGCTTCAAATCAAATTTTCCATCCGCGACTCCTCCCCCAATATCTCCGGATAAGATCGGCGATCCCTCAAACAGAAACTCAACAGTGTCGTCCCGAGCCGCGCTGGTCAGCAATTGGAGCAAATATCCAGGATCATGGAGACTCCAGAGACTCAATGCTCGAGCGCCCTGGCAGGTCGGGTTGTTTCCTTGCCCCACTCCCAACGGCTGCCCTAACATGGCGATGGCTCCGCCTACAATGGCGGCGTTGGCACTAATGCCGGACCCACGAGGCAGATGTTTCTTGGTTACTTGTTGGGCTGTAGGACACAAATCCAGATTAAGCAATTTGGTGAGACCATCAGCGACCTCTGGGCGAGCCAAGAGCATCCGCTCCAACATCTGTTGAAATCCATAGATGATCCAACTGGTGGCGGGATGAATGGTCAGGCGCATTAACTCCAAAACTTTGTCCCGATATTGTTCCATGTGGGCCTGGCCGACCTCGGTCAAATCCAAGGCAATGGCCAAGATTTCCGTTTCATCATTCTTGAGGACATGCTGGAGGAACGCGACATGGTATTCGCTGGATAACCCGGTCAGCGTCAATAATTTTCCAACCACCTTCGCCTCATTTTCAATCTCATGTGGGGAGGCGTTGGCCAAGAGATTACGATAGTTCGTGGGAGAGTCCGCTTTCTTGGCCAGTGGCGTGGGAGGACCCGTGGCCTTGAGGTACCGATCGAGTCTGGCGGCCAGCTTGGGATCAGGACCCCCCTGAATGTTTTTGGCTTGCTCGATCATTTTTAGGGTGAGGCTCACATCAATAGGTCGCTGGGCCACTCGCGCATCGATATCATCAAGAACCTGCTCCAGCAAACCTTCCGAGGAAACCTCTTGCTCAATCATGGCTAATATTCTGCGCGCCCGTGCATACACCTTCGGGCGAAGGCGAGACTCCTCGGTCTCACTGCCATACAACAAATCGAGATTGAGCCCCATGACCTCCCGCAAAAAAGTGAGAGCTTCTTCCGCAGAAAATTTCGGGTGCGCCGAGTCACCTGCGGCAATGGCTAACACCCGAAGCTCACTCAGCATTTCTAATGACGAATACTGCCCTTCGGCACGGAGTCCCCCGCCCACCAACGCGGGCAGAAGCCGGTCGGGATGTTCCCAGGGTCCGGCATGAAAGACCCCAGCGGAGTCAAAGCGATGGGCCTGTTTTCTCACGAGTTGCAGTCCTTCGTCGGTTTCAAATAAATCCGTGGCACGACGAACGACCTCGGGCTGGTATTTGGCTTTCGCAAAGGCCGTGGCCTGTTCTAAAGCCTCAAGGGCCTGAAGTAAGGCTTGTTCCTGACGGGCAGTGGCGGTCGTCGATTCAGGCTGTAACGAGCCCTCGGGGGAATCACTCATAGAAGTCATACTCCTCATAACGCTGGACAAGCTCACGCAGGGTTTCTGGATCTTCTCCCGCCAGGAAGACGGTTCCATAATGATTACCGAATCCCACGCGCTCTGCCACTTTGGCGGTGACGGGTTCAAACATAGTATGCCGGTCCATATAGGGATGGGCTTCCAATTCCTTAGGAAACTGCAGTTGATGGACGCTGGCCTTCCGAGGATACACCATTAAGTTGGCTGCAAAGACTTTATGGTCTTTTTCTTTTGGGAAAAACCGATCTAACACAGTTTTAGAGGTATTGGGATCGGAGCATAATAATAGAGCCGCATACGGATTAAAGCCATGGGCACGCTGAATGAGTTCGAAAATATGGCCGCCGGGAACACGGGCCGCAACCTCCCCGAAGTGCAATTCCCCCTCATGATCCAGAAAATATTCCGGATGAATCATACCATTAACGATGCCAAATGCCTTCATAAGTTTTTCAATCGCCTTGCGAATCTTTGGCCGCTGCTTACTGAGCTTCGGCGTTTCCGGCACGATCTGGGAATAGCCTAGATGCACGTACTCGGTGATATTCATAAATTCGATTTTCCCTTTATGAATAAAGGCTTCGACCGAAAATTCCTGACCGGCCAAATGGCTTTCGGCCAGACACGGGAAGGCATCGTCGGGAAGGGAGGTGATGTCTTGGCGGCTTCGTACAAACACATGACCCACACTGCCCGCCGCCGACAGAGGTTTCAGATGCACGGGTTCAGGCGCTTCCTCTTGCAAGCGAAGCCTGGCCTCATTGATGTCGTCAAAAAACGCTAAGGCTTCATCTCGCGAACGAATCTCTTCAAACACGCCGACGCGAATGCCGTTCATTTGCGCATTGCGCTTCATCATGGCCTTGTCGCGGAACAGTAGAGCCCGTTGAAAGGCACGGGGATCTTTCAGTAGACGGGTATTGAGGGACCCGGCCCATTCCACGGTTTCTTCATACAGCGGCACGGCATGGCTCACCCCTCGCTCCACCAATTTTTCATAGAGTCGGTCGGAGTTCTGGTTATGCACATAAAAGTCCCAGGTCACCACATCAACTCCATCCTCCTTCAATGCGATATCGAAACCCTCCGGCACTACCGCGACAAAGGGAATGTGGTGTTCCTTTGCAGCTTCCATTGTTTCCAAGCTATAGCCGAGCAGAGCCACTGGCGCCTTCTTTCCTACTCGGGCTTTCTTGACCACTGGTGTTTTCTTTTCCATGCAGACCTCCTTAGATGGATGACATATCGAAATAATTCTTCCATGATGTCGCCGCTCTCGCAGACAAATGGAAGAACCCATCAGCAATATTGATTAGCTTGTTTGTGAGGATAGGCGTGTTAGAACAGATATTGGTATAGTTCAAAACCCTCTTCATAGTAGGGTTTCAACCAACCGCCGCGCCACTCTAAGACTTGGTCACGAGTGGTCGCAATGCATTCAAAGCCGAACCGGCGATAGGAGCGCGTGGCCCAGTTGGCCTTGGGATGGGCAATTAACACCATGCCACGTTTTCCCTCCCGCCAAGCTGCATCACGGACGTGATTGAGTAATTGAGGCCCAAACCCTTTGCCAGTTTGGTGATCATACACATAGATGTATCCAATATAAAACATGTCTTCGACTGACTGCGTAGACACAATGCCTACCGGCGCATTCTTTTCTCGCCCGATATAAAACTGCCGCCGTGCAAATTCTCTCTCCCCCCAGGATTCATCTACCTCATGCTGCGCCATATCCTTTTCATGAAGGAAGGGTCGATACCAGTCGGCAGAAGACCTGAGGATATTGGCAGCAATGACCATCTCATGACGTTTAGCCGGCTGAATATCCAGGCCCCGATGAACAATTTTCCTATCGTTTCTTCGATGTAGACGTGCTCCAATTTCCGTTTGATTTTGCAACATTAAGATCAATCCTTTTTTAAAAATTTGTGACACGGACTCATACTCCTCAGGAGTCGGGCCGGAGGGTCATTGCCTATTGTGTATAATTATTTTCAGAGAAAAATTGGTGTGAGCATCCCGTCATTCACACCGGCTTTTTCCCATTGTGTAGGATGTGTAAAATCTCAAATCTTTGTGACGAAAACAAACCGTACGCTTCATTTCGTTTTCGTAATTTACGAGGGCGAATGCGAAGGTACTGCATACCGTATTCCCATTGCCCCAACACAGGTTTTCAGGCGCAACCAGACAAAATGGTCTTGGCCCGATCACCGAATTGAATTAAAACCAGCCCCCTCACAGACAGTCAGACCGTTCATTTTTGGGTAATTTCTTATGGCAATCGCGAAACTTCCTCGATCCATACCTCAATATACCTATTACACTTCGCAAGACCTGTTCCATCAGTTAACCCATTGATATTTGTGATTTTGTGGAATTTTGGGACTGTGATGTCCCTATGTTTGGGACATACTTGACTCATTTCCATCTTATGAGACAATATTGTCTCAATGCCAGATACTACTTCCATAGTGATCTTGGGTGCCCCGGAGCTGGAAAAGGCCTTAAGTCGTGAAGGCCTTGGAGTTGTACGGTTGGAAACCCCTGAAAATGTGAAGACCTTGGAGATTGGTTCTCAGGCACGCCTGGTCATACTCGATGGACAGTATCTTGGAGACGCCCTGGTGTTTGACATGATGACGACCATCCAAGAACACAGACCCTATCTTGATGTCTTGGTGTTTAAACCGGGAGCCGATGCAGCCTATGTCCATTCGGTTTTGAAAAACGGGGCATCGGATGTGACTTATGAGGATTCACATGAAAAACTGCATCAAGCCATAGAGGCCATTCAGACCAATCAAAAGTTTTCTCCGGATACACCGGATTTGCGTGATACCCGCAAAAGACTGGGAAGCTTTGAAGGCATTCTCAGCCGTAACGGAGTCATGTGGGATATTTTTGAAACCATTACCCGCACCGCGAGCTCTGACGCCACCGTGTTAATTGTGGGGGAAACCGGAACAGGTAAAGACTTACTGGCTCGGGCAATCCACCGGCAGTCCGGGCGAACCGGGCGATTTGTGGCCGTCAATTGCAGCACGATCAGTCCGGAAATTATTGAATCGGAACTGTTCGGCCATGAACGCGGGGCTTTCACCGGAGCCCATCAACAAAAGCAGGGACTATTTCGGTATGCCGATGGCGGCACCATCCTTCTGGACGAGATTGGGGATATGCCGGTTCAAACCCAACTCAGTCTTTTGCGGGTCTTACAAGAACAAACGGTGAGGCCGGTTGGCTCTCATCATGAAGTGCCAATTGATGCGCGAGTCATTGCGGCGACCAACGCCTCATTGGCCAACGCCGTTCAAACCGGCTCCTTTCGCGAAGACCTCTTTTACCGGTTGGATGTCATCCGGTTAGAAGTGCCCCCGTTACGGGAGCGACGGGAGGATATCCTCTATATGTTCGGGCATTTTCTGAAACGCGTGTGTGCCGACTATGGAATGGACTGTCCGGAATTGCACCAATCCTTCATGGATCTACTCTTAGAGCAGTCCTGGCCAGGCAATGTGCGGCAACTGGAAAACCTCACGCAACGCCTGGTGTTAAAAGGGCACACCCGAGAGTTGACTGCGGAAGACCTGGCCGAAGTATTGTATTCCCAGGATATTCCAGGGTCCTCCTCGGCTCTCCCAGCTCCTGAAACGGAAACCGTGGATCAACCTGTCCAAAGCCAAGGGGATCACTCTCCGTCTATCAACCCGTCCCTCACGCTGGCGGCCTACCTCGAACCACACCTCACTACTCTCGAGAAGGAATATTTGGAAACCGTGCTGTCAGAAAATAGTGGTCGCATTGCCGAGTCGGCCAATCAGGCCGGTATGAGCCGACGGACGCTCCTGCGCAAACTCAATGCCTACAAAATCGACAAACAATATTTTCGACAAAAGAATTCAGCATCAAAAGAATAATCCTATTTTCTAGGATGGATGAGTGGAAAAGACATTCAAGGATTGACGTACCGCTCACGGAGATAGCTCAACAAATCTTCGACATGGTCACGGGTTCCCACGGCCTTTCGTAAGAGGTCCGGCGTCTCATACAGGTGGCCATGGCAATGGATCCGTTCCCGTAAAAAATTCAGGATAGTCGCAAAATCTCCCTCTTCGATGCGGTGCTCCAGATCCGGAAAGCTTTTACGTATGACAGCAAAGAGCGAAGCCGCGTAGAGATTTCCCAGGGTGTAACTCGGAAAATATCCAAAGGCCCCACCCGCCCAGTGGGCATCCTGCAGCACACCTTCTGCATCATCCTTTGGTCGCACTCCCAGGAATTGCCCACTCAATCGCGCCCATTCGGCTGGAACATCCTCAACCGTGATGCGTCGCTCCAACAGGGCGACCTCCATTTCAAACCGCAAAATGATATGCAGGTTATAGGATACTTCCTCCGCAAAAATCCGAATGCTTCCCGAAGTCACCCGGTTGGAGGAGAGGAAGACTAATTCCGGATCAAAGTCCTTGTCAGGAAAATGTCGGGCGAACAACGGCCGCAGCCACCGATAAAATCCCCGGGATCGCCCAATCATGTTTTCCCACAGGCGGGATTGTGATTCATGCATGCCGGTTGACGTCGCCGCATACACGGCTGATCCACCCTGTCCCTCCGGAATACCCTGCTCGTACAGCGCATGCCCGAGTTCATGCATGGTGGCCGCCAACCCGCTGAGCAGATCGCGTTCGTGAACATGCGTGGCGATACGCACATCCCCGCTGCCCACCCGGCATGAAAATGGATGCTCCGCCTCGTGCAGCGCCCCCCGTGTCGTGTCGTATCCCACCGCTTTAATGACATCCTGGTGCATCGCCAATTGATTGGCCTTATCGAAATGGTCCGTGAAGGCGACTGATGCTTTCCTGGCCAGAGCCTGTTGCCGGATATCGGTCAAGCCTTGTTGCAGCGCCCCAAACATCCGGCGTAAATCCTCGACGGTCGTGCCGGGATCATAGTCTTCAAGAAGAACATCATAGGGATGCCGGCTGGGGTCAATGGCTTGTGCCCGCTCAAGTGCCAAATCTAAATTCGTCTGTAGGCTCTCTGCAAATAGACCATAATTTTTTTCTTTTTTCGCTTCTCCCCATGCGGCCACACCACTGGCACTGGCCTTCGCGATCCTGCTGGCGAGTTTCGACGGCACACAAGTCGCCCGGCGATAGGTTCGGCGCATATTACGAACCGCGGCTTGTTGCTCAGGAGTCGAATCAGGTAGATCTGCCACCGCCTCAATGAGTTCACCCAATCGAGCTGACG
>JBGSSO010000165.1:0-39453 GCA_041737015.1 Nitrospirales bacterium
ATCAAGTCAGGCAGATCGGTCGTCGTTCACACCGAAACGACCTTCAACCCCATCTATGATTCAGAATTGCGAAAGGCCTGAAAATCAAATAATTGCCGATCGAGGAGATGACTGGGCCTGACCTTGGACATGGCCGCAAACATACTGTCACCCGATCCTGGGTACCGAGTATCCCATTGCTGGAGCAGAGACTTCACTTCTTTACGTTTCAAATTTTCCTGGGAACCACACAGGTCGCAGGGAATGATGGGAAAGTTTCTCATTTCCGCATAGCGGGCCAGTTCGGCTTCTTTCACATAGGCCAATGGGCGGATTACCACATGTTGTCCGTCATCAGATCTCAGTTTAGGTGGCATGCTTTTGAGGGTTCCATTGAATAACAGATTCAGCAACAAGGTCTCCATCATATCGTTGCGATGATGGCCAAGAGCAATCTTAGTCGCGCCCAACCGGTCCGCCAACCCGTACAGGATGCCACGACGCAACCGTGAACAGAGCGAGCATGTCGTCTCGCCTTCGGGAATCAGCCGTTTCACCACCGAATAGGTATCGCGTTCTTCAATATGAAACGGCACACCCAGCCTCGTGAGGTAGTCCGGCAGCACATGTTCAGGAAATCCCGGTTGTTTCTGATCCAAATTAACCGCAATCAGTTCATAGGACACCGGAGCACGAGACTGCATGGACATCAACACATCCAACATCGCATAACTATCCTTCCCACCAGAAAGGCACACCATGACCTTATCGCCTTCTTCGATCATGCTGAAATCGGCAACGGCCTGTCCCACCATTCGGCACAGACGGGTATGAAGCTTCTCGCTAGATCCGGTCAGATGGAACAAGGGTTGGATGGGTTGAATGTCCTGCAACATAGCTTCGTCTCTACTCCTCATTTCTGAAAAAGAAATATTCGTTAATTCACCGGGACGTGCAACACCATGCAATCGTCACGAGTCGCATTCTACCCTCGGATACCGGAAAAGCGATAGACAGTCAGAGGCGGGGCCAACCCAACGCAACGGCGGGAGAGGCTGGATGAAGACCGTGACGTTTCTCCAGCTGTGGTTAAGACAAAAAGTTGGGACCAGCTATGGGGCGATCAGACACCGTCAGATCTTTCGTTTCGTTTTCCCCGCCTTGGACGGGTGGCCTGTTCCCCAAGAGGAAGTGTCGACCAACGATAAGACCTGAGAGGCTAAACTGGCTTCACGACCATAAAAGCCCTTGGTATGAAAGGAGTCTTTCAGGCCTAAACAATCGTAATCCAAATGATGACACAGTTCATGCAGCAAGGTGCGCAGAAATGTGCGAAAGGCTACGACTTGATGCCGTTTGGCCGTGCGCATCCAAACTTGAATCCTCGGAATCCGCCGTCCTTCCATGGGATAATACAAACCATACAATTCCATCCGGGGATTGGATGGTCGGATATCCAATAATTCAAATCGAATTGGCCGAATATGAAGTTGGCTCGTTAACCTATTCAGAAGGCGTTGAGTCCATTTTTGGGTGCGCAAATGACTCTCGGCCTGTAAAGCCTCAAATATTTTTCGTAGGACAGGTCGAACGACAGAGACATTGGGCAATTGAAAATCCGACACCTTGTCGCTTGCCCGATAGATCCGCTTCGCCTTGGCATTAAGCTGGTGGTAATAGCCGAAAGGCATGTCTTGGTCTCCATTCTGCTTAGTGAAGGTCCGCAAGCACCCCAAAGAGTAGCACCCCTTGAACCCGGCAGAATAGACGGGAGATCTACTGAGATAAATCATTAAATTAATGTTTATTTTCAAAGAATTGCCTAGTAATTAATCAACTTAAAAAATAATAAAAAAGTAGGCTAAACTACGTATTATTCAAAAAAGTTCATGGGGTGGGACTCCCCCATGCGATCTTCATTTAAAGAAACATAAAGACAAGAATAGGTGGCGGCTTGGTAGCCACCGGAAAACAGAAAAATTCCTGCGGGGCAAGAAGGAGACCAGGAGACCAGGAGACCAGGAACAAACATATCAACAAACAGGAGGAGTGAAGATGAAGCGAAAACGCCAAATCCATGACGGAATCGCCGGTGCGCTCATTACTGCAGGCGTCGCACTCGGATACTATGTGAATTCTTTGTGGTTGTTACTTCCGGGAATCCTTGGAGTCACATTACTGCAAAGCGGGTTCACCGGATTTTGTCCAGTCTATTTTCTTCTCGACAAAACCTGTTCTGAGGAATAGAAGCAGGTCAGATTTCAGCGAGGGATGGTCAGACATGCCCAGCCGTGTTTTTAAGGAATAAGGAGAAACCGGCTTGAAAGTTGTGAGACCACAGCAAGGGCACAACAACCCTCAAAAACCTCGGTGGGCCTGTATTTGGATCAGTTCAAAATAATATATTAACAAGAACACTCGCGACACCTGCGAGGCTTTCACCGGCAACAAGCCCGGCGGCCAGCGCCAATAAATATCGTTCGGCCCAGGTTTTCGCATACCTCATCAAAAAGGCTCCAAGAAGGGCACCGAGAAAGAGGGACAGAGAGTTCCAGGCAGGAATGACAAACGCCAGTCCCACCGTCGAGGCGCTGGGAATCCATCGGCTCACGAATGGTGGGACAGATTGATCGAGAACAACCATCCCCACACCTAGTAAACCCGCAATGCTCATGGCCAACAGACTTCCCGGAGGAATGGCCTCACTACCCAGTTGAAAGATTTCCGCGACAGCCTTCCATGTTGCTACGGCAGGAGCCGGCCATTCCGTGGTTAACAGCATGGATTGAGGATCAGGGATGAGCACAAGATACACCGCGCTGCCCACAAGAGAGCCGGTTAACACTCCGAAAATTTGTGCCAGAGCTTGAAGGCGCGGCGACGCGCCCAGGAGCAAACCAGTCTTCAGATCGTGAAGGAGGTCCGCGCATTGCCCAGCCGCTCCACCTGTAACATTGGCCGCCATCAGGTTGGTCGTGACATTACCCGGAATGAGGAAACCAAACGCAAGTTGTGTGACTTTCCCCATGGCGCCGATTGGCGTAATTCCGGTTTCACCGGAGACTCGTCCCGCTACTATGGCCAACACAAAGGAGAGAAGGACCGCGAGGACCGCAATACCTATTGAAATGTTGAATAAAGTTATCTGGGTCAACACCGCAAATACCAAAGAAATACACAGTCCAATCACAAACCATTGTCTTGGAATGACATGGGGATCATTCGGGGTTAAATGTGATGCCGGAATTTTTCGAGAAGGTATGGTGCCGGTCACCATTGCCCCCCAAGAACAGGCAAACGACGTGAGCGAGGCCATGACCATTAGGGTCACCCCCGGCCAAAGCAACCATTCCACCATGGGTCCGAACCAATAGCCGTCCGGCGTCAGATTTTCCGCAGGAACCCAGCCTTGCGTTAAGACCCATGGACCAATGATGCCCCAGGCCAAAATCGCTCCAATGAGCAGGGAGAGTCCGGCGCGAAGCCCGATAATGGCCCCAAAGCCCACCATCAAAAGCGAGGGATCGAGAACGAACCCAAGATTGGAAAGGGACACAGTGGATAACCCGGCCTTGTTGAGCGCTCCCTTGAGTGGAATGGCCAGGCCCGTTGCCGTTTTGGGGATGGTCAGAATAGCTTCGTTGAAAATTTTTATGATGCCCGCAATTCCACCAGCCGCGAGTAGAACTTTCACGCGAGCCAGGGCTTCCCCCCCTTTCCCATAAATTTCTCTCACGGTTTCTGCTGTGGCAACGCCCGCGGGAAACGGCAACTGGTCACGAATAAGCATCTGCTGCCGGAGACCGACCGCGACCACAATACCAATCAGGCTGACGGAGAAGACCCATACAGAAACTACAGACCAAGGCAATTGCTCGCCCGTCAACATGGCCAAAGCGGGAATCGGAGCCACCAACCCTGAGGAGATAATGGAGGCAGCCGAAGAGGCCGTGGTTTGATTGATATTATTTTCGAGAAGACCCCAACGCTTGGTTTGGGCGGTGGTTTCGAATATTTTCCAAAAAGCATAACTGAGCAAGGCTGCCGTGATGGACATATTAAATGTCCAGCCAATCTTCAGCCCGCTATAGATATTGCAGGGGGTAAGGAGAGCTCCCAAGACCATCCCCGTGGCGATGGCACGAAGGGTCAACTGCGGATGGGTCATATTGGGTGGGGGAAAGGTAGGTGTGGGTGGAGGAGCAGACATCAAGGCAGACAGGGTGATGAGGAGAACATCCGCAAAGGGAGTGCATCTAACACCCCGTTATCTGTTTTCGATAGCGGAGGGCTATGGGTCATGTTGTTGTTCACCATGGCGACGGACCATGTCCTTGAGGGGGTGGGGAAAAGAATTTTCTTCAATCGGTTGAGTGGGGAAATCATTATCGGACCCTAACGTATCGCGATCTCTCCAAAACACTGGTTCATTTTGCATATACACGACCAGTAGCTTCGCAATGGCCTCAAGTCCACTGAGATGAGTTCGCTCGTACCCGTGAGAAGAATCGACCCCAAACGTGAGGAGAGCGGTCCGAATGTCGTTCCCGGCCTCTACGGCCGATGCACTATCACTTCGGTAGTCACAAAAAATGTCGCGTTGAAACGGAATGTCATGATCCACACATAAGGCGATGAGCCGCCTGACCAGGTGATAATCAAAAGGCCCGGCTGAATCGGCCATGGCAATCGTCGCGCCAAACTCACTCGAAGCTTGAAAGGGAGCAGGAGTGCCGTTATCAATCGTAATCATTTCTGCAACATCCCCATGCAAGATCGCTGAGGCCCCTGACCCAACCTCTTCGGATATCGTAAACAGTAAATGGCAATCCACAGGAAGCGTGGCCCCTGTCTCAAGAATGGATTTTGCCGCAGCCAGGATGGTGGCCACTCCGGCTTTATCATCCAAATGCCGCGAGTTGATAAATCCATTAGGACCGATTTCCGGTGAGGGATCAATGGCAATGAAATCACCAATATGAATCCCGAGTCGCTGGAGATCCTGCTCGGTCGATAAGGGTTGAATACATCCATTGACGTCCGTAACAGTTTCATCGAGTCGAATTTCCAGATTCTTCCAGGACACCGGTTGCGTGTCGATTTCGGCACCATAGGTGTGCCCGGAAGCTTTCAGGGGGAGGATGGTGCCGCGATGCATACTTGTATCGGAAAAAACGGTCACACGCGCTCCCTCGGCAAAACGGCTGGACCAGGTTCCTATTGGCACAATGGCCAGCCGGCCGTTGCTTTTGAGCCATTTGACCAGAGCCCCCAGCGTATCCAGATGAGCCACAATGGCTCGATCAGGCGTACTGACTTTTCCTGACATTGTGGCTCGAATTGCTCCACGCCGTGTGAGTTCGAAGGGAATCCCTAATTGTTTAAGTTCACCCGACACCGCATGGACAATTTGATCGGTATAGCCGGTCGGACTCGGAATGGCCAATAGTTTTGGGAGAATATGAAGAAGGTACTGAGTGTCAATTTTTGAATCGATCATACAATCCCCTATCACCCACAAAGGACTATTTCAATTTTGTGGGTGTCTTGGTTTGAGGAAACAACAGGTCGATAAATCGTTCCGCCGTCGGTTGCGGTTCATGATTAGCCAGACCGGGTCGCTCATTGGCTTCAATAATGACATAGTGAGGCTTGGAAACCGTCGTAACGATAAAATCGAATCCCACCACCGGAATAGCCAGCGCTTTGGCACCAATCACCGCCGCGGTGGCTAAATCAGGATGAAGTTTTCCTGTCACGTCATGAATGGTTCCTCCGGTATGAAGATTGGCCGTCTTACGCACAGTGATGGTTTGGCCTTTTGGCAAAACCTCTGTGAGGACATAACCGCCTTCCTTTATACACCGCTTGGTTTCTCCGTCCAGAGGAATTCGACTCTCTCCCCCGGTCAATCGTGCCCTTCGCTGACTCTGCCGATCAATTAATTCAGCAATCGTATGATGTCCCGTCCCCGTGATCCGAGGTGGTCGTCGAACGGCAGCGGCAACCACCTCATAATTGATCAACACAATGCGTAAGTCCTCGCCTTTGACATATTGCTCCAGAATGATGTGGTCTCCGAATTTGCCTGCATGGGCAATCGCAGCATTCATTTCCTTCACCGTGCGCACATCCACACTCACTCCAGTCCCTTGTTCTCCGTTTGCCGGTTTGACGACGATGGATTGGTACTGTTCAAGAAAGTCACCATTTTTTTTCTGACCATGGACAACCATCTGCGCCGGAACGGATAGGCCTGCATCCTGTAATACTCGTCGGGTGAGAGTCTTATCCGCACAACGGCTCATCGCAATGGCCGTGGTCAATTCAGATAAGGATTCCCGACAGGTGATGGAGCGACCGCCAAAGGTCAGCCGGAAATAGCCAGCTTCGGCCTCCAGCACATGAACATCAATGCCCCGACGTCTCGCCTCATTGACAATAATTGTGGCATAGGGGTTGAGCCGCTGATCAGGTGACGGTCCTGAGAATAATTTTTCATTGATCGAGTTTCGCGTTTTCACCGCAAACACAGGGATGCGGTGAAATCCAAGTTTCCGGTACAGCGCAATGGCTTCATGATTGTCATGCAGAACCGAGAGATCCACGTAACTGCACTCTCTGGCTTTCATGCGTTCAGCCATTTGCCGAATCAATGCCTCTCCGACTCCGGGATGGTGCGTTTGAGGATCCACAGCCAGACTCCAAATGCTGCTGCCTTTTTCCGGATCGTCAAAGATCAGCCGATGATTGACCCCCATAATGACGCCGATCACTTCATCTGTCGCCCGGTCTTTGGCCAGGAGATAACATATTTTTCGTGAGCGCCGATGGGCCATGAGAAGATCGGGATCGGCAGTCACCATTCCCCGTGCCGAGTAAATCCGATTCAGAGCGATGATATCGGCCGCAGTTCGAATGGGAGTGATACCAAATCCCAATTGCTGATTCGAGACCGATTGATAATCAGGCAACCACAATCGAAAGGTATGCGAAGGATCCAGAAATAGCTTGTGAGGGCGAAGCGCCAGGACCACATGAGGATCCCGTAAATAAAAAGCGATGTCTCGCTGACCGGAACGTTCTTTAAGTAGCGTGGACGCCACTTCTTCGGGTCCAGTGAAGGTATGGGCGAAGATGAGTCGACCCCAACCACAGTCCACCACTACCTTAGGTTTCACCCGCCTGCCCCGATAGGTGGCGGGTCCGACTTCCCAATTTTTTATCGTCGGCCCTATTGGCCGCTGACGAAAACTAGCCATGTGATCCTCTAGCGCCTTCAATATTCCGGTCCTCCTTAGAGTTCATGGGCCTGAAGCCACAGTTCCAATAACCCAAGCTGCCAGAGCTTTGACCCACGTAACGGCGTGAGATGATCATCCGGATTCTTTAACAATTCATCAATATAGTCCCGCTGAAAGATCTCGCGGTTCTGACTGGTCTGTGACAAAAGCGCCTCTTTCACCATGCCCAGATAAGGGCCCCGCAGATATTTCAAGGCAGGGACGGGGAAGTACCCTTTGGGCCGATCAATGACCTCTGAAGGAATCACCCGGCGGGCAACTTCTTTGAGGATACCTTTTCCCCCTTGTGCAATTTTCATTTCCGCCGGCACTCGTGCCGCTAATTCGACAACTTCATGATCTAAAAACGGCACTCGCGCTTCCAAGCTCCATGCCATCGTCATGTTGTCGACACGCTTGACCGGATCGTCGACTAGCATAATGGTCGTATCAAGCCGTAGGGCCTTATCAATCGGTCGAGAAGCGCCCGGTTCGGAAAAATGCGTCTCCACAAAACGCTGACTATGATCGTCTCCGTGAAACCGTGGATGAATGACTCGAAGAAATTCTTTCTGGTCACGATCAAAAAACACCTGGCGATATTCATCAACCGGATGTTGACTGTTCAACAGTGGGGGATACCAGTGATATCCTGCGAAAATTTCGTCGGCTCCCTGCCCACTTTGGACGACCGTGACATGCTTGGACACTTCTTTGGAAAGCAAATAAAACCCGATGGCATCGTGACTGACCATTGGCTCAGACATGGCATGAATGCAACCCGGCAGGTTAGGCAGAACGTGCATCGTATCAACGGGAAGCTTATGGTGACGGGTGGAAAATTCGTTGGCAATGATATCGGAGTAGAAGAATTCGTCCCCCTTTTCATCCGCCACCGTTTCAAACCCAATGGAAAAGGTATTCAGGCCCGTGGCGCCTTCAGCCGCTAGCAGGCCCACGATAAGACTCGAGTCCAGCCCACCGGACAGGAGAACTCCCACGGGCACGTCCGCAATAAGCCGTCGGCGGACGGCCGAACGCAAGACCTCATATAGCCGGTCTTGCCAGTCCCGTTCCTTCCACCCTCTTTCATCTTCACGCGGTTCGAAAGAGAGTTGCCAATAGCGATGATGTCGTCGTGCTCCCGTTGGCTCGATGACCATCATGGTGCCTGGCGCTAATTTCCGGATGCCTTTCAGCAGGGTATGAGGTGCAGGCACCACGGCATGAAACATGAAATAGTGATGAAGGGCCACAGGATCCATCTCCGTGGAGACGTTTCCCCCCGCCAAGAGAGCCGGCAAGGTCGATGCGAATCGAAACTGCTGAGATGTCTCGGTAAGATAGAGCGGTTTAATTCCCAAACGATCACGCGCCAGCACAACCCGCTCTGAATCTCTTTCCCAAATGGCGAACGCAAACATCCCATTTAAACGGTGAATAAAGCCTTCTCCCCACGCATGGTAGGCCTTGAGAATGACCTCGGTATCTCCCTGGGAAAAGAAGGTATAGCCTTTCCCTTCCAGCTCATGTCGCAATTCCTTATAATTGTATATCGCCCCATTAAACACAATGCCAAGCCCCAAGGTGGAATCCACCATGGGTTGCTGGGACGCCTGGGTCAAGTCAATGACTTTGAGGCGTCGATGCCCGAACCCTAATCGCCCTTGAACGTACAACCCCACGCCATCAGGGCCACGACTGCCCATGGTCGCATTCATGGCCATCAAGTCTTTGGGGTCCACGGGACACCCTGAGAAATTTATCTGTCCAAGAATTCCGCACATCTGCTCATCAACCTTTCAATCATCTTGAAATGCTTTTGTCGTACATGTGATTGATATAAACACAAGCATCCCCAGCTTATCCCCTTTGAAGAGGAAGTCCTCACCAGGGATATCTTAATAGGAATTGGCCCATTGTGAACGGGAATAATGTCCAGAGGATGGGAAAACTTACCCTAATAATTAATCTCGGCTTTGTCAAACAAATCCAATGGATATGCATTCATCAGAGGACTGAAAATACTCTGTGCGAAAGGGGTCTTCTGCGTGATATTTTCAATCATTTAAGGAAGCATATTTGCGAGGCTCCAGACAAAACTCTCTTGAAATAGAGAAATTTGTCGCACACGTACCTAGCAGGCGACAGGATGAAAGACATGGCCAGAGTGCTTCCGATCACCATTTTATTGGGGCTGTCCTAGATAATTAAACCAATGTTTGTTTCACCCAATGCTTTAACTGGGTGAGTTGCTGTTGTGGATTCGGCGTATTAAACCGCCATTCACATTCTTTTAGAAAGAAGTTGAAGTGTGGGCGAGGCACGCCATTGCATTTTCGTAAATGCCGCTTCGCCTGGTTCCAGAAATTTTCGATGCCGTTAATGTGGTTCTGCTTCTTCACAAACCGCTTCGAATGGTTGATCCGATAGTGTTTGAACTCTGACACATCCAAAACATTATAGGATCGATAGGTGTCGGTATAGACAATGCTATCAGGGACAATGCGGTCTTGCATGATACCTAGAAGGGTTTTCGCTTTCGTGTCAGGGATCACGTGCGTGTACACACGCCCCGCTCGCTTCAGAATACCAAACACTGGCACTTTCCCTGCTGCACCCCGTCCCCGTTTGCCCTTTCGACGACCTCCAAAATAACTTGCATCCACTTCGATGGCCCCGGCGAAAGGCATTTCTTCCGCCAGCGTTTGAGTGATAATCATGCGCAGTCGCAGGAAGTAGTAGGTCGCCGTACTTTTATGCACGCCAACGAGCGCAGCCGTGGTGCGCGCCGTGGTCCCAGAGACAAAGTATTCGATCAATCGCGCCTGTTTCCAGGGGCTTAACCGCCTTTTTTTCCGCATCTGGCCATCCTAAAATAACTCTCATTATCTAGGACAGCCCATTTTATTTCGATCTATGTTCCGGAATTCCAATCTCCGATTTAATCATTTTCTGATCAAGGACGAAGAACCACTTCCTGCATGGTCTCGAAGATCTACAACCGAAACAGTTGGCCCTTATGCATGGATCCGCATTTGTGGGAGACAGTGAACAGGCACTGCGGGACCTGGCAGGGACCTAGGGTCAAGGAGCAAAGAGTTCCCCTCAATAACTATTTTCAGACCTCCCGGCCTTCGACCTGTCGAGGGATAGTCAGGCCGGTTTAGAATTTCTGGCTTTGGACTCAACAATGAGGCGATTCGACGCACCGATACCAAGTCGAATGAATAGCCTCCGACTAGATATACTGAACCATCTTCGTGTGTCATTAATGGGCAATCGCAGAGCCAAGACGTTTTTTTGAGGTCTTTTTTGACATCAAAAAGGAGGTGGTACGATGAACATCACACAAATCAGGATCGACCCCGATCCCTATGAGCCTTATCGTCTTTCACAGGGGTATCGAGTCGGGGATCTGCTCTTTATTTCAGGTCAGACTGCCATCGATACAAGTGGGCGGATTGTCGGTGTAGGCAACTTTGATGTCCAGGCCAACCAGACCTTTGATAATCTCGAGCGGGTGCTCCGTGCGGGAGGATCAAGCCTACGGAACGTCATCAAGGTGACGATCTTCCTGACCGACATGACCCATTTCGATAAAATCGTTGAACTTCGCGGTCAACGGTTTACAGCTCCCTATCCGGCAGACACCATCGTGGAAGTCCGCTCACTTTACTCCCCGGACGCGATGATTGAGATTGAAGCCATTGCCGTTGCCGATTCTGCGGCCGAGCGGAAATAAGGGTCATTCGGGTAAAATAACCTAAGATGGAAAATTTTGAGAATACAGCCACGGGCGCAATCATCGGGAAATCTCTTGCCGCGAATATTCCCGAATCCATCGCCCACAGGGAGTTCACTTCATTGGCCGGATTGTCACGTTTTCGAAAGGGGTTGATCAATGTCTGAACATACGATCACGCTAGAATGGAAGAGGGAATCAGAGAACTTTTCATACGAGTCGTATAATCGAGACCACGAATTGGTCTTTGAAGGTGGTGTTCGCGTTCCCGCATCCGCCGCACCGGCCTATCGGGGGAATCCCGCACATGTGAATCCTGAGGAAGCCTTCGTGGCGGCCTTGTCGAGCTGTCATATGCTGGCTTTCCTGGCAATGGCAGCCAAGAAACGGTTCGTTGTGGATCGCTATATTGATCATGCCGTAGGATTGTTGGAAAAAAATCAGAACAAAAAGTTGGCTATTACACGTGTCATCTTACATCCTCGGGTGATTTTCGGTGGGCCGACTCTTCCGACTCAGGAACAGTTACACGCCCTCCATGAGCAAGCTCACAGCGAATGTTTTATTGCCAATTCGGTGACGACAGAGGTCACGGTTGAAGCAGAATAACCGGCAGATACCTCTCTCATTTCCCCCCAGCAGAGGCGATCGCTCGCCGGCACACGCGCCGCTTAACACAGTGGTTTTTCCGTACCTCTCAACGTGAGGCCTTCTCGATCATGAGTGAAAGACCGGCCAAACAGGTGCGGGAGGTGGTGGAGGAAGTGTACCGCACTGAATCGCGTCGGGTTCTCGCCACATTGATCCGCCTGCTCGGCGACTTTGATGCAGCGGAAGAAGCCCTGCACGAAGCTTTTACAATCGCAGTCGAACAATGGACCAGTGAGGGTATCCCGGCCAATCCGCGAGCCTGGCTCGTGTCGACCGGTCGTTTCAAGGCAATCGATGGGATGCGGCGACGGACAAGGTTTGACGCCTCGCTCGCGGAACTCGCCACTCAGTTGGAATCCAGCATTAATGACACTCAAGAACATACGGATGAAAGTATCGACGACGACCGGCTGCGGTTGATCTTCACCTGCTGCCATCCGGCTCTTTCATCTGAAGCTCAGGTGGCGATGACCCTCCGGGAGGTTTGTGGCCTGACAACGGAAGAAATCGCGAAAGCCTTTCTCACATCCCCGCCCACAGTGGCTCAGCGGATCGTTCGCGCCAAAGCGAAAATTCGTAAAGCGCACATACCCTATGAGGTGCCTTCGGAAACCGATTTGCCGGATCGTTTGGATGCAGTTCTGCGGGTGATCTACCTCGTGTTTAACGAAGGATACTCTGCCTCTTCGGGAGAATCACTCACGCGCCATGACCTCTCGGCTGAGGCCATCCGACTGGGACGATTACTGATGGAATTACTGCCGGATGCGGAAGCGATGGGACTCTTGGCTTTAATGCTGCTCCATGACTCCCGCCGCGCCGCACGTATCACCCCGACTGGAGACCTGATTTTGCTTGAGGACCAGGATCGTTCTTTATGGAACCGGGATCAGATCGCAGAAGGGGCAACCCTGGTAGAACAGGCGTTTGCTTCACGCCATGTCGGCCCTTATACCATCCAAGCCGCGATCTCCGGGGTGCATTCCCAGGCACCCCACCCCACAGCCACAGACTGGGTTCAAATCGTGTCACTCTACGATCTGTTGATGCAGGCGTCTCCTTCGCCTGTGGTGGAACTAAATCGCGCCGTCGCAGTGGCCATGCGTGACAGTCCACTGGCGGGTCTTGCTCTCATCGACACGATCCTCACCCGAGGGGATCTCAATAAGTATTACTTAGCACATTCGGCGAGGGCAGAACTCTGCCGGCGATTGGGCCGAACCACGGAAGCCCAGGCCTCTTACGAACGAGCTCTCAGCCTCACTCAGCAGAAGCCGGAGCGGCGATTTCTTGAACAACGGCTAGCCGAGTTGCAGGATTGCCATTAATCTCCCCTCCTATCCATACCAATAGTTAGGACCAGAAGTTTTTTTTCGATTTCAAGTGACCAGAATTTGGTCACCCACAACATCTTGTTGGGAACTTTTGGAAGCTCTCTACTCCTAGAGTACTAGCATACCCGCCACAATCCATGAGTCCTCAGTGTCGAATTTGATCTTCCTGAACGACTAACTAACTACAATCCCAATTCACTTCCTAATCGGAGGTTGGAAGTCATGAAATATCTTCCCTTTTGTTGCATGGAAGAAAAAACGTTGGACACCATATCAGAAAGCGAGGGGGATAAAATCATGAAGGAAACCCTGACCTATTTCGAGGAACTCCGAAAGAGCGGCCAACTCCTTTTGCCGAATCCCCTCGAACCGGTCAAGATGGCCATACCCGTGTGGGTACGCAACGGTAGAGTGTCCCTCACCGATGGTCCCTTCGCCGAAACAAAAGGAGCAGATCGGCGGGTTCTTTCTGATCGAGACCCGGGACATCAATCGGGCTATTCAGATCGCCTCCAAGTTCCCATCAGTGCGCCTGAGAAGTATGGAAGCTCGGCCGGTGAGGGAAATGCCCGACAAGGGACAGAAGCGAAATCTTGTCAGGATGTTTAGAATTTCATATAGCCTAACCACCTAATAGAGGCATTCACATGAAATACCTGTTGTTAGTTCACCATGACGAGGACGCATTCGCCAAAATGAGTGAGGCCACCCGCAAGGAGATGCTTGAAGAATCCGTGAAACTCACACACCAACTCCACACCAAGCGACAGTATCTGAGTGCGTCGCCGCTTCATCCGGCATCAACGGCTGTGATTGTTCGCGTGCGCGAAGGCAAGCCATTGGTGACTGACGGTCCATTCGTGGAGACCCGCGAGCAACTTGCCGGATATTTCTTGATCAATGCCGAGGATCTCGATGAGGCTATCAGTATCGCACGGCGAGTTCCAGGAGCACGCATCGGCACCATCGAAGTGCGACCATTGATCGAGATATCCGGCCTGCCCTCTGACTAAGGTCGATGCGAATGGGTCCAGTTTTTTTTCGATCATGAATGATATCAGCTCTCGCCATCGAAGAAGGGCCCTACATCTGAACATGTAACCCCCTCTCGACAGAATTGCCTCTTTGATCTTGATTTGAAGCTTTATTTAATAACCGGGGTTTTTGCTAGTTCCAACAAGGTCCCCTTCATCGTTAAAATTTTAAAGGGACATACTGTGCCAAAGGTCTTGCTAGGAACGGATCAAACCCGATGTCGATTTTTCCCTTTCCTGGCGACTATCTTTTGTCGGCAGTCGTTCATTCTTCAATCGGAACTCTGCCACCGGGATCCCTGGGAAATTATGGTCGATTGT
Source organism: Nitrospirales bacterium (assembly GCA_041737015.1). Lineage (GTDB taxonomy): Bacteria > Nitrospirota > Nitrospiria > Nitrospirales > UBA8639 > Nitrospira_E. The sequence goes on from JBGSSO010000165.1 coordinate 14,348, forward strand.
GAACTTCATTTACGTCTATCGAATTGCACTTATCGATTACACCCCCACTGGTTTCGCCTGGCTGTTCGGTCATGGCACGGCCAAAGAGATAATCCGAAAAGAGATGGAGGCAGCCGGCTATCGTCTGATCGAAAACTTCGGTTATCTGTCGAAGCAACATTTCCAGGTGTTTCATTATGAAAAAAAGGGTAGGGAGAGGCAACCCGGTTCGTGGCACCGTATGTAATGAAGAGAGCTTAAATGAGCTGTCGATTTCGGCAACTCTCGTCGACTAAGAGGTAGAGCGGGGGTTGATCCGAAATACCTGGTCAAAGCCCCGATCTTAACCTGAAACCACAAAGGAGATTCCGCGATGCGATTCATGATTATTGTCAAAGCCACCAAGGACTCGGAAGCCGGTATGATGCCGAGCGAGCGGCTCCTCACTGAGATGGGAAAATTCAACGAAGAACTGGTAAAAGCCGGCGTAATGCTGGCGGGAGAAGGGCTCCACCCGAGTTCAAAAGGCGCGCGCGTGCAGTTTTCAGGAAACAAGCCCACGGTCATCGACGGACCCTTTGCTGAAACCAAGGAACTGATCGCGGGCTACTGGGTCTGGCAGGTCAATTCGAAAGAGGAGGCAATTGAATGGGTAAAGCGCTGCCCCAATCCTCATGCCGAAGAGTCCGAGATCGAAATTCGTCAGATATTCGAGGCGGAAGACTTCGGCACCGAGTTCACACCTGAGCTAAGGGAGCAAGAGGAGCGCCTACGAAAAAATTTATCCTTACGAACATAACCTGTGGGATAGTCGCAAACAGCATGACATACTTTCATCAACTGTTTTCATTATATAATTACAAGGAGGCATCTATGCGATTGACATCAATCACTCTCACCTGTCTATGGATCGGCCTGACGGCAATTCCGGCATTCGCGACAGACACAAAAGTAGAAAAACAGATGGACCCACAAGCGTTGATGGAGATGTATGAAAAGCTGGCCACCCCGGGAGAACCCCACAAGTTATTTGCCAGCTTGGCGGGGAACTGGACGACCAAATCCAAAGAATGGATGGATCCAGGCAAACCTCCCACAGAATCGACCGGCACCGCAGAGATGAAAATGTTGCTGGGCGGACGCTTTCTCTACCAAGCATACACTGGGCAAATGATGGGACAACCTTTCTCCGGAATTGGAATCGACGCCTACGACAACATGACCAAGAAATATGTCACGGCCTGGATGGATACGATGGGGACGGGAATTTTCATCATGGAAGGGACGGCGAGCGACGATGGCAGGACCATTACGCTGAAAGGATCGCATCCTGAGCCGGGCGGAGGACAGATGACCCATCGGGCGATTTGGAAAATCGTCGACAACAATAACCAGACGTTTGAAATGTACGGGACTCACCACGGCGGAAAAGAAATGAAGGTCATGGAGATCACGTATTCCAGAAAACCTTAGCAAAACAGGGTAAAGGATGGGCTCCATGTAAGAGTACGTCGGCAGGAGGCATGGTCTATGAGGGATTCAAGACCCTGGTTGACGCCTCACCATTCTCCGTGACAGAAACGACAATCCGGGGATATGACCAAGGTGGGCACCCCTTCAAAAAAATGATGATTCAGGATTTCGATTTCAAATTAGTCCGTTCGACAAAGGGGTATAACCAGGTTGCCAGTTATTAGAATGCCTTAATTGTTAATTTTTAAAGAGGAAGGTTTCACATGAAATACATGCTGTTGATTTACGGGACTGATCAGGCCTGGGATGAGGCGGGACGGGAGAAGTGCTATGAAGAATCCACACACCTCGCGCATCGGCTCAAAGCTGAAGGGAAATATCTGGCAGCCGCTCCACTCCATCCGGTCACAACCGCGACCAGCATCCGCATACGAGACGGCAAACGGCTCGTCACCGACGGTCCGTTTGCGGAAACACGGGAACAACTGGGTGGGTATTTCCTCATTGAGGCCAAGGATCTTGATGAGGCGACGGACATCGCCGCACAGATTCCAGGAGCACGGGTGGGCACTGTCGAAATTCGTCCGGTTTTAGAGATCGGAGGGTTGCCAACCGAATAGGGACATGCCGGTAAGAGGAAAACAGTATCCGGCACGTAGCGAAGTTGAAATACGGTCGACTAAGGCACAAACCATGATGCAGAAAATTACCCCGTGTTTGTGGTTCGATAACCAGGCCGAAGAGGCCATGAAATTTTATGTGTCGATTTTCAAGAATTCTACGATCGGAAACGTCACCTATTATGGAGAGGAAGGAGCAAAGGTCTCCGGAAGACCCAAGGGATCGGTGATGACCGTGACCTTCCAGCTCGACGGACAAGAGTTTATGGCATTAAACGGTGGACCACATTTCACATTTTCGGAGGCCGTATCCTTTATCGTGAACTGTCAGACACAAGAAGAGATTGACGAGCTATGGGAGAAGCTCTCCGAAGGTGGTGAAAAAGGGCAGTGCGGCTGGCTGAAAGATCAGTATGGTCTGTCATGGCAAATCGTTCCAACCGTGTTAGGCGAAATGATGCAAGACCAGGATCCTGAGAAAACGAATAGAGTCATGGTTGCCATCCTTCAGATGAAGAAAATTAACATCAAAGGACTACAGCAAGCCTTTTGACGAAAATAAGTCGCAATGGTGCGTTTGTGTAAGTCACGACAATTGATTGAGGGGACAGGACGTGGATCGGCACTTTTCCTATAGGAACGCTGCCTTCATAGAGACGTTCAAGTCCTGTCGTCTTCAAATTGATCAATATCTTATGAATAAAAAAGTTTTCATATTGATACTGCCGCAAAATTTAAAAAGGAGAAAATTATGAGTGGAGTACGAGTACTCGTCGGGACCCGTAAGGGCGCGTTCGTACTGACATCGGACGGCAAGCGTATGCAGTGGGACGTTGGCGGTCCACACTTTGGCGGTTGGGAGCTATACCACCTCAAGGGATCTCCATCCGATCCAAATCGACTCTACGCATCGCAGTCCAGCAGTTGGTTCGGGCAGATCATTCAACGATCCGATGATGGCGGCAAGACTTGGTATCAACCGGGAACACCGCCCGGCGAACCGACCACGGCTCTGGACGGCACACCCAAAGGGGAGAGCAACAAGTTCGTGTACGATAGTTCCCCGGAAACCGGAAAACCCCTCACCACACATCAATGGTACGACGGCTCTCAGCGACCATGGGAGTTCAAGCGGGTATGGCATCTCGAACCGTCACTGACAGATCCGGACACGGTGTACGCCGGGGTAGAAGACGCCGCCTTGTTTCGTTCGCCCGACGGCGGACAGACATGGCAGGAGCTTCCCGGTCTGCGTAGCGCTAAAGGACACCTTTGGCAACCTGGTGTCGGGGGAATGTGCCTGCATACCATCCTACTGGATCCAGGCAATCCGGAAAGAATATTCGTCGCCATATCGGCAGCGGGCACGTTTCGGACCGATGATGCGGGCAAGACGTGGCATCCGGTCAACCGCGGACTAAAATCCCAGTATGAGCTTCCTGACCCGAATGCCGAGGTCGGCCATTGCGTGCACTGTATCGCCAAGCACCCGTCGCGCCCGAATGTGCTCTTCATGCAGAAGCACTGGGATGTCATGCGTAGCGATGACGCGGGTGAGTCGTGGCACGAAATCAGCGGAGACCTGCCAACCGACTTCGGATTTCCCATCGCCGTGCATGCCCACGAGCCGGAGACCATCTATGTGGTGCCGATCAAAAGCGACTCTGAACATTATCCGCCAGAGGGGAAACTTCGCGTCTACCGCAGTCGAACAGGCGGGAACGAATGGGAAGCGCTGACAAAAGGTTTGCCGCAACAGGACTGCTACGTCAATGTCTTGCGAGACGCGATGGCCGTGGATTCGCTCGACCCCTGCGGCATCTATGTCGGCACAACAGGCGGGCAGGTCTACGCATCGGCGGATTCGGGAAACACCTGGAAACCCATTGTTCGAGATCTGCCCCCTGTGCTATCGGTCGAAGTCCAGGCGTTGCCATGATCATGATTCGGGTTGTCCTACCGGCGCATCTCCGAACACTCGCACGCATTAATGGCGAGGTGAACCTGGAAATTGAGGATCAGGCCACACAACAATCCATCCTCAACGCCCTCGAAGCCCGCTTCCCCATGCTGCGAGGGACGATCCGTGACCAGGTGACACAACAGCGCCGACCGTTTATCAGGTTCTTTGCGTGCGAGCAGGACCTTTCCCATGAACAACCGGATGCCCCATTACCAGACGCGGTAGCGACAGGAAAAGAACCCTTTCTCATCGTTGGAGCCATGGCCGGCGGCTAGGAATCAGCGGGGCGATCAGTCTCCCGGCCAAAGATTGACCTTTGGCGGGGCAATGTAATCCATTTTACTTGGCGTCATGGAATCTAATTCCGACCGTATAGCGTTGCCCTGAGCGTACGCGGCTGACCCCATGCCGGAGATTCACACGATACCAGCCCCTTCCCCCTCGAACAGGGCGATGATGAACCGCGAAAATGACTCCATCGCCCTGTCGAAGCGTTACGACAATCGGCCGCGATTGCATCCGTAGGCGCTGCTCGGTCATCACAAATTCCCCACCCGTGAAGTCCCCTGAGGGTCAGATAAAAGAATGGCAAGCTGAAGCGGGAAAACATGCTGGCCATAAAGGTCCTGATGCAGGCAGTTGTAATCGCCTGCTCCATATTGGAGCATGAGCGGTGTTGGCTTGTCCTGCCCGGCCTGATGACACCGGTCAAGGAACTCCACATGGGTCGATGGAAAGCGCACCTCAATGCCCATAGCCGTATTCCACCGGTTTGCAATCGGGACAAGATGCGGGTATATCGCATTGAGGAGTTGTCCAATGAGATCAGGAAGCGGATAACGGAAGTACTGATATTCTCCACGGCCAAACCCATGGCGGCTCATCACGATGCGGCCACGAAAAATCTCATCGCGGGAGTACAACCTGGCCAATGTCTCACATTCTTTTGAAGTGAGGAGACCGTCCATCACTGCACTTCCTTGAGCATCAAGATCGCTCGACACCTGGCCCCAATCAATCGCGTTCACCCGTTCGAGCATAGTGGTATGCGAAGCGACGGGAAATGTTGACTGCCCGCCCACATTCATGTGTGTGCCTCCCGATCAAGCAACCCCCGTTTCCGTTCAATCCCCCATCGATAGCCTGACAATTCGCCATTCGTACGCACCACACGATGACAGGGTATCGCCACAGCTAAAGGATTGGCGCCACAGGCTCGGGCCACAGCCCGGATCGCTGTCGGCGAACCAATGCTCGCGGCGATGTCCGCATAGCTAACCGTCGAGCCGGCGGGAATATTTTGCAACGCATTCCAGACCCGTTGTTGAAACGCCGTGCCTCGCACGTCCAGCGGCAAGTCCAGACCTCGCCCCGGCACTTCGACAAAACCGATCACTGTTGCGACCAGGTGTTCAAAGGCAACGTCGCCGCCAATGAGATGAGCGTGAGGAAACTGGTCCTGCAAATCACGCGTCAGTTGCTCAGGATCATCCCCCAGAAAGATCGCGCACACGCCACGCTCACTCCTGGCAACGAGGATCGACCCGAGAGAACACTCCCCCACGGCGAATCGTAAATTTATCCTGGCCCCACCGGCACGAAACGAGGAAGGGGTCATCCCCAGGACAGCATTGGATGTTTCATAAAACCTTCCGTTGGAGTTGTACCCGGCCTCGTAAATAGCCTCCGTCACGGTGCCTTTGTGGCTTAGGTGCGTCCTCACCCGTTTTGCCAGATGCGCCGCCGCGTATCCTTTCGGTGTCAATCCTATCACCGCCTTGAACACACGATGAAAGTGATACCGGCTCAGCCCTACATGATTTGACAACTCTTTGAGACCCGGTACATGGTCCGAATCCTCGATGAGCCGGCAGGCTACTGCGACTTTCTCCGCATATCGCTCCTGCGATCCAAGCTGGTTGGGTGTGCACCGCTTGCAGGGACGAAATCCCGCCTTCTCGGCATCTTCTCTCGTGGCATGGAACCGGACATTCTCGGGCCGTGCTAAGCGAGATGCACAAGATGGGCGGCAGTATACCCCGGTGGTGTTGACGGAATAATAAAAGGTACCGTCGGCTGTCGGGTCACGGGAAACCACGATTGTCCACCGGGGATCATGACGTGTGGCGAAGGAAATTTTATTCTGGTTCGCTGTGTTTCTAATGGCCACTACCTGTTACAGAATGTTAAATCTGCAAGCATAATTTACCAAGAAATCTCCCCTCCTGACATGGCTCTTTTCCCGATGCCAATCTTTTATACAAAAGTCGGAGAGAGAGGGCACTCCGTTTCTTGCTTTCCAATTCGCATTTCCTTGCCGGTTCCAGGGTTCTTACCAGTTCACGTGTGTGAAGGAACAAGATTATTCTTCGATCAAGAAATCGAAGTTATCATTTTTTTCAGTGAGTAATCATCGGTCATTGACCGGAAAGGAAGCAGGGGATGGACATTTTTCAAATTGTAAAAAAGGATCATCAAACGGTAAAGGACTTGTTTAAAAAACTGGAAGCCACCGGTCCACGTGCGATGAAAAGCCGTGAAAAATTATTTTCTCAGTTGAAAGATGACCTTGAAGCTCACTCCCATGGAGAGGAGGCCGTCTTCTATCCTGCCCTCAGAGAAAATGCTGAGATGGTAGACCTGATTAATGAAGCCACGGAAGAGCATGCCGAAGTCGAAAACCTTTTGGAAGACCTTGAGGCGATGGGGGCAGATTCCGAGGAATGGGGCTCAAAACTTGCGGAGCTCAAAAAAAACGTTCTGCACCATGTGAAGGAGGAAGAAGGCGAGATCTTCAAAAAGGCCAAGGAGATCTTGGATAAGGAAGAAATACAGAAGATGGGAAAAGAGTTTCAGGAGGCAAAAAAGCAGGCCACGGCAGGCTAACCTTTGTCATGTTCAAATGCCCAGGGGTGGGCCTTCAGGTCGGGAGGCTGTTCTAGCATCAGGCAGATCAGCTTCTCGATCGGAGCATGGACATCTTTAGGTTGATACATTCGTTGTCGCTCGACTCACGTGTGACCGCCTTCGGGCCCATCCTAGCGAAAGAAGACACCCGACGCCCGCCACAGCCAACAACCCCCGGTTCATGGAAGCCCACAGCTGAAAACTGGATGACCGGGCCCGATCATCAAAAGCGCCATGAGCCCCTCTGTCCTGTGGTACAGGCGCAAATAAATTATCGGCGCGCTTTAGATTGATGGGGACATTCGTCTGTTGGCCCGAGTAGGACACTTCGGCGAGATAATGATCCAATAATCCCGGAATGAATTTCTCCCCGACGATGGTTTTAACTGTCGGCATCCCAACCCACAACTCACGACGATCGTGATCAGCCGACCAGACGATGGCCCGCGCCATCACCTCCGGCTGGTACATGGGTGGGACCGGCTGAGGCTCATAGGGAAGACGGCTTTTAATCCATCCAAATTGAGTGGTATTGACTCCCGGCAAATGCACCATGGTAATGTGGACCTGGCTTCCATCGTGAAGTAGCTCCGATCGGAGCGACTCCGTGAATCCTTTGACAGCATGTTTGGCACCACAGTAGGCCGATTGAAGTGGAATTGCACGGTACGCCAACGCGCTGCCGACTTGGATAATGACACCCCGATCTCGGGGAAACATCCGACGAAGGGCTGAAAGGGTTCCATACACATACCCGAGATAGGTGACGTTGGTCACCCGCTGGAATTCTTCCGCCGTCATGTCTTTCACAGGCGACAACACGGAAACCATCGCATTGTTAATCCACACATCGATGGGGCCAAAGGTCTCCTCTACTATGACTGCGGCTCTTTCCACCTGATCGGCATCGGCCACATCTGTCGGAATAACAACAGCCTGTCCTCCTAGCTTTTCAACCTCCCGGCGGGCTCCTTCTAAACCCTCCTGCCCACGGGCCAGTAAACCGAGACAGGCCCCCCGTCGCGCAAAAGCCCGAACGGTGGCTCGACCAATACCGGCAGAAGCCCCTGTGATGACCACAACCTCTGGTTGCCGATTTTTTCCCATATCTTTTCCTCTTAGGTTTAAAGCGCCATGGAATGGAGGAACGGGGACGGCGAAGGACTATCTCCCGCCAGGGTGAAGAGCAGAATGTCCTTTCAACCTCAAAGCTATGATTTCAGTAAATCCCTTTCCTGAATTTCCGCTCGATCCTTCGAAATTTGCTCAACAATATGATTATCTTTAGTGACATCGGCATGAGAACTTGGTTGCACAGCGGGTGCTGGAGCATCCTTTTTATGATCGGTCCGCTCAAAAACGGCCTGATCATCAAGCGGGGAATACCCCTGCATCTTCAGACGATAGATGGGTTCGGGCATTTCATAATTGGCCAGATCAAAGGCCTCTTTCACGGCCCGAATCGCTTCACTCCTGACCTTTTGGTAATCGTATTGGTCCTGCGTCGTCCAGGCAAACATTTTCAGTATCACATTCGAATCACCTAATTTTTCTACCGCGCACCGGACCGGAGGATCAGCAATCACCCCGCAGGTTTGCTCTAAGGTTTTTATAGCCAGTTGCAACGCCGCCTCGATATTGACAGCGGTGTCGATACCGACCTCAAAGGAGAAACGCCGTTTGGGATTCCGGGAATAGTTGAGAATAATGCCTTTGTACACCGTCGCATTCGGTATGCGTACATGATTCCCATCTAGCGTCATGAGAATAGTCTCCCTCGATGTCAGTTTCATGACCAAGCCTTCATAATTTTCCAGGACAATTTGGTCCAGTGGCCGAAAGGGCTGTCTGATACTCAGCAGAATGCTGGCAATGTAGTTTTCCACCGTGTCCCGGAGGGCAAAACCTATGGCCAGACCCATGACTCCGGCTACACCAACGATAGTCCCCAGAAGAGCCGTGGCGTCCAGGATTTCGAGCATGACGACAAAACCAATAAATATGACGGTCCCTTTGACGATTTGCTTGGCTAATGATTGTAAAAACGCATGTGGAGTAATTTTTTCATAAAGGTTATCCCATTTGGTCATAAAGGATGCGAGGAACCAGAATATAAGAAATACCGTGAAGCCGATGATCAGGAGTGGCAGATAGGAGATAAAGTTATTGAATTGATCAACCATTTTTTCCTGTACGACGGTCAACCGTTCACGGACCTCCCGTTTTTCTGTGATTTCATCTGTCACGCTGACCACACCTTCCACGCGTCCGGCGAGTTCAAGAGCCTGTTCGTGGGCTTCTTTGGTGGAAGTTTGACCCGTCAGACGTACCACCCCTGCTTTCACAGCGATGTCGACATTTGCAAGCTCCGGCAAATTCTGAAAAACCTCTGCAAGCCGTTGGGTGATGAGCCTGTCTTCAACCTTGTCCGCTCCAACCGCAATTTCCTGTGGAATTTCGGTGGGTCGTGAATCTGTGGGGACCCCTGGATTATCAACAGGCTCCTGGGACCACACTGGCTCAAACCGAACACTCCATACGCCCATGATGCAAAACACCATTATTAATGAATAGAATCTCAAGCGCATAACATTCATCCTTATTCTTGTTCCAGTCTTTGCCTGATCTGAGGGACCGACCAACAGAGCGTTGGACCTCTCTCTGGGAAGTATAATGCCCCTCTCAGGCGAGACCCAAATTCATAAAGGTACTGAGGAAAAAGCGGTGCTCCTCTTGTTATGGCAATTGTGTCATTGCGGTATAGGAGGATACAACTTCAATCCGTGACACATTCAGGGCCTGAAGAAAGGAGACGAACTTGAAGTTCAGAATAATCTCAGGAGAATCGCCGAATGCGAAATTATAAATGATTCAAGGCTTGTGAGGATCATTTTCAATAGTTCACTAATCACGATAAATTTTTCAACAGACAAATACAGGTCTTCCCATCTGAAAACATCCGTCAAATTCACTCGCTGAATCCTATAGGGTTCCTAGGAGAACATAGGTGGGTAATTTAGAAGTTCCGCTTAGTGATTAGTCCATAATAAGTTAACGGGCCGGTTCTTATCATAAATTTGAGTGAGGTGTGCCTGGCTACATTCCAACCTATACAGTTTTCTAAGATGCGAATACTAGACGGACGGTACATGTTACACTGCAGATGTATATTATGCAGATACTCTTAATGATGATCATTGTTTCCGACTCCTCAACCAGGCGGAAGGCTCCAGCTGTGTCGATACACCCACCCTTAGCGGTGTCACCATAAATGTCTCCACAAGTTCTCTCAGCGGCCTTCCTCATGTTGTGTTCCCTCCTGCTGTATGTGTTGGCCCTTATTTTTGCCCCATTTATGACCCCCATTTTGTGGGCCATGATTTTGGTCCGCCTCTTCTATCCCCTCTATCAGTGGCTGACCCGTAAGCTGGGAGATAGGACCACAGCCTCGGCGGCTCTTAGCACACTGAGTGTCATGTTACTTGCCGTCTTGCCCGTGGCGTATCTGGTCTTTCTAGTGGTGACAGAGACCATTAATGCCTACCAACTCGCCATGACATGGGTGCAAGAGGGTGGACTGCAAACACTGCCCGAACTTGTCGCAAGACTGCCTCTGATCGGAAACGTTTCACAAGAATTGTTGGGCCGATTTGTTGTGGCCTACGGGGACGTTCAGGCCAGTCTAGTTGAAGGAGGGAAAGCCGTCAGCGGGGTCCTGCTGTCTAGTGTCGGTGGGCTGGCAACAAATACCCTTGATCTCCTAATGGATTTTTTTGTGATTCTGTTTACGCTGTTCTTCCTGTTTCGCGATGGCCATCATCTCTATCGTGCATTTTACGAAGCGCTCCCGATCGAAGAAAGCCATAAAGCCGTAATCATGGAGCGCCTTGACAATGTGATGGTTGCCGTCGTTCAGGGGACCCTTCTCACGGCCTTGGCACAGGGTTTCACGGCAGGGCTTGCCTATTGGGCGTTGGGCGTCCCGTTTTCCATATTTCTGGGAGCCCTAAGCGCCATTCTTTCTCTGGTGCCTTTCGGCGGCACGGCATTAGTCTGGGGACCGGTCGCCGCGTATCTGTTATGGACCGGTCCCATTTGGAAAGGCATAGTCATGATCGGAATCGGGATCGGATTAGTCGGTCTCATGGATAATTTACTGAAGCCCCTTCTCGTCGGATCGAAAGCGGACTTACCCGTTCTGTTTCTCTTCTTCGCCTCATTAGGGGGCCTCGCTTACTTCGGCTTCATCGGATTGTTTCTGGGCCCCATTCTGCTCGGGATCGCCCTAGCGGTCTTCCAAATTTACCGTGAAAATTATCAGGAACAGGTCGGTCTATTGGTTAAAGCAGAAACGGGACACCCACAGGAACCGGTGAACCCAATCATAAAATAGGAGGGATGAGTTATGAGTGTCATCGGTTGGATTGTCTTTGGATTAATTGTGGGAGTAGTGGGAAAGCTCCTAATGCCCGGGAAAGATCCGGGCGGGTTTCTCGCCACTGTCGCCATCGGCATCATGGGGGCGCTCTTCGGTGGGATGCTCGGGCGAATGATCGGCATGTATGGACAGGACGATCCCGTCGGGTTTGTGATGGCCGTCATCGGAGCCATCCTGTTTCTCTGGCTCTATCGGGTGATTACCCGACGTGGGGACACGTGACGTCAGCGATTTCTTCCAGATCGTCGGGGACGGTTCTTTCCCTCACAGACTCGTCATGCTTCCAGCCTCCACGTGAGCAGAATGACGAAAGATGGTCTCGCTTGGATTCCGGGTGCAGGTAATCACCTTTCGCAGAAAGACCCTCCTTCCTATCTCGCCTCAATTGTAGTGGGAAACCCGGATGCCAGGAGTTCTGCACAATCCTGGTATACAGCCACCGCGCCAGCCGCATGGAGTTCCTCTCGACTAAAGGCACCCCCGGTGCTGACCGCAATCGTCTGAAGTCCACAACCTTGAGCGGATTGAATATCCCAAATCGTGTCACCAACCACAATGCTCTCCTGTGGGGAACATCCAGCCCGCTCCAGAGTAAGTTGAAAAATATCCGGTGCGGGTTTCGCACTTTCTACATCCGCCGACGACACCAGTCCGGCCAGTTTATCTTTCGCCTCAAGTGCTTGAACATGATGTTCTAATTCTTCTGTTTTCGCACTTGTAGCCAGCCAGATGGGGATGTGTTGCAATGAGAGGGTCGCAATGATTTCTTTGGCTCCCGGCAATGGATAGGCATGACCCTTCATTTCCGCAAAAAATTGGCTGTGTAACTCATTGACCCGTCCCTGCAAGGCCTTATCCGTAAGGAGCGTATCCAGCATCAGGTCCGATCCCTTACCAATTTGACGATGGATCGCGGCATGCGGAACTGGATGTTTGACTGCCGAAAAAGCACGAGCCCATGCCTCTACATGTAAATAATTCGTATCCATGAGCGTGCCATCAACATCAAAAATTACCACCCGTATCATATGAAAATCTCCTCTCAGATTGGCCGTATGCCAGAACCTTAATTCGCCCTAAAATGTTTAAAGTCCAAATTTCTTTGCCCTCATATCCGAAATAACAAACTCCCCTAACCTGCCCGTTTTCGCACAAGACCCGGACGCTCATCTGTGACATGCCTAAGCCCATCCGCCTTTGCCGAACAAAGCGGATCATTTTAGGTCGTATTGAATTGCCTCACGGGCAGAGGATGTATTCAGCCATTTTATGCGCTATTAATCTTCATTTCTCAATCCATTATGGATAACCGACTAAGACTCTGTGCCCAACTTTCCTATTATTAGGATATTTCCTCCATTGTTTGAAATGGATACTTTTCGATTTTCATCAGAGGATTCGTCTGTCCCTACGACATCTCTAGACATCACAGGCAAACTTTCCCGGGACTTGCGTGGTTATTTTGCCAATTGTGAGGGAACGAGATCTTCATGGAAGTCGGCAAATCCGAACCATGACAACATGCACCTTCAGGATTCTGGTCATGCAGACTTGCCTGAGGATTCCATCGCGAACAGATCGCCTACTCGCAGGCCGCATCATCTCTACGTTCTTACACTGTGCAACCGGGGTTAGCTGAATGTGTGATCTAACCGGCATCACCGGGCTTCCCGTGGCACATCCAGTATTTGAAAAAAGTTAGGCACCCATAGGCATGCGGCAGGTTAGATGTGACGGATGACGCGACAGGGATTGCCCGCTGCAACGACACCTGCTCCGACATCACGAGTGACCACGCTACCAGCACCAATGACGGCCCCATCCCCAATGACTACCCCAGGGCAAATGATCGCCCCGCCACCAACCCATACATCATCGCCAATGGTCACCGTCTTGGCGAATTCCAGACCGGAACGTCGTTCGTGAGCACTCAGTGGATGCAGGGCGGTGTAGATGTGAACACCAGGCCCGAACAAGACATGGCTTCCGATCAAGATCAGCATGACATCAAGGAAGACGCAGTTAAAATTGAAGTAGGCGTGTGCTCCGAGACGAATATTGTAACCATAGTCACAGAAGAATGGCGGGGTAAGATCCGCGTCGGTTTCTGTGTGAAAGAGGTTGGCAAGGATCGTTTGGCGTGCGACTTCCGGTGCGGTCGCAGGCAATGCGTTCAACTGTTGGCAAAGCAGTCGGGCCCGCTGACGCTCCGCAACGAGTTCCGGATCGACACCGTTATATAACTCTCCTTTGAGCATCTTTTGCTTTTCAGTCAACATCGAATAACTTGATGCTTCCGAAATGAAAGGACACGCCCATAGTATTAGTCAATTGACACCATGAGTGGAAGAGCGGGATGCGAAATGAAAGATTGTGCTCAAACCTTGCAATCGTTTTAAATTTCCAAAATCATTCCTGCAAACCCATGACTCATGCATGATTCCCAACCTTTTCCCCTATCAGAGAACCAGGTCAGGCAACCTTGTGTCCATCCGTGATAAGGATCGGGTAGGCAAAGTGGATCTCACTGCCCATGCGATGAACCCCAACACCCATGGCATCTTTCCCAATGTCAGACTGGAACATCTGGCGAAGCTTGTCTTTGTCACCAAGGTGAGGAAAGGAAGTAGCCAGTTGTTGTTCCAACTCCATCTCGACCTTATAGCGTCCCGTTTTGATATTGGTCAGACCCGAGGTCTTAATTGCTGCCGCCATCTCGTCAAAACTGAGAGCTTTGGTATGCGAAGGGTCCCGGAGTTGTTCCATACGATGGTATGCATCAATTTTTTCTGATGGAAGGACAGCGTCAACCACCATGACTCTACCATCAGGCTTGCAAACCCGCACCATTTCCAACAACACGGGCATGGGATCGAGGAAGTGATGGAAGCTATATCGCGTCACCACACAAGGGAAATGGGAGTAAGGGAACATTTGTTAGACCACAGGAGCTAAGCCCACCACGAGCTGGCGTTCTCGGGGGCCATCTAGTTCAACTAATAAGACCGATTGCCAGGTACCCAAACGCAACTCACCGTCCATCACGGGCAAGGTCAACGACGCGCCGATCAAGGAGCCCGCCATATGAGACCACGCATGGGAGGGATCATGGGCATGATGAAAGTTGATTGGTGGAATTATTTTTTCGGCGACTTCGAGGAGGTCTTTCTCTGTGCCTTCTCCTATTTCCCCGGTGGTTAGCGCGGCTGTGGTATGAGGTAAAAAGACGTGGCACAAGCCATTTTGAAAATCCTTGCTGTGGATGATCTTATTCAGTTTCGGTGTAAGATCTACAATATCTTTGAGTTTCTTTGTTTCCACCTGTAACGTTTCCATTTTTCCCTCTCCGGTTTAATGATCTTTACCTATTACTTTGATATCTCTCAGCTCTGAGGATAACCATCAGGCGCCACCATGCGCCGGAATTTCACTTTAAGACTGAATTCGATACTGATGGTCCAGTCTTGTTAGCGCCATTCAACGGCGCCGAATCCGCTTGATCCAAGTAACACATACATGAGGCTGAGGGTTCCGACCGTTTGATTCTGATAGTCCACGTCCGAATAACTCGCATTCCGTTGGGAGGCGACATAACGGAGGGCTATGCCATGGCGCCCGACAATCCGCAGAGTCAGCGAGGCATTTCCGCGCAGAATATTTTCTTTGCCATGGGACTCTGAAGAGAGCAGCCCGCTGACATAATATTCCTGCCCTGTGAAATCGATCATGGCACTATCACCCATGATAAGACGAAGAGCGAGAAGAGCCTGGGGAGTAAAACCATAATGGTAGTCACGATTGCCGGTGCGCTTGATACTCCCGGCCGCGCCGTACCCCGCACCACCAAGCGCTGTCCCTTGAACGGCCACGTCTTTCGAAAGCCAACTCTGCCATGTGGTCCCGAGTGAGAGGGCACTGGTTGAGACCCGAAACACCTGCGGAGAGATGTAGTCATAACTGCCATACAGGCCCCACACACCGCGAGTGGATTCGCTGGCAGCATACGTATTGCCGATGAGTAGGCCGTGGGTATTCACACTTTCGACCGCATTGGCCGTCACGGCGGTGAAATGGAAAAGAAAAATAATCGAAGGGTCGTGAGTACGAATAGCCCGGCTTTCCAGGAAGCCCATATCGAATGGTCACGTCTCCGATCGCCCCGCGCGTTTTCACGTTGGATGAAACATTGTGAATACTGGAGGTCAATTTCCCACCGACTTGCAAGCGCATGAAGGTCGCCGGTTTGTGCTTGGATAGATTGCATCAAACCGGTTGCCGAACACAAACCGGTTAAAGGCTGTGGGCGGCGAGATGATACCTGCAGCGAGTTCACGCCAGAATCCCGGCTCACCTTCGTCGTCGGTCTCCAGAAGCAGATTGGCCATGCGGAACAGGGGTTCCCCCAGAAAGATTCCACCAAACGTGGTCGTGAATTGGTCATTAATTGAAGGCCGGGTCCTCTCGCCGCCGAGTTCCCAGATAAGACTACCGGTGGCAGTGGCAAGGGATAATTCCCAGAAATTCAGACTGGCCGCTCGCGCCAAACCAAAATAGGTTGTTCCCCCATAGGGGTGAAGGAACTGGTTCACCGAGAATTGATCATTATCAACCACCCATTTCCCATCCGTGATATTCTCTTTGATGGAATGACCGGTCGTGCGGTACTCCTCCTCGGGTTCGGTGAAATTCCGATCGAACTGATTGAGCAGAAAGGCATAGAGAGGAATCTCCAGCGACGGAATCAGATAGCTCCTGTTTGGTCGCTTCTCCCAAGTGAGAGAAAACGGAGGAACCTCGTCGGCACCCACCGAAGGAGTCGCATCGAGGGAATCATTCCTTTTCCCTCCGCTGTCTCCTTCAAATCCCACCAGGGGGCCGAAAGCTTCTGAGGAGCCAGACGCGTGCTCCGCTGAGAAAGGCCCATACAGAGTGGGAGATGGTAATTCTTGTGCAAAACTTGCCGGTGGCATCAGCAAAGCAAGCACAAAGACCCCAATCAAACTCAAAACCATTGATCCTAATGCGATAGCACGACGGAACGCATGGTGTAGTGGCATTCTTTTGGACAGAACGCCTGTCCCTGTAGGCCGATCTATCCTGAGATGCGGGTCAAGGATAGGATGTCGACATAACAATTGCCCCCATCCATGTTTGGGCAACATCTGATTCCCCGGCCAAAATCCCATGGATGGTAGAAGTTTTTAAGGATGTGTTTTTTTCGGAATAGTTACTGCCCGAAGGGCTCTATCAGAGAGAACCAGGTTAAAGGAGGGTAGACCTGCATCTGCCATACAACGAATTCCGCCATCGATATTCCTCTCATACCCACCTCAGTCGCTTAACTTTCAAATGCTAGCATGCAACCCAATGCCCCTCATTGAACAAATAGTCCTTTTCTGCATCAAGGTCGTACAGTCATCCTCTCAATCAGAATTTCGCGCATGTCTGTCGTGAGAGAATGGGATCTATTGTGTGAGCGACTTGGGCAGCGCTTGCAATGAACCAATGTTGATCATTGATGGTCCGACCTCATGAGGCCATGCATAGGAGGGATCATGAGCCTGACGAATTTTTATCTTCGGATTGATGGTTTTCTGGACTTCGAATAAAGCAGCCTCTGCCCCTTCTCCGGTTTCGCCGCTCGCCAAGGCTGTAATGGTACGCAGCAGAACGACATGGCACTCACCATTCTGAAAATTCTTCCCTGAAAGAATGCTATTCAGGTCCGCAAACGCGGCAACTATTCCCCCGGCCATGAACAATGCACTGAGAGATCGAAAGGAAAGAGTCACCATCATGAACGCAGGAAGATAAACCATATCCGATCGGAGCAGACCTCAGTCAGATCGTCACCCTGAGCCACCGGAAAAGGATCTGCATCAAAACAGTTAGTGTTGAAATTGGGAAAAACGCTTGTTGCATGCTCTTATCTCGCATAGAATATGGTGAAACAACGTAGGTGGTGAATTGGTTTCAACGGAATAGACCAACATGCCGATTTGTGAAGCTGATCCCTGGAGAATGCAATATTTCGAAGGCATTCCCTGCCCACCAGATGTCAACATTCCTACAGAAGATGGCGATGCCTGGGCGTGGTACCCTCAGTACAAGTGGATCTATAACAAACTGATGATTGCCGAGAGTCAAAACCTGCCGTGTGCTCCGCATGGGCTGGATCCATCCTTCTTTCCGGTTTTCTCAAAACCGATCTACAACTTGCGGGGCATGGGTGCCGGGAGCCGCGTGTTGCGTTCGTTAAAAGAATACAAACATTTGGAACGACCGGGTCACATGTGGATGCCGTTACTCCAAGGGGATCACGTGTCGAGCGACGTCGCGGTGGTCAAGGGCGAACCGAACTGGTGGCGGCATGCCACCGGCAAACCGCTGGAAGGAGGAATGTTCGATTATTGGACGGTGTTGGCGAAGGAATTTCCGGACATTGAAACCTACTGCGGTGACTGGCTTCGCCGGCATCTTGCCGGATACACCGGCATGATCAACTTTGAGACGATCGGCGGCACAATCATCGAAGTCCATTTGCGATTCGCGGACCAATGGCCGGATTTGTATGGCGCGGGTTGGATTGAGTCGCTCGTTCGGCTGTATGCGGAAGAAAAATGGCAATTCGATGAATCCCATCGACAAGAAGGATATAGTGTCGTCTTGTTTGGTGCCCATGGTGTCCATTATCAGCATCCATCCCAAGACGTGATTGACCAGTTGCGCCAAACACCACAGGTCTCCAGCATTCAAATCACCTTCCATGAAGAAAAACCGCCGAAGGACCACTCCATGCCGCCAGGCGGATTTCGTCTGGCTATCGTCAACTGCTGGGATCTTGAAACGGGATTCGAGGTAAGAAAAAAGCTGGCACTGAGTTTTTGGTCCACCCATCAGTTTCAACCCAATCGACCGCCCGCTCCAAAATTTATCCCCGAATCGGCTGCGGACCTGCGGTAGCAGGTTGTCGGAAGATTCAAGAAATCTCGAAAGGCTTAATGTGCTTCACACTTTAAAATTCTTTCCTAAACAAAGCAGGATGTTCAAAAAGGCCATCCAGCAAGGCCGCAGGGGCTTTGGCGGGCGGAGCGTACGAGGGGGGTACGTGAGCACGACAAAGGGCCGAGAACGCAGCTGGCGGACTTTTTCAACATCCTGGTAGAGCCAAACCTTTCATGTTTATCGACCACACCATCCTCGACCGTATTACGGAAATCGAAAACACCTGGATTACCATGTCGGACGGATGCCGGATCGCCGCACGCCTCTGGTTGCCGAAATCAACCGCCACCGAACCGGTTCCGGCTATTTTGGAATACATCCCCTATCGCAAACGGGACTTTATGCGATCACGGGACGAGCCGATCCATCGGTATTTTGCGGCGCATGGCTATGCCAGCATCCGGGTGGATATTCGAGGATCAGGAGATTCGGAAGGTATCCTGCATGATGAATATTCCCATCAGGAACATGACGACGCACTCGAAATCATCAACTGGATCGCCAAACAACCCTGGTGTTCGGGTGCAATCGGAATGATGGGAATTTCCTGGGGAGGATTTAACGCGCTCCAGGTCGCGGCGCGGAATCCTGAGAATCTAAAAGCCATCATCACGTTATGTTCAACGGATGACCGGTACGCGGATGACGCGCATTATATGGGCGGCTGCCTCTTAAATGAGAATATGCAGTGGGGCTCCATGCTGACCCTGTACTCGGCCCTGCCGCCTGACCCGGAAATTGTGGGCGACAAATGGTGGGATATGTGGCAGCAACGGTTAAACAATCTCGAACCGTTTCCCGTGGTCTGGATGCGTCACCAATCACGGGACAATTACTGGAAACACGGGTCGGTGTGCGAACATTACGCCGCCATTCGCTGTCCAGTGTATGCCATCGGAGGATGGGCCGATGGCTATACCAACGCCATCCCACGATTAATGACCCATCTATCCTGCCCGAAAAAATCGCTTATCGGTCCCTGGGCCCATGTCTTTCCGCAAGACGGCGTCCCCGGCCCGGCCATCGGCTTTCTGCAGGAAGCCGTCCGGTGGTGGAACCACTGGCTGAAGGGCGAGGAAACAGGAATCATGGATGAACCAGCATTTCGAGTATGGATGCAGGAGAGTCAGCCCCCTCAACCGCAATACGCCGTATGGCCGGGAAGATGGGTAGCGGAAGACAACTGGCCCAGCCCACGGATCAGCGAGCGCCGCTGGTTTTTAGAACCGGGACATCTCTCCCCTATTCCTGAGAAACCCACGGAGTTGTCGTTTTGCTCACCACAGACCACCGGAGTCAGGTCCGGAGAATGGTGCGGATTCGGGGCGGATGGTGAAATGCCACGCGATCAACGACCCGATGACGGCGGTTCGCTTGTCTTCGATAGTGATCCCCTCACCGAACGACTTGAAGTCTTGGGCGGGCCGGTCGTCGAACTGGATCTGTGCGTCAACCAACCGGTGGCCATGATCGCCGTCCGTCTCGGAGAAGTCGCCCCCGACGGATCCGTCCTGCGTGTCACATATGGACTGTTGAATCTCACGCATCGGGAAAGTCATGAAACACCCCAACCCCTCGAGCCGGGCCGATGGTATCAGGTTCGGGTACAACTCAACGACCTTGCCCATGCGTTCCCTCCTGGCTCCAGGATCAGGCTTTCACTGTCCACCAGTTACTGGCCGATTGCCTGGCCGCCACCGGTTCCCGTGACGTTGACCGTCCGTACAGGCATGAGCAATGTGACTCTTCCCGTGCGACCTCCCCGCCAGGAAGACGAAGCGCTACGGCCGTTCGGTCTACCCGAAGCCGCACCCGGCACCCCGCATAAAAAACTCCGGCAACTCAGCATGCGGCGAACCATTGAGATCGATCTCGCAAGCAACGAAATGGTCTACACGTTACGGAGTGACGGTGGAGAATTTGACGGCGCATCACACGCCAGGATTGAGGAGATCGATCTCGATGTGGGATACACCCTCTTTAAACGGTATCGCATTCTTGAAAAGGATGCCCTGTCGGCTCAGACGGAATTAACACAGACCGCCCACTTAAAACGAAGGGACTGGTCGATTTGGCTGGAGTGTCGGACACGGCTCACCGCCACGACCGAAACCTTTCAATTTGCGGGAGAACTGGAAGCCTACCACGGCGATAAACTCATCAAACGACTTGATTGGGCACTGGCGATTCCACGGTCGCTTCTCTAATTCGTTGAGCCTGAAATGCGGGAGATGGCCGCCTGAAGAATCTTGAGTAACATGTCTTCATATTTGATTCCCGCAAAACCCGCCATAAAAGCCAGCTTCCCGTCATAGGCCCAGGCCGGATTCGGATTCACCTCCATCAGTTTTGGGCTACCATCCGACCCGACACGAAAATCAAACCGTGCATAGTCGCGCAACTGAAACCTCCGGAACAAAATCCGCACCCAGAACTTCATTTGTTCCTCAAGACCCGGATCAAGCACAGCCTGCTTGAATTTAATATCTGTCCAGTAGGGCGAGTCCGGGTAGGCCTTCGATTCAAAGGACAAAATCGGATCAAGGCCAGCGGGAAGACGCGAGAAATCAACTTCCAGGGGCGGCAACATACAAAAGTCAGTTTCCAGGTTGCCGATCACGCCGATGCCGTATTCCGGTCCAGGCAGATATTCCTGCATCAGCGCATCACGACCGGGAAGTGTCGAACGCAGCCATTGCAGATACTTCCGCGCTTCCTCCAGTGAGCGGACCACGGCATCCTTCGTAATACCGACACTCCCATCAGCGGCGTTGGGTTTAATCAACGCCGGATAAAATTCCGGCAAGGCTTCGAGCGAGTCTCTAGAGTCAATGAAGTACTCCTGCGGAACCGGGACGCCATGCGACTGGGTCACCAAGCGGACAATCGCTTTATCAAAACAGATGACCATGGCTGACGGCGGCGCGCCGGTATACGGAATCCCCAGCATCTCCAGATAAGCGGGAATGTTGAGTTCCTGAGCGGGCACATTGCGGAACCCCGTATCGCAAAAATTGACGACTAAATCCGGTTGATCCCTTTGAAGTTGATCAAACAGACGGGAATGGTCGTCATAAAACAGAAACGTATAGGCTGAAAGTTCCTGAAAGGCCGCCTTCATCGCATTGTGCGTCGCCGAATCCTCCTCATTATATTGCGCATTGCGTTTCGTCGGATCGACCAACCGGGGATCTCCGGTGATCACACCGATTCGGCGGATTTTCTTCGCCATGCTTTACAAACTCCTATTGCTTGGTAATGATCGGAAGCTGGTAGGGCCTGGAACCGCATCCAGAATTTTATATGGTTAAGAATTGAGAATAACGGCACCCTGCTCAGCTAAACCAGCGCACGCTATCAGCGCTGCCATCTTCAGCGCAAAGTTACCCATCAAAGCTCATAATCTATAGTGATCGCATCACCCGAAACAGCGACAAAGACCTTTCCCTGGGAGGACACATAAATTTGTTCACTCTTTTTCCTCTCGCCCGTCGGAGAGGTAACAACGACCCAGAGGGCCTTGTCTCTTCCTGAAATTTTGGTTCGACGAAATTCACCTGGGGGAATGTTCTCAAGAGTGTAGGATTCGCCGACGCCAGTCTCGATACGAAATTGGGAAATGGGCGAATTGGTAAGATTCCGAACAATTACTAACGGCTCGCCGAAGTGTGCAAAGAGGTACCCGAAGAAGACCCCTCCAATACCGAAGATCAACGCTCCGACAATAAGACCACCTAAAAAGGAAAAACCTCGTTTCACTGATTGTCAACTACCTGCCCATGTCATTCAATCATGGCCTCGCTTAAGTTGCGCTCTGCGGAACAAAACCGTGAGCTGTCGAGAAACTTGAGTACCCCCTTTTTTTTTACATAAAGGTGGATCCAACCTGTCAACCAACAACTCCCCGCCTCAAATTCATTCTGTCGGAGTTCATCACTTTTACTGAAGAATAGCACTTGATAGGAAAACGTTGTTCGTTCTGTTAAACCCGTTTTTCCCAGTACCCCGGGCGGCGGCTCAAATGAGCGACAGCAATGATCCGCACCATGTCCTCATGAATTTGATAAATAAGCCCGTAGGGGAACCGTTTGGCCAGGCAACGCCGGGTATTCTTGGAGAAAGGTTGTCCTGCCTCCGGATAGTCGAGAATTCTGGTAACGGCCACTAAGACTTCATCGGCAAGGCTAAGACCAAGGCCGCTTTGTTTGGCTTCATAGTAGGCAACTGCTTGATCAAATTCAGCTTCCGCATCAGGATGAAAGCTGAACCTCATCGTTGGTATTTCGCTCGAATCTTTGCGAAGACTTGTTCGCCCGGGATGACTTCAACCTCACCTGCTTGGATCTGAGAAACCCGTCGTTCTGCTTCCTCGACCCACAGCCGATCAACTTCAGCTTCAGTTGGCAGATTTAAGCTCTGAAGAAGCTTTTCTACAAGACTCGCCCGTTCGTCAGCCGGAAGCAAAAGAGCTTCTTCAAGTAATTTGTCTGTTGCAATACCCATGGTCACCTCGCTTTTAATATGTCTTCAGCATACATCAGCTATGAGATCCCAGCAACATAGTTTGGAAAGACTTCGGAGGACGGGACGAACAGTTGGTCGCAGAAAAACGAGACAGTAAAACCTTTCTTTTTCTTACGATGGTGACAGGATGAAGCCAGTCTGTCCTCAGCCAGCTATCTGCACCAGAACTTTTCCCATCGGTCCCTGGGCCAATCGGTCAAACCCCATCTTTACCTCTTCGAAGGGGACAATGGTGTCCACCTGTGGCCGCTGCCCCATGGCATCCAATTGACCGACGATGTGTTCCCACGCCACATGCGCTTCCTGAGCGGTATAGTCTCCCACCGAAACTCCGCCTATTCGATTACGGCGGAAAAACAGGGTCGACGTGTTGAACTCCGGCACCGTTCCTCCGCTCCGGCCGACGATGCTGATCCGGCCGCCATATCCAAGCAGAGCCACAATCTGAGGAAGCAGTGGGCCTCCCACGCTATCTACAACGAGATCGACTTTGCGCGGGCTCAGTGCCGCCGTCACGGCCTTAACGAGATTGCTGTCCATCGGGTCGAACACGAAATCCGCTCCAAGCTGCTTTAATTTGTCCCTCTTTTCCGCGCTACGCGAGAGGGCCACTACCGTAAGATCCATCGATTTCCCTAGCAGCACCGATGCCACACCAACACCGCCGGAGGCCCCAGTCACAAGTAGGACAGATTTCGTAGATGGCGGTGCCGGAGGTTCGGCCCATTGAGTCAACGCTTGCCAGGCGGTCAAAAAGACCAACGGCGCCCCGGCCATCTCTTCACACGACCAGCCGGTAGGAATACGAGTCACACTTTCCGCCGGAACCACCACCTTCTCAGCAAGCGTCCCCCATGTCTCTACACCCACCTCGCAACGCAAAATCCCAACGGTCTCGCCTACGCGCACGTTTTCTACACCCGGTGCGACCGCGACCACTTCTCCCACTCCATCACGTCCAAGAATGTGGGGAAGCCGCGGATTGGCGGGATACATTTTGCGCGCAAGGAACGCATCAGCCGGATTCAACGCTGCGAATTTCACCCTCAGTAGCACTTGTGCGGGACCCGGCTGTGGATCCGACACTTCGCCGATCCGCAACTTTTCGACACCCTCATAGTCATTCATCAACCATGCACACATACCTTCACCTCCTCTTGCCACACCCTTGGGCCTTACAGTGGCTATTTCAAGTGCTCAGAACAAAATCGATTGGGGCACCGCTTGAATTCCATTATGTCCCCAGCATTTCTCAGCTATGGCCTCCCAGCTACACGGTTCAAAAGCACCTGGCCTCCGGGATAAACCCCCGCTTCCACAAGTAGACATTCTGCGGGGGATGAGATCTTTTTTCTTTTCCAAGTACGACTTGTACTCAGTGGTTTGATACCGGAGCGAGCTAGAAATTACCACGGCTTTGCATGAACCGCTTATTGTCCACTTTTTTCCAATAGCGATCGTCCGTCCGACAGCCTCAAGCTGACCTCTTCCCGTCAATCGAATTTTTCTGAGAGCAGCCGCTTATCGGGAGGCGACTTGAAGAGTTGAGGTTGTCGGCCAAGGGACCTCAATTCCCGACGGTCACGCCGTTTTGCTTGAGGACCTCCAACACCATGGGAATGTCTGGAGAGCCTGGAGGAATCTCCTTGCTGATGGCGGTGAACATTCGTGTGGCCATGCTGCCCTGGCCTGTGACTTCGAACATCTCCCCACCGCCTGCGCCATAGCAAAAGCCGTGCACGGTGCCGGCGGGCACGTGCACCAGCGTGCCCGGCAGGCACATGACCGTCTTGTTGTCGTAACTGAACTCGATCTGCCGTTTAAGGACATAAAAGGACTCGTCCCAGTCATGACTATGCAAGGTCGGACCCATTCCTTCCTCGCCCTGCTGCAGCGTAATCTCATAGCCTTGTGTCGTGTCGTTTGATGCAAGCACGGTTACCTTCGTGCCAAGCACATTCAACCCGGGATTGTATTCATCGGGTGAGACAATAAACGGTTGGGGCTTCATGGTGTCCTGACCTCCACTGGACCAAATGAGTGATTGACCAATGCAACAGAACGAATTTCTCGGCCGATTTTTCGTCAATTGACGAAATTAGTCAAGATGAAGGGCTGAAAAAAGGAAGCGGGGAATATTGAAATCTTTTGTACTTGAACGATTCGATACGTCCATCACGGAACATATTTAATTGCA
>JBGSSO010000378.1:0-7720 GCA_041737015.1 Nitrospirales bacterium
GATCGAGCTGCCTCGCGCGGTCGTCACCGCAGCACGAATTGCCGAACATGCTGAGTTCTTTTCCTTTGGGACCAATGATCTGACGCAAACGACGTTCGGGTTTTCTCGCGATGACGCAGGACCCTATATCGGGTTTTATCTGGATCGCCAGGATCGCTGCCCGGTCTGCCAACGGACCAACGTGGATTGGAAAAAAATGGTGTGCCGGATGTGTAAGGCCACGATCGACAAAAAGGCCGAAAATATTTTGGACGCGGATCCCTTTGCGGTGTTGGATCAAGAAGGGGTTGGAGCCTTAATGAAATGGGCGATTCAGGAAGGGCGGAAGACTCGCCCGTTAATTAAACTTGGAATCTGCGGAGAGCATGGGGGTGAACCAAGTTCCGTGGCCTTTTGTCATGAATTAGGCTTGAATTATGTGAGCTGTTCGCCTTACCGTGTGGCCATCGCACGGCTCGCTGCGGCTCAAGCGGCAGTGGCGGTGCTCGAACGTGAGGAGAGTCAACGACAGCCTCGATCAACGCCGAGCAACACCAGTAAATCCCGAACCGTGGCGACCAAATCCGGTCCTGCCAAAACGGCTAAAAAGGCGCCAGCGAAAAAAAGGACTGGGAAAAAAGTCACGACCAAGAAAATCGTGGCCGGGAAGAAGCCGATCAAAAAGAAGCCGGCGGCGAAGAGCCCAGTGAAGAAAAATGTCGTGACGAAGACAAAAGGCAAGAAGAGTCCATCCAAGAAAACAGCTTCTCCCTCTCCTAGGCGTCAAAAACCAGTTGCGGCTGCTAAAAGGCGGTGACGTCCGTCCGATCAGATGCCACCTACATGAAGCGAGCCCTTTCCCTCGCCGCCAAAGGGAAAGGGCGTACGAGCCCCAATCCCATGGTTGGGGCTGTGATCGTCAAGGATGGGCAGATCGTGGGAGAAGCCTATCACCGTCAGTCCGGCGAACCTCATGCAGAAATTTTAGCGCTCCATCAAGCGGGCCCTCGAGCGCGAGGGGCGGTCCTCTATGTGACGTTAGAACCCTGTTGCCATACCAACAAGCGCACGCCTCCCTGCGTCCCACTTCTCATTCAGTCCGGGTTAGCGCGAATATGCGTGGCGATGGTCGATCCCAATCCACAGGTCAATGGCCGCGGGCTTCAAAAGCTTAAACACGCGAATGTTCCAGTATCGGTTGGGGTGTTGGAACAGGATGCCAGGCATTTGAATAAGGTCTATGCCTATTGGGTCACGACCGGACGCCCGTGGGTGATCATCAAGGGGGCGATGACCTTGGATGGAAAAATCGCGACGGCCACCGGTGAGTCACGGTGGATCACAGGTGAACGCGCACGTCAGGATGTTCATCGTCTGCGTAACCAGATGGATGCTATTCTGGTTGGAGTTGGAACGGTCATTGCCGACGATCCTGAATTGTCGGCCAGAGGAACGACGATGACAAACAGACGGGTGGGACGGCAACCGGTAAGAGTCGTTCTCGATAGCCGATTGCGCATTCCCTCCCATGCCAAGGTTTTGCAATGGGTGGGTGAGCAGCCCACCATCCTGTGTACGACCACACAGGCTCCACCCCAAAGAATCGAACACTTGAGAAAACGTGGCATTCAGGTGTGGGTGTTGCCTGGGCAAGCCGGACGCGTCTCCTTGAAGGCCTGTCTATCCCGATTAGGGAAAGAGGGTCTCACCTCTGTGCTCATCGAGGGAGGGGGAACGGTCAATGCTGCTGCGTTTCAACAAGGACTGGTGAATCAGGTAAGATTGTATCTGACTCCAATGCTGCTCGGGGGGCAGGATGCCATTGGCCTCATCGGCGGACAGTCGCCGAAAAGGCTTAATCGGGCATGGCCGCTCGCTGATTGCCAACTCAAAAAGCTCGGGAATGATTGGCTCGTCACGGGAACGGTTGAGCCACGACAGTAAGGGTCTGCTTAGTCATCAACAACAGGCAGGTTGACGGTGTCTGCTATCCATAACCATATATAATACTCCAATCGTGTGCTGCACAGAGAAACCGGGGAGATTGCGCTCATGACCACTCTTAATAAAGTCGACGAGCAGGATTTAGCCTTAGCAGTAGATCTCTTAGAAAACCCCAGCTTTGCCGCCAAAGTCACGAATCTCATCGGAGGGCCGGTCGAAAGGGCCATCACCATGCTGCCCGAGGGATTCTCCAACAAACTTCTGACGACCACGCAAAAAGCCTTGACCAAAGCCTTAGACCTGGCCGTTTCGAGTATAGATGAACGGTATCGGGGTGAACCTGCCAATGGGGCTCACCGAGTATTGACGACCGTCAGTGGTGCAATCGGGGGAGCGATGGGGCTCATGGCATTGAGTGTAGAATTGCCGATCTCTACGACGCTGATGTTGCGATCCATCGCCGATATCGCGAGAAGTGAGGGAGAACCTATTATGGAGACCGGGAGCAAGCTGGCCTGTTTGGAGGTCTTCGCCATGGGGGGCACCAGTCAAGCGGATGACGGGGCGGAAACGGGATATTTTGCGGTGAGGGCCGCGTTGGCGGGTGCGATGACCGAAGCGGGCAGGTATCTTCTTGAACGTGGCTTAGCGGGATCAGGCGCGCCGGCATTGGTCCGATTTCTGTCTGAAATTGCCTCACGGTACAGTATCCAGGTATCAGAAAAAGCTGCAGCCCAGGCGATCCCGTTGTTGGGGGCCGCAGGGGGAGCCACCATCAATTTGCTGTTTATGGATCATTTTCAAAATATGGCGCGCGGTCATTTTATCGTCCGGCGATTGGAACGCGTTCATGGCAAAGAGGCCGTGCGGGAGGCCTATCGCCAATCTGCCGCCAGAAATTAACGAGTGCCCGGCTTTGCACGGGAAGCGAGACGTGCAGAATCCCATAGCCTCCCGGTCAGACCAGACCCCCTTCATCTGAAACTGAGGGAGAAATGATGAAATATTACCTTTGGATCATTGCCTTGCCATTGCTCGTGGCCTGTACACAGGAAACACAAAATAAATTCGGGCGGGCTGTCCAGAACTGGACCGGCACCGACGGGGTGTTAGAAGTCTATGGCGGAGAGAAGCTGGTCAAGCGCTTTATCAAAATCGATAAACTGACGACGGCCATGGGAACGCAAGATGATCTTCCTCGGGCGTACCGGTTTGGCTATGGTGTCCTGGATGCCAATCTGAACAGCATACAAGATCCCGGCGAGAAAAAAGTCTATTTTGAATTCAGCGATTACTCCACTCCCTATATCTTCTACGAAAATCCCGCATAATCTCCGTTTTCTTTTCCTTTGAAGCTTTCAGAGTTTCTTGCCGTCGACTCTGCCTCTGAGCCAATAGGAATGTCCGGTAAAATATGAGAGGATTAGACAACGAATTCTCAATGATCTGAAAAATTCCATTGTCTAAATTGGAAGGGTGATATTTCTGTTGTACGGTATAAAAAATTTCCTAGCGCTGTTTCCATCCCTGGTGCTGTGTCTGGTGGCTCTGCAGAGTTGGGCTCATCCACTTCCGGAACCGGCAGGAGACCAAACCGCACAGACTTCTGATCGGGACTTGTCCTCTCTGGTGAAAGGATATGTGGAGGAAGACTCTCCGGGAAAAGCCAAAGAGCTGTTAGCTGACATTCAACATATGCCTGAAGCCAACGTTGAATCCATTTCAAACATTCTTCAGCAGCCCACCCGGTATGAGACTCAACCGGTTGGTGCCCAATCCCGACGCTCTATTCGGATGAGAGGAGAGGATGCCGAGTATGCCTTGTATGTTCCTCCTTCCTATTCACCTGAAAAGCCTATGGCCTTCATTCTGTGTTTGCATGGGGCAGGGTTTACCGGTGAAGCCTATCTGGATCGCTGGATTCCACGTCTGGGTGAAAAATACATTCTGGCATGTCCGTCGGTGACCATGGGGTCATGGTGGACCAGATACGGCGAAGAACTGGTTTTACAGGTCTTACATGAGGTTCAAAAGGACTACCATATCGATCCGGATCGGATCTTTCTCACCGGCATGTCCAATGGCGGTATTGGAACCTGGATTATCGGGATGCACCATGCGGATCGCTTTGCGGGTATCGCGCCGATGGCCAGTGGTATTGATGATGTGCTGTTTCCCTTCGTCGAAAACTTGGCCCACACGCCCGTCTATGTCATTCACGGCGCGGCAGATCAGATTATGCCCGTGCAGTTGAGTCGCGATCTGGTGAAAGAGATGGAGCGTCGCGGCATTCCCTATCATTACCAGGAGCATACCTGGACGCATCCCCATGCGGGAGGGCATTTCTTCCCCAAGCAGGCCCTGCCGGAACTGATGACCTGGTTTGATGCCCAACAACGAATGCCACTGCCACGGAGCCTTTCGCTGGTTCGGGATGCGACCCATCTCACGCCATTCTCGTGGGTGCGGATCGATATCACGGAACAGATTGCCGCCTTTACCGAAAACCTGATTGACAGCCGTGATGAATTTATTACGGGAGGGGTGTACGCCAAATTACACGCGCGAGTCACGGCTCCCAACAAGATCGTGGTGAGTACCAATCGTATTCGCCGCTATACCCTGTTTCTGAATCAGGACCTGGTAGATTTTTCCAAACCCATCATGGTGGAAACGAATGGGAGGGTATCTTACGAAGGCATGGTCGAGCCTCGCATCGAAACGCTCCTTCAGGAAGTCCGACACCGCTTCGACACACACACTCTCTTTCCTGCCAAACTCACCATTGATGTGCCCTCTCCCGATATCATGAAAGAGAAATAGTGACCTTGCCAGCCTGGTTGGTCGCTTTTTCTTGTTGTTAAATGGAATGATTCCCCAATTTGCTTGAAGAGGGGAACAGGCCTTGTTTCAGGAAAGCTCCCACCCACATGCCAAACAGTAGAAGGATACCCAGGTAACTGCCCGTATCACGGAACCAACTGGAATGTTCATGAAATTCAAGTACCTCAAGTTGGCTTGCCGTCACAAAACGACCACGAATCGAAACGGTAGCGGAGTGATCCAGAATCTCTGTGGTGGTTCTGATTTCTTCACCATTGAATAGGCCAATCATATCGCCTGCAGGGGTTTTCACATAGGATGGTCGATCCAATTCCAGAGGACGTCCTGGACGAGCCTCCGTTTCTTCAAGTGTTTGGACGAAATGGTTATTGGCGTGTCGAGGTCCTTCTAAAAGGACGAAAGGCAGTGCGAAATACAGTAAGAGTAACGACGCCGATATCGCCACTTTGAGAGGTGACAGGGGCGAGAATGGAAGAGGCTGTGATATCCCCGTTCGCCATTGCCATCCTATATAGAATAAGCCAACCCCGGTCATGATATAGGTTGGAAGACTTTCCGGCCAAAATAACCCCACATTCCATAAGTCCCATGACAGTGGGGCAAAGAGATGGACTCCATTGGCCCATTTGGTTTGAAGCGCATCAAGCACGAGATGAAGGAGGACGTTGACTCCGAGAATCATGAACACGGGTTTAGGCGTTTGTGAAAGGAAGGCCAAGGATCCGCATAGCATCAACGTGACGAATAAAGATGCTTGCGCGATACAGTAGAGTCGAATGGTATAAGGATCGCTTCCCGGCAGGATTCCCATCAGGATTCTTTGGAAGATCCATGGGAGATCAGGAAGCAAGCAACCCAGGCACACCAGTTTAGGATCGCTCCCAGGTTTGACGGCCTGATTCAGAAGGCCTTGCACGCCGATGTGGGCTAAGGTGTTGGGCACGTCTTCCTCTCAACAAAAATTAGGTATTGTATCGGCAAAATGTGGGACCACCATAATCGTCACCGATGTTCATTCTCCATGAGAGTGTTTCTTAGGATTAAATAGAATGTATGGCTCTGGCCTTACAGCTTTGTAATTTGAGGGAATCCATCTTGGGGTTTGCCAGAAAAAAGCGTTAGCCAATGGCCGCATCAGTCAATTTGCAAAACAGGTTGATGAGTTTCATCTCGTCCAGGGAGCCGGGAAGTGTGCCGGCGATTCGGGGATCCGCAATGACCACGGCAAGACATTGCGCTCTGGAGATGGCCACATTCACACGGTTTCGGTCAAGGATAAAGGCCAGTCCGCGTGAACCGTATTCACCATAACTGGAGCAGAGCGAAAGAATGCAGACAGGAGCTTCCTGCCCTTGAAATTTGTCAACGCTTCCAACTCGTGCGCCGTCGGGTAGCGCGACCTGAAGCGCGCGAACCTGAGCGTTGTAGGGGGCGATGAAAAGAAAGTGCTCCAAGTCTAGTGGCTTGGTGACGCCATCTTTGTCGGTGTAGAGACGTCCATGGAGTGCGTGGTACATCGCCGTGACCCGTTCAACCTCTTCGTCACTCTGCTGGATATTGCCATCGTGCTCCACGCCGCTGAACAGGATCCCGCTTTCGCAGGGGATGAGGCCGTTGGCTCCTGGTGGGACGATGATTCGCTGTCGGGCGCAGTCGGGATGGGATCCAAGTCGGCCCTCATACATGCTCTCCGAAATGAAGCGGCAGACGGCCGGATGCATCCGGCGGGATTCGCCGAGGAAAAGCCCGTAGGCTGGAGGTACTACGGCATGCATGATAGGGGAATCGGGTTGGCTGGCCTCCATGTCCTTGAGCGCATACTGCAGGGCGGAAAGGCCCGCATCGCCGGGATGGGAGCCTTGCACGGGTTGTTCGAGCTGCATCTGATCACCGAGGAGAACAAGGTTCCTCGCGCATCGAGCCATCGCCAAGGCGTTGGCCAGTGCCACCTGTCCGGCTTCATCGACGAACAAGAAATCGAGTGCGCCTTCCCACTCAGGCCTGGTAAAGAGCCAAGCCGTTCCGCCGACCACGCCGCCGGTGTAGGACTGGTGCGCGGTGCTGGTGTCTTTGAGGTATTGCAAACCGGGGTTGCAGGTAAACAAGGGATCTTCGGCGTCCCCTCCGACTTTTATTCCGTGGAGCTGAGAACCACTCTCTTTGGCAGCGTCGCCGCAGGCGGAAAGAAGATTGATCACGGCCTTGTGACTGTTGGATGCGACACCGACTTTTTTGCCGGAAGCGAGAAGCCTCGTGATGACCTGTGAGGCGGTGAACGTTTTTCCCGTGCCGGGAGGCCCCTGAATAACCAGGCATCCACCGGCCATTGAACCGGCAATCCGTTTGGCGGCTTCGGTTGGCGTTTCACCCGCGTGTTGCAGCGGTGTGACGGGTGGCACACGGTTCAATAGGGCGGCCACTGGGGCATCGAGGTTATTTGATACGTGCCTGGCAACCACTTCAGTCAGGGCAATCTGAATAGCCGTGGCCGAGACATGTTCGTCCGGAAGTAGTGAACCCTGTTGAGGAAATAGGCCTGCGCATTTCTCGGTTAGACCCTTCTTGCCAATTTTGAGAGCCAGTCTCCCTGCGGACACATCCAGCTCCAAGAGGGTGAATTTCGCATTCAGGTTATGGGTGAACATCACTTTGGATGTATCCCCGGCGGCAAGTTTGCATTCCTGGGAAAAATCAAAGGTATAGGTTTGGACCAACGAAAGTTTTTCGGGCATGGGGGATCCAACGACGCAGATCCCTTCGAGGCAGGCCTGGTCGTCGCGGAGTTCTTCGGCGGTCGCGGTGGCGCGGTCAAACATTCTCCACCACATGGGCTTTTCTTCCCGGCGATGAAAGTCGATCACATCAGCAAGAATCACGGAGATGGCATCTCCTTGCGTGCGAAGCTTTGCAGCGGTCTCCAATCGCGCCACGACCTCCGGAGGCAATTCTTTTG
>JBGSSO010000021.1:0-4745 GCA_041737015.1 Nitrospirales bacterium
TAGAAAGTGTGCCTTTTCTTCAACTGAACACGGTGGGAACTACGGCGGAGCCAGAGAATTTGACAAATACCACGGTGAAACCCGAACGGGCTCATTATTTTGAGGTCGGTTCTGCCCATGCCTTGGGGGATTCATTGTCAATAGAATTGACCGGTTATTATAAATTGAGTAAAAATTTATCCGACGCCGGACAATTCGGAACAACCCCGCTCCTTAATTATTTTGCGTTTAAACGTGGTTGGCAGCGTGGAATCGATCTGGCTGTGAAAGCCAAGTTTTTAGAAAATCTGTATGGGCGTGGGAATGTCGCATGGGGCCAGTGTCGAGGGAAAAAACTTCAATCAGGTTTTATGTTGTTAGAGCAGGAGGAAATTAATGATATCAATTCCAGCAGTGGAGTATATTGTGATCATATGCAACTGGTCACCAGTTCAGCTGTCCTAACTTATCGTCCGTTCACGAAAACAACTATCACTGGGCAAATGTTATTTGGGTCAGGGATGCGGACAACAGACGGGGGAGGAAAGACTAATGCCACCCATAGCCCGTCGTATACCACCTATAATCTTTCCATTGAGCATCTGCTTCCTCTGTGGGATAAATATAAACTGTTGCTTGGGTTTGATGTCATTAATCTGCTCGACCAACATGTGTTTTTAAATGATGGAGAGGGGAGTATTGGGCTTGGTGTGGCACATGCTAATATGCCGCGATCATTTTTCTTTCGCGGGCAATTCTTCTTTGGTGCGTAAGTCTATGAGCCTTTTCCGGAACCTTGGTTTCTGCATGCACGTGCTCTGGCTTCTGAGTGGTCCGTCGCTTTCCTATCCGGCCCAATCGGATTTCGCGACGCATCAATCTGACCATGAGGAAGACATACAGGTGGAAACCCTCGACACCGTCCATGTCCATGGGCTAAGCCTCAATAAAGATCAACAAATTGGGCCAGTCCCTCAACGAACACCCTGGCCGACAGTGCCATCTGCCTTAGATGGGCAGGTTTTAGATGATTGGCTTAAAGCTCGAATTTTGGTTAGTAAATCTTCCGAGGTGACGGTCGTGATCCTTCAACCTGCCACGCATCGAGAGCTCACTCAATCCTCATTGGCAGCTCTCAAACAATGGACGTTCTTACCTCAAATGAATGGCGATGAACCAATCGATGGTGAGGTCTCACTCCGTATCCACTTCCGCACTCAGTAAATCATTCCTGCCCCATATAGTTGCTGGACGGGTGGCAGAACAGTTTCCTCAAGATGGTTAGGTCTTAATGTTCAATGGGGTTGTATAACCCTGAGCAGGGCTTCTGTCTTCCTTCCGCAATCATCCTTCCATGTTGGAGTTCTAGATAGACATTTTTTACGCAAAAGCATAGGATATTATCTTTACTTTGTGGATGGTTGGTGGCTTCTTCCATTTGGTTGAGGGAGGGAATCATTGATTCTCTTTGACGTTCTTCCTCGTGCTTTCACACATGGTTTCTGTAGCCCTGCTGCTCGTACTTCCTTTCTCTTCTGTTCCATTCCCGGTGCTTAATGTTTCCTGATCAGCAAAGAACCCTAAAAATTGTTCTGATGTTGACAGCATTCATCCTGTCTCTTAGCGTTTTTGTGTTTATTTGGTTTTATTTTAAAGCGTTCGAAGATGAAAAGGATCGACTGACTTATCTGTCCAGGGTACACGTTCATCACTTAGAAGCCATGAATCAATTGACTCCTGGGTGGGACGAAGGGGCAATGCCTCAAGAGTTCTTCGCCAATCGCATTCAACAGCTATTTGATTCTCTGAAGGATCAACATCATTTTGGGCAAACAGGGGAGGTGCTTCTTGTTCGCCGGCATGAAAATGGGGGGCAGGGTTTTTCTGGTCCACCTCTGGGCCATTCACTAATATCCCAACCACTCCTTCTCCCAGGGCAGAGTCCTTCTCCATATCAATTGTATTTATCCGGCGAAAGCCGGACGCAAATTTTTCCTGATAGTCGTGGGCATATGGTCCTGGCAGCCTACCAACCCTTAGCAGGTTTTCCTCTGGGAGTGATAGCGAAAATCAATATCCAGGAAATCCAATTTCCCTATTTTCTTGTTGGAGGAGCTATTGGATTATTGGAAGTAGGGATCATGGTGGTAGTCGGGTTTATCCTTGTTCGAGGCAATAATGCCACCAGGCAGCACGTGCCTGAAGATCGAGAAAACATTCGAACAGTCGTAGCGAGTGCGGGCGAGGGAATTGTGACATTCAACGACTGTGGAAAGATCGAAACATTTAACGAAGCGGCGGAAGCGATGTTTTCCTGGCAAGCCTCAGAGGTAATAGGTATGCCGTTTAGAAATCTGATTATTTCCCCAGAACAAGACGTGTGGGACATTTTTGTCTTGTCCTATCGGCAATCGAGAGTGAAACGTATTGGTGGTTTGCAGAAAGATTTCAATGCCCGAAGAAAAGATGGAACTATTTTCCCTCTGTCGTTGACCTTGACTGAGGTTCCGCTAGCGGGACAGCGGCTGTTCACAGCCTTATTACGGAATGAGACGGAACAAAAATTAGCTGAACGCCGGTTAGCCGCACAATATGCGATCGCCAGGGTGTTGGCCGATTGCACGACTATTCAACAAGCCACTCCAGAAATTCTCCAGGCTGTCTGTGAAAGTTTAGGATGGCAAGTGGGAGTACTCTGGCAAGTGAAGCCTGGAACAAAAATCCTGTGTTGTGTGGAAGTCTGGCGAACCTCCCATGAACGGTTTTCTGAATTTGTTTCTGTGACACAAAGCATGTCCTTCTCGAAGGGAGTTGGCCTGCCTGGACGGATCTGGGAGACGGGCAACCCGATATGGATTCCTGATGCGGTCAAGGATCCTAATTTTCCTCGTGCACCAATGGCCGCCCAGGCAGGGTTACATGCGGCATTCGCCTTTCCTATCAGGCTTGGTGAGGCCATTCTTGGAGTAATGGAGTTTTTTAGCCGTGAAATCCAGGAGCCGGATGAAGCCTTGTTGCACCAAATGGTGTCAGTTGGAAGCCAGATTGGGCAGTTTATGCAACGGAAAGAGACAGAAATGGCCCTACGGGAAAGCGAAGAACGAACACGGCTCATTCTGGATACTGCTCTTGATGCGGTCGTCACCTTAGATGAAGATGGCAATATTATTGGGTGGAACTCACAGGCCGAACGCATGTTTGGATGGTCCAGAGAGGAAATCATAGGGCAACAAGTCGTATCTACTATTATCCCACCGAAGTATCGAGATGCCCATCCACAGGGAATTCAACACTATCTCACTTCAGAGGTCAGTGCTATTTTAAATAAACGGATTGAATTGTCCGGGTTACATCGTGATGGCCATGAGTTTCCCCTTGAATTGGCGATTACGGCTGTTCAATCACAAGGGAAAACTATTATTAGTGGGTTTCTCCGCGATTTAACCGAGCGACGGCAGACAGAAGAAGCCCTGTTGAAAAGTGAAGAGCAGCGCCGTCAAGCCCAAAAAATGGAGGCGATGGGGACCTTGGCCGGTGGGATTGCACATGATTTTAATAATATTTTATCCGCCATTATTGGCTACACCGAACTGGCTATGACTCAAATTGAGGTAGGAAGTCCGGTGTTGCCACGTCTACAAGAAGTCTTACGAGCAGGTTATCGCGCCAAAAATCTTGTTCGACAAATCTTAACTTTCAGCCGGCGAAATGAATCGGGAAAAAAAGTGATGCATTTACAGCCGATTGTGGAGGAGGCGTTAAACCTTCTTCGTGCTTCTCTTCCGTCGACGATTTCCCTACAGGCAGAGCTTCAACCAATTTCCGCGCCGGTTCTGGCTGATGCGACTCAGATCCATCAAGTGGTCATGAATTTGGGGGCTAATGCGGAATATGCGATGCGGCCGATGGGCGGAAGGTTGACGGTAAAATTAGATGAAGTAGCGGTTGATGGAACGACGGCTTCTTTTGTTCAAGGGCTGCATGTGGGACCATATATCCGGCTGAAAGTTGCTGATTCCGGACAAGGAATGTCACCGAATGTTACCAAACGAATTTTTGATCCGTTTTTTACCACTAAAGATGTTGGGGAAGGAACGGGGATGGGACTGGCCGTTATTCATGGGATAGTGACCAGTCATGGCGGTGTGATTCGGGTCGATAGTCAGAAAGGCATGGGCACGACCTTTACCATTTATTTCCCTTGTTCCTCTCTTCCAGTCGCAGTTCAGCAGGTCCCGTCAAGGTCACCTTCTTATTGTAGGAAGGGAACTGTGATGTTTGTGGATGATGAGGTGTCTATCGCCAAATGGGCCAAGGATATGTTGGAAGGTATGGGCTACATGGTAATCGTATTTACTAGTGGTCCTGAAGCGCTGCAGGCGTTTAAAGAGAATCCTGATCAATTTGATATACTTGTGACGGATCAAACCATGCCAGGCATGACGGGAGAATTGCTGGCTCGTCAAGTAATGAGCATGCGCCCAGGATTCCCCGTTATTTTGTGTTCAGGGTTTAGTTACACGATGAATGAAGACAAAGCCTTGGCGATGGGTCTTCGAGCTTATTTGCCCAAGCCGGTATTAATGGGGGATATGGCGCAAGCGCTTCAAGTTGCGTTGACTCCTTCTGTCCCTCATTGAGCCACGAGGTTTTATCTTTGTTTAATATTCTGCCACGTGTATTTTGGCATTCCTACTCGAATGAGTTGGGATGTAGTCCTAGCCAATAATCGAACCTGTTTAACGATTAATCCAGATTAGTGGGCC
>JBGSSO010000052.1:0-4079 GCA_041737015.1 Nitrospirales bacterium
ATGTTTGTCAATAGTTTTGTTGTAATATAGTTTGACATACATTATACATATTGATATAAATACCTAATGCCAATGTATCGAATCCATCGTTTTTCAAAGCTTACCGGCCTTTCTCCTCATGTCATACGAGCCTGGGAGCGGCGCTACGGTCTAGTGACACCCATTCGGGGAGATAATCGCTATCGCCTGTATACGGATGACGATGTGGTGTTGTTTCGCTATCTCAAATCTCAGGTAGACCAGGGGATCACCATTGGAGAATTGTCTGAACAGGGGCATGAGCATCTCCGTGAACAGGCTCAGCGGGTATTTGTGGAAACCTACCGTGAGCCACCACCGTCTGAACGGTTGGTTATCGAATTAGCACAGGCATTAGAGGAGAATGATCGGGCGGGCTTTGAACGGAAACTGAATGGCGCCTTAGCCGTGATTCCTTTTGAGGAAGCGGTGCATCGTTTTTTGCTTCCGTTACAAGAACAGGTGGGGCAGCTGTGGCACGATGGAAGGCTTGGGGTCGGCCAAGAACATTATGCCTCCAATCAAATCAAACAAAAGATTTTTTCGGCCATGAACCAGTTTCAAACATCAGATGAGGGGCCTGTGGTCGTCGTTGCCTGTCCTACGAATGAGTGGCATGAAGTCGCGGCTATGACGGCAGCTTATGTCTGCCGGGCACGGGGTTGTCGAGTGTACTATTTGGGAGCCAATTTGCCCATTCCTGAATTGGCTGCCTATTGCCATCGGAACCGTCCCACCTGTGTGTTACTTTCTGTGACAATGATGGGGTCTTCGGACGAAGCCCGCGCCTTGGCACAAGAATTAGCAGGTAATGTTGTCCCGCTGTCTCCCGTGGGGGTGGGAGGACAAGGGGTCCAGGCGCATGCTGAAGTATTCTCACAGGAAAACATCATCGTCTTTCCTGACTTGAATGCTCTTGATCGTTTTGTGTTTTCCCTCAAGCACTAATTCCTGTATAACCTCCTCAGTTTCCCAATAGAAGGTTTATCTAATCTAATCAGTTTTCAATCAGCCTTCCTCCATTCCTTTTTCGAGAATTTTCCCCTTCGTGTATTCCCTGTTTCATATTTTAGAAAGCTCTGATATGGTGGCTTTTTCCATCATTCAGAGGCGATGGCCTTCGACCGTTATGTTCAGCAATTTAGGCTTTCACCCTCAAATGGGAAGAGCGTTTTGCCTGAGATAATTTGACGACTTGAGGGAGACTGGGGATCATGGAAAACGACTTGTATCAAATCATTTATGCCAGTGCAGCAACACGGCCAATTGAAGAAGACGAGTTACTTGCGATGTTGAAACACGCACGAGAGAAAAACACGCAACATGGAATCACGGGCATGTTACTCCATTGCGACGGGTCGTTTATTCAAGCTCTTGAGGGACCCAAGGACCAGGTGAGGAATATGCTTGGAGTCATTCGGCAGGATTCTCGCCATAGCCGAATAGCGGTGTTATTTGAAGGGCCGATCCAAAACCGGAGTTTTTCCCAATGGTCGATGGGATTCAACAGACCCTCCAAGGAAAAACTCGCTAGGAGCGAGGGGTATACCCCCTACCTTGATCTAGGCGATGATGCTCAGGCTATTAACAATTACTCCAGTGTGGCCCTCAAGTTAATTGGGGCGTTTCGTGAACTATCTGATAAAAAATCGTCAGCCATGGAGGGATAGCTCCACGACCTCCTACATTTTCTTGCGGCAAATAGACAAGCCCTAAGCCATTTCGATAACACTCCTGTGAACTGACGTTTTCCAGCCAACATCACAAGTGCTCCTTCGTCTGGTGCGAATGATCCTAATGCAACGATGTCGTTGCTCTTCATTTAACAAAGACCTGTTCGTGAACGGTTGGCGACTGTTTTTGCCGAATTGGAATGGGGGGTTTTTATCATGCCCAGAGAGTAGTTTGATCCATATAGGGGAGCACATTTCGAAGTAAAGGTTTTGGCGTTCCAGATTAGGGTGAGGGCCGAGGTGGGCCAGTTGGGCGACTGGGTGGCCTCTGTTCACACGATCGGTCTGGTTTAGACATCAAGAAATTGAGCCAACACCCGAAAGAACAATATGCCTCTCCCGGTCCTCTCATCTAATGAGTCCTTAGCCCAAGCTCCAACCCGCTTGAAGCCCTGGTGGGGTGCATGGTCGGCGTTCCTCATCGTCGGATGTTTCTATGTTGTTCAGGCCCTTGGTATTTTCATGGTTTCGTTTGTTGGGGGTGTCGTCGAGGGAATAGAAATCGGGATGCGATCCGACACATTATCCGGGTATGTGGAAATTTGGTTACTACCCCTGTCTCTATGTTTGGGAACGATGGGAGCCATGGTGGTCTCGATACAAATGGCGACAAATCGAGCGACCCCATCCATGGATGCCGCCTGGTTCTGGGAACTTCTTGGGAAATCCTGTGATTTCCGGAATCTATGGCTGTATGCCTTACTGGGTTTGGCCATGGGTTTAGCATTTGTCGCATGCACTGAATATGCTGTGCTTCCGCTTCCATCGGACGACCTTCCTCAATCGCTCTTTGATGCCATGATCAGGGCGCCTCTTCCGTTACAGGTGGTATGGGCCTTCATGTTTATTGGTTTGTTTCCTATTGTAGAAGAGGTCCTCTTCCGTGGGTTCTTGTTTACCGGATTGTCGCAATCCTGGGGACCGGGTGCGGCTGGTCTCATAACCACGATGGTCTTTGTTGCAGTACATATGCCAAAAGTTCTTGAGTATTGGCCGGCGCTATTGGCCGTTTCGCTGGTTGGTTCGCTGACTGTCCTGATACGCTTTCGAACCGGAACTCTTGCACCGGGA
The DNA here is from genome assembly GCA_041737015.1 of Nitrospirales bacterium. Classification (GTDB taxonomy): domain Bacteria; phylum Nitrospirota; class Nitrospiria; order Nitrospirales; family UBA8639; genus Nitrospira_E. The sequence continues at coordinate 2,823 of JBGSSO010000052.1, forward strand.
ATCGCTCTCCATAGCACCTATAATGGCGTCTTAGTCGCCGCGGCCTTCCTCACACACACCACTTCCTAGTGCATCCGGTTTGGGTGGGACTTCGCTGTTAAATTCTACCTTACCCGATTGAATGGGTCTTTAGCCCTGATTGACAGGGGCTGGTATGTCTGGTAAATATTTGATTGGCAACAATGATGTTGCTGGTTATTCAGCAAAGACGTGTTTGTGGACAATGATCGTCCAATTCCTTTTCAAGGGATTGGGCGTTTTTTTTTAGTCCAATATGAAACAAGGGGTGATGGGTTCAGGGAACTAACGTATCGAGCCGAGAACCTTCCGAAACGAACGGTTTAGGAATCCGGTACGAACAAGAAATCATACTCCATCATTCGAGGAGTGAACGGTGGGGAAAGTGGCAAAGGCGCCACTGCTCTGGCAAGGCGGAAGAATCCGGTCTTGGTTCAGGCAGTTGGCGCTTTTTTTTGGTCCGATCACGGAATAACAGAATAAGGAGAGAGTCATGCATACGGTGGATGTCGAACGGATGGTTCAACTGGCAGAGAAGAAAGTGGGCTACTTCCGAAGTAATCCCATCGGATACCTGGTCTTATCCGCTCTGGCAGGCATTTATCTGGGGTTTGGGATTTGTTTGATCTTCAGTGTCGGTGCTCCTTTTGGGGCTCAGGGATCTGCCGGGTTGAAATTGGTGATGGGCGTGTCGTTTGGTATTGCGCTCACACTGGTCATCTTTGCGGGATCGGAATTGTTTACCGGTAACAATATGATATGTGCCCTTGGTGCTCTGGCCAAAGCCATCACGATGAAACATGTCCTGTTGATTTTTTTCTGGTCGTTTGTGGGCAATCTCGGCGGATCATTGGGGTTGGCCTGGCTGGTCGCACAATCAGGCGTGATGGGACAGGCTCCGCAAAGCGATCTGCTGCTCAAAGTCGCCGCGCTTAAAATGAACCTCCCGATGTGGGAGCTGTTTATACGCGGGATTCTTTGTAACTGGCTTGTCTGTTTGGCGGTGTGGACAGCTGCCCGTACGACCAATGATGCCGCGAAGATCATGCTGATTTTTTGGTGCCTGTTTGCATTCATCGGAAGCGGGTTTGAACACAGCATTGCCAATCAGTCGCTTTTGGGCATTGCCTTATTCCTTCCGCATGGCACGGATATTTCGTGGGCCGGTTTTATCTGGAATCAGATATGGGTTGTGTCGGGGAATATGGTTGGTGGAGTCGTTTTTGTGGGAGGAGCCTA
>JBGSSO010000054.1:0-4959 GCA_041737015.1 Nitrospirales bacterium
AACCGCATGAGCTGGTCATATCGTAATCGCGGCAATGTGGCCCGGATCCAAAAAAAGAAAAAGAGGAAAAACGCCACTTTGAGGACAAACCACATGATGCCCTCAAGCCAGACGAGATGGCCCAGTCCGATGTACTCCATAAGAGTGCCTGTATAGGGAGGATGCCAGCCACCAAAAAACAACACGGTGGCCACACAAGACACCAAAATCATATTGCCGTATTCGGCCAGAAAGAAGAAGGCGAATCGCATGCCGCTATATTCCGTAAAGAATCCGGCCACCAACTCACTTTCCGCTTCCGGCAAATCAAACGGGGTTCGATTCGTTTCCGCTACCGCGGAAATAATAAACACGATGAACGCCACGGCCTGGGGAAAACCCCCTCCCCCGAAAAAGTACCAGTTCCAAAATCCTCCCGCTTGGGCATTGGTAATTGTCACGAGACTCAAGGAGCTTGAAAGGAGCAGCACGCCTACAATTGAAAGCCCCACATTCAATTCGTAACTAATCAACTGGGCCGCAGACCGCAAGCCTCCCAAGAGGGAATACTTACTGTTTGATGACCACCCGCCCAAAATAATGCCGTATGCCCCGATTGAAGCAAACGCCAGGATATAGAGTACGCCGATATTGATGTCGGTAATCACAAAGGGTTTAAAGTTGACGCCGCCGACATCAATAGTCCAATCCGGGCCAAACGGAATCACCGCGAATCCGATGAGGGCAGGCACCAATGACAACACCGGCGCCATGCTAAACATGAACTTATTCGCTCCGGCTGGGATAATGTCTTCTTTAAAAAAGAGCTTTAAACCGTCGGCGACCGGCTGCAAGATGCCATAAGGCCCGACTTCCATCGGTCCCATCCGATCCTGCATCCAACCCAACACCTTGCGTTCCAACAGGGTGAGCGCTGCGACAGTTAAAAGCACCGCCACCATCACCACGCCAATTTGGCTTAACGTTAAGGCTAATCGAATTCCCGTATCCATGCCGGATTCACTCCTCTCCTCTATATACCGACCCACATGCTGAGAACCGCCTCATGTTCCCACCACTTTTTCAACCCGAACGCGAGCCACCTTGTAATAGGGCACCTGCGTTTCCGAATCAACACTATACGACAAGAGACGGCGAACCTCTTCATCAAAATGCTCGGGAAACATCACGACCCCTTGAGGGATTCGTTCACGAAGTCCGACCGTGGTGACCACCTCACCCACACGATTGCTCACCTTCACGGTATCCCCTTCACCAATACCGCGTTGAGCCGCATCTTCCGGATGCAAATAGAATTTGCCGGCTGCTTCAACTTGCAGTAAGCCTTTGGCTTTTCGCGAAAATTTCCCGGAATGAAACAAGGATTGCGAAACCTGCAAGATCATGTCTTCAGCACCATCAGCGGCATCCTTTGCCGGCAATTGATACCGCATAGCGATATCCCGTTGATAGTCCGCCTTGAGATATCTTGCGATGACCGTCGAATCAGGTCGAGCGGGTAAGGGGGCAGGCCCCAAGGTGCGTGTTCCAGGGAGGAGATTATGTATCTCTTTGCCAATTTCCTTGACGTCTCCATATTCCATCGGATCATTCATCATCACCGACAGCGCGGAAAACACTTCCCAGTCAGGTCGGCTCTCACCAACCAGATCAATGGCTTGTCGTACTGACTGAATATGCCCTTCCGTGTTGGTAAAGGTTCCGTCCTTCTCAGCATAGGAACAGGCTGGCAGAACGACATGAGCGTGCTGGGCCGTTTCGGTGAGAAACAATTCCTGACACACCAGAAACTCAAGCTTCTCCAATGCCGAATGAATACCCGATGAGGGAGGCAAGGAGGCCAGGGGATTTTCACCAACCACAAACAAGGCTTTGAGTTTGCCTTGTTGCGCATCTTCAATCATCTGTGGGAGTGAAGAGCCTGGTGTATCGGGAATTGGCCGACCCCACGCTTGCGCCAAGCGCTTCCGCACGTCCGGGTCACCCAGGGATTGTCCACCAGGCAATACCGACCCGGTTCCTCCCATCTCAAAGGCCCCTTGGTCATTATTTTCTTCCGCCAGTGGTGCAAGACCACAGCCGGGGTTGGTGAGTTTTCCAGTTATCAATAACAGATCCAACAAATTCATGGTCATCCCGAATCCACCCACAGATCGCAGGACTCCCGGTCCGACAAGAATAACGACCTTCTCCCCTTTGGCAAACACCTGGGCGGCTTGGATAAACATTTCCGAAGCCAGTCCGGTTTGCGCTTGAATCGCATCCCAGGACAGGGCGTTCAGGGTGGCGGTCATGTCGTTGGCATAAGACTGGGCGTTGGCCTGAAGTTCCGGATCCACCATTTGCTGATCAACCACCGCTTTCAGCATGCCCAAAACCGCCCCGGCATAGGCCGTCGGTTTGACGCCCAAATGATGGTGTGCCAGGTTCACAATATTGCTGATGCTCCCAATACCCGGTTCCAGCGCTTCAATGGTGATGAGCTTCGCTCCTCGCCGCTTCACCGCTTCTTTCACTTTCAATCCTGTAATGGGATTGGTTTCCGTAATGTTGGTCCCGACAAGCAAGAGGGTATCTGCGGATAGAATATCGTCAAAGCTCACAGCCCAGCGATGAGTGCCTTGCACTCGTTGCATGGCGTGCACGGCATTCAGGTGGCCATACCGCACACTACTATCAATCCGATTGGTCCCCACCACGCCGCGCATGAATTTCTGAAACACATAGATATCTTCATTGGTACATCGTCCCGTAATTAACCCGCCAATCGCATCGGGACCATACTTGGCTTTCATTTCCAATAAACGCTGCCCCACCAACTCCAAAGCCTCTTCCCATTGCACAGGTTGAAAAGCGTCCCCTCGACGAATGAGAGGCGCCGTCACCCGATCAGGATGAACGCTGACATGGTAACCAAAGTAGCCTCGGGCACAGAGATCACCATTATTGCGGCCGGCCCCGTGGGTGGAATTCACTTCGATTAAGTCATTATTCTTCGTTTGAAAGGTGATTTGACACCCATCCCCACAATAGCCACAAATAGAATCCGTCCGCTTCAGCATCCATGGACGAAATTCATACATAGAGAGTCGACTGGTAATGGCTCCCACCGGGCAAATCTGGATACAGCCACCACAAAACTCACAATCCAATTCATGGGCCCCGAAGGCTTTAATTTCCGTCATCGTGCCGCGTCCCACGGGCGCCAGGGCTTTGACATCCATCACCTGGTCACAATACCGCACACACCGCAGACATTGGACACACCGGTTCATCTGCGTTTCAATCAGCGGGCTGAAATACTCCTTCGGAAAGACCCGTTTGAGTTCCTTAAATCCGCTGGTCGTCGCGGTATATTCATGGGAAAAGTCCTGAAGATCGCACCGCCCCCCTTGATCGCAGACGGGACAGTCCAACGGGTGATTGGCCAAAATAAAATCCAACACCGATTTGCGGGCGTCTTGCACCACGGAAGAAGAAGCCGATTTCACCACCATGCCTTCCGCCACCTGCGTACTACAGGAGGTTTGCAACCGAGGCATTTTTTCAATTTCCACTAAACACATCCGGCAATTGGCGTCGGGCGTCAGTTTCGGGTGATAGCAAAAGTGCGGCACCATGACGCCAACCTGCCGCGCAGCCTCAATGACCAGCGTACCTTTGGCAACCGTTGCCGATTTTCCATCGATCGTCAGCGTAATCATGTCTGTGGTGCTGGTTGGGGTTGTGGCCATTTCGGTTACACTCAATGCGTGAAAACTGGAATTTCCTTGTTGCGAGGCATCGTCTCTTGAGCCTCACGAATAAGAGTCTCATATTCCCCACGCCAATGGCGCAGAGTGCTCACAATGGGAGAGACTGCCGCATCACCAAACGCACAGACCGTCCGGCCAGGAATGTTTCCGCAGAGTTCATCAAGGACTCCAATATCTTCAGGACGCCCTCGTTTATTCCAGATTCGCTGAAGAGTCTGAACCAACCAGGACGTGCCTTCCCGGCAGGGTGTACATTTTCCACACGATTCATGATAGAAAAATTCCATCAAACGCAGAGCGGCCCAAACCATATTCGTGCCTTCTTCCATCACCGTGACGCCGCCAGATCCCAGCATAGACCCCGCTAAAGCCACTGACTCAAAATCCATTTTCACATCTAAATGGTCAGGCGTCAGAAATGGAGCCGAAGCTCCCCCAGGGATAAAGGCCTTGAGGGGCTTATCCGATCGCATACCCCCGCCCAAATCATAAATCAACTCACGGAAGGTGATGCCCATGGGCGTCTCATAATTACCAGGCCGCTTTACATGTCCACTTAAACAAAACACCCGCGTTCCGCAACTTTTAGGCGGAGAGCCAATCGAGGCAAACCACTCTCCCCCTCGATTGATAATATGAGGAATATTCGCCATTGTCTCGACGTTATTCACCACAGTGGGGTTTTGATACAACCCATGCGTCGCAGGAAACGGCGGCTTAAAGCGAGGCATGCCCCGTTTGCCCTCTAACGATTCGAGAAGTGCCGTTTCTTCCCCACAAATATAGGCTCCGGCACCAAGGTGGACATATATATTGATCGTCAACCCGCTCCCCAGGACATTCTCGCCAAGATACCCGGCCGCATAAGCCTCCTGAAGAGCCTGCTCCAGAATCTTCGCACCTAAACGAAATTCTCCTCGAATGTAGATATAGGCCGTTTGTGCGCCAATAGCGAAACTGGTAATGGCCATCCCTTCCAGCATTTGATGGGGATCCCGTTCCATGAGCTGCCGGTCTTTAAACGTTCCTGGTTCGCTTTCATCCGCATTGCAGCACAGATATTTAGGACCAGGATGATTCTTAGGAATGAACCCCCATTTCACACCGGTGGGGAACCCGGCTCCCCCACGACCGCGAAGACCTGACTTTTTCACCACCTCAATCACCTGATCGGGCTGCATATCCTTGAGAACTGTCCGAAGAG
>JBGSSO010000178.1:0-7500 GCA_041737015.1 Nitrospirales bacterium
GTCATGAAGGGCAACTCATGACGTTAGATACAGTCATTGGCGGATGCTTGACCTATTACTTTGATGAACATCACCTTGATGAACCACGAATTGAAATCTTACGTGATTGCCTCGCTGACTTGGAAATTATTGTCCCGGAGTTATCTGAATCCACCCGTGACTATTTCAGTCGTTTACGATTTCTTGGCGTGACCCTTCTTCAAGATTTTTCCTAAACCATTTTCAACCGTATCTTTCTTCCTGGTCATTTTCCGTTGCCAACTGTAATGGACCTCTTTTATGGGCTATTCCGCATTTCTGGAATTCATGGAGATGGTTTTTTGATTGGTTTGACGCTGGAAAAAATGCTGTGGTACCGTGGTTCCTGGTTTCTACCTATTGCCTTTCACAGTTAGGTGCAGACAATGAGTCAACAAAATGACCTGAAAACGATTCTGAATAAACTCCATTATTCCGACGATGCTAAGGTGGTGGAGCAGATTTCGGCCCAGACCAAACTGGTCATGGCTCGGATGAAGGGTATTCGCCGCAAGGTGGTGGTGATGAGCGGCAAGGGAGGGGTGGGGAAAAGTATGACCACCGTGAACCTGGCTTTGGCCTTCGCGCGTATGGGGCAACGGGTGGGATTACTGGATGTGGATATTAATGGGCCCTGTGTGCCTCAAATGTTGGGTATGCGTGGAAAGGGCTTATTGGATACCCCGGAAGGGGCGGTGCCGCCGACCGGTCCTTTAAATATCAAAGTGGCGTCGATGGATTTTCTCCTACAAGAAAACGCCCCGGTGCGATGGAAAGGTCCCATGGATCTGAGCCCGGTTTGGTTAGGCCTGACCGAAATGAATGTGATTCGGGAGTTTCTCTCCGACATGGTGTGGGGGGAATTGGACTATTTGTTGGCCGACCTGCCCCCAGGAGCGGCAGCCGATAAGCCACCCCTCTTGGTGGGACTCATTCCTGATCTAGCGGGGGCGGTGGTGGTGACCACGCCTTCCGAGGTGGCCTCGAATGTCGTGCAAAAATCCATTGCCTATGCCCAGGAACTGGGAATTGAGATTTTGGGGGTGGTCGAGAATATGAGCCAGTACCGCTGTCCCTCCTGCGGGGAAGAAAACCCCTTGTTTGAGGGGAATACCGATTCCATGTGTGAGGCATTGGGTTTGCCGCTTCTAGGACGCATTCCCTTTGATCGGAATTTTGCACGTACCTTTGATAAGGGGGAACCGATCCTGGATGGAGACAATCCCACTGCGGCGAAATATCAGGACATTGCCAAAAAAGTTCATACATTGTTGGATTATCAACATGTTTTAGACGGGAAAGTGTAACGTCTCGAAGCGATCGTTGGCCTTCGCCGACGTTCAGAAGAAGGGAAACGATATGAAATTTGTCTGTCTCAAATGCGAAACCTATATGACTTTTGAAAAAGTCGAAAAACCGGCTGAAGGCTCTCTTGGGGTCTTTTTTGAATGCCCCTCCTGCCAATCGCGGTTTTCGATGGTGACCAATCCCGGCGAAACCCAGATGGTCTCCTCTTTAGGCGTCCAGTTAGGCGGGAGAACCGAAGCGCCTAAACCGTTAGAGATGACCCGAGGGGGGTTAGAGGATAATGTTTCGGCTGGCATGGGACAGATGGCCGCCTATTTGAATGAGAAAATTCAGAGCGGCCAACCGGCTGCGGCTCCTGCGACTCCAGTCGCCTCGGCAGTGCCGGCCAGTGCCACTGCTCCAGGCACCTCTTCAGAAGGGGGCGGATGTCCTTTTTCGGCCATGGTTGCCCAAATGGGTTTGGGATCGACGGGTGCCACAGGCACCTCGGCTCCACCAGCTGGTACTCAATTGCTCTGGACCCCGGATGCCCAGGAGAAGTTGGCCAAACTGCCATCCTTTGTGCAGCCGATGGTGAAGAGCAGTGTCGAAACCTTTGCCCGGAAGAGCGGCTTTACCACCGTGACCCTTCAGGTGATGGACGATTCCAAAAATGCCTCCACGGAAGGCATCAAGTGGACGCCGGAAGCACAGCAACGATTGGATAATATTCCCGATTTCATCAGACCCATGGCCCGAAGGGAAATCGAACGCCTGGTGAAAGAGCGGGGTCAGTCGGAAATTACGGCAGAGGTCATGGAAGAGGCCAAAGAAAAGTTTATGAAATTCATGTAGCTCTTACAAAAATTGGATTTTTGGAAAAGGCGGCTCTCATTCATTTGAGAGTCGCCTTTTTTGTGTCATTCGCTCTAGGTCTAATCGTCATTCCCACGGAAGTGGGAATCCAGGTTTATTCTGTATCTTTTTGACGGGGTTTCGTCCTCATACGACGAGGTCCCTTTGTGTCGGCAAAAGGACCTTAGAAATCTTTCCAATTTGCATACGGTTTAGTGCGATAAATTTCTTCGGCCTTCTTGGGAAGGGCAACTCCGGCTTCTTCAAGAAATTTAGCTAGCTTCCCAAGTGGTAATCCCACGACCGTGGGGTAATCCCCGTCAATTTTTTCAATGAGGTGCGCACCTTTTCCTTGAATGGAATAGGCCCCGGCTTTCCCCAGGCTATCTTGAGTTTTCAGATAGGCCTGCAAGGCGGCATGTGAGAAGTTCTTGATCCAGACTTTGACGGTTTCTACCCATGCTTCCTCTATCTGTTTGCCCTTGGTTACCAAGGCCAAGCCGGTATGGACGAGATGACATCGGCCGCGCAAGCGGGTCAGCATGGCCTGGGCTTCTTCAAGATCTGCCGGTTTGCCCAGGACCTGGCCATCCAATTCAATGACGGTATCGCTGCCGATGACAAGGCTGTCTGGATAGTGACTGGCCACGGATTCGGCTTTTTCAAGGGCCAGGCGTCGTACATGATTGGCTGGTGATTCTTGGCCGAGGACTTCTTCTTTGATTGCAGGCGGAATGATCTCAAAGGGAAGCCCCAAGAGAGTCAGCAGTTCTTTTCGACGAGGCGACGAGGAGGCCAGGATGAGGTGAGGATCGGGCATTTAGGAGGCGGTGATGGTGGCCGGTATTTCCAGGTTCTGGTTGTCTAGGGCACGAGCCTGGTACTGGTTGACCAAATTGACAACATCTGTCGTGGAATGGGTACGAACGAGTTGCGCGCGCATCGCCGCGGCATAGGGAAAGCCCGAGCAATACCAGCCTAAGTGTTTGCGCATGCGTACGAAACGCTCTGGCCCATGGATCCGTTCAAACAGAGAGGCATGTTGGATCATGATCCGGAATTTTTCTTCAAGGGTTGGAGCATGCTGCGAGGGAACACAGAATTCTCCGGCCTTCAACCTTTCTCGTATCTGTTGAATCCCCTGAAAGACCCATGGATTCCCGAGTGATCCCCGGCCAATCAACACGCCGTTAACCCCTGATTCCCGAATGCGGCCAGCGGATTCTCCCAGACTCTGAATGTCACCATTCCCCAGGACAAGAATGCCGTGTGGCTGGATTCGGCTTGCGGCTAGGGCAATCGCCTCCCAATCGGATTGTCCCCGGTACATTTGCGATAGTGTGCGGCCGTGAATGGAAATGACCTCTGGGCCTCCCTGGATAAGGCAGGCGCTCCATTCTTCAATTATGTTCCTGTCGAAGCCAATGCGGGTCTTGACGGACAACGGAATGGTTTTGCGAATTGGGGAGGACTGAAGACCGGTCTGGAGCTGGCCAATGGCTTCCAGGGCTTTGGACTTCAGGCCGATTTGGGCCAGGGTCTGGCCTGCGGCCCAATCCTGGATTCCTTTTCGGGCCATCTCTATCAGTTCCAATGCCAGATTTGGAGTGCGAATCAATCCAGCGCCACTCCCCGAGGAAGCGACATTTTTCGAAGGGCAGCCCATGTTGATATCCAACCCATCAAACCCCAATTCACAGACCACATGGGCCGCTTGGTAAAATAAAGCAGGTTCCTTCCCGTAGATTTGGGCGATGACGGGACGTTCCTCTTCCGAGTATCGCAGGCTGTCGAGGGCCTTGAGCCTACCGGAACAGATGTCATGGACGTTGGTAAATTCCGTAAAAACCACATCAGGTTTCCCATGTATTGCCACTATATGGCGGAAGGCCGAATCAGTGACGCCATCCATGGGGGCCAATCCAACAATTGGTTGAGGGAGGGCCCGCCATAGTGTGGAAACTGTCTGAAGGGAGTGAGTCATGGGATGTGTAAATGAAATCGGGAGCTTGAGTTCTGAGCGTATTTTACCGAAAACGTCTAGGTGTTCCTTTAAATCTTACACCTTTAATCCTGATACAGCCGACCGACAATTGACAGGAAGCTTCTGGAAAAGCCCAGTTGGCACTTACTTGTTTTTGTCGTGGATGAATTTGGAGGATAGTGGATGTCATTACGTAAAAATACAACTTTGGAAACGCTATCTGATGCCAACCATTCTGCAAAAAAAAATGTGTTGGAGGAGGAGATTGTACGCGAAATCAAATCTCTTTGGACAGGACCTCACACCGATGTGCGAACGGCCTTATTGAAAGAAATGGTTGGCAGTGTGGTCAGGCTTCGTGATTTGGATACGGATGTCATAGATGTCAAGATTCTTCATCGAGCTTTAAAAGAGCTTCGCTACGCCTTCCGCGTATTTCGGCAATATCGTGAGGTGAAAAAAGTCAGTATTTTTGGTTCAGCCCGGACCCCAGCGGATGACCCCAACTATAAGCTGGCGTCCCAATTTGGGAAACTCCTCAGTCAACGTGGTTTTATGGTGATCACAGGGGGCGGGCCGGGGATTATGCTTGCCGGGAATGAAGGGGCTGGTCGGGAGAATAGTTTTGGGGTGAATATTATGCTGCCTTTTGAGCAAACCCCGAATGCGATGATTGCGAATGATAAAAAACTTGTGCATCTCAAATATTTTTTCACGCGAAAATTGTTGCTGGTGAAGGAAAGCCAAGCGGTCGCTCTGTTTCCTGGAGGATTTGGGACGTTAGATGAAGCGTTTGAGGTGTTAACGCTTATTCAAACGGGGAAAACACACCCGATTCCCGTTGTGTGTATTGAGTCCCCTGGTGGCGATTACTGGAAACGAATGATGGAGTTTTTGGAGCAACAACTCTTGTCTCGCGGATTTATTAATCGATCCGATTTAGCGCTCTTCAAAGTCGTGTATTCGGCAAAGGACGCGGTTAAGGAAATTCAGCAATTTTTCCGGGTGTATCATTCTCTACGGATTGTGAGAGAGACGATGGTTATCCGGATTCAGCAACAGCTTTCGCAGGCGGAGTTGACTCAGTTGAACCAGGAATTTTCGGACCTCTTGACCGATGGGCAGTTTCAGCAAGTTGAGGCGTTGCCCGAGGAGTGGGATGAGCCCCACATTTCCCACTTGCCACGTCTGGTGTTACATTTCAATTGGAAAGAGTTAGGTCGCCTTCGGCAATGTATTGATTGGCTCAATGCACGAGCGGTAGCCATATAGGCATTTTGGGAAGTGCATTGAGGGTTTGTCCGGATTTATTGAAAACTGATAAGCTCAGCCCGAGAGGCGAGATGATAATGACAAAATTTGATGAATTGCCCAACCAGAATCCACCGGACGTGGTGTTGTATCACGCCGATTGCATGGATGGATTTGGCGCAGCGTGGGCTCTCTGGAAACGGTTTCCGCAGGCTCGCTATGTGGCGGTCAAGCATGGGAATCCGCCTCCGGATGGATTGCAAAACCAACATGTGGTGATGGTTGATTTTAGTTATCACCGCGAAACCATATTGGAGTTGGTAGATCAAGTGGCCAGTCTGTATATTTTAGATCATCATATTACCGCGCAGGATTCTCTGAAGGATTTGCCTTTTGCGTATTTCGATATGAACCGAAGCGGCGCGGTCTTGGCATGGGAATGGGCCCACACGCAACCGGTTCCCTGGCTCCTCCAGTATGTGCAGGATAAGGATTTGTGGCGGTGGCAACTTCCCGGTAGCCGGGAAATTAGTGCGGCGCTGGCGTCATACCCGTTTGGATTTGAACGATGGGAATCCCTTCAATTTGAAACATTAATTGTTGAGGGAACAGGTATTTTGCGATCCGAAAAGGCATTGGTTGAAAAGATGGCAACCGAAGTCACCATGGTGTCGTTCGAAGGACATATGGTTCCCGCTGTTCATTCAGCCGTTTTAACCAGCCAAATAGGGGAGCATCTTTCTGATAAGCATCCATTTTGTCTCATTTGGCATCAAAAAGATGGCCGCCGGTATTTTTCTCTTCGGTCAAAAGCCGGAGGGATTTCCGTGGCTGATATTGCGGCCAAATATGGTGGAGGCGGACATACCCATGCTGCAGGTTTCTCAATCTCTTTAGACGGTGATTCTCAGAATTTTTTTAACCCCGTTTTCGGTCTGCCTGATTATTCTCCCGCCTCTGTTCGGTTCTGACTATTTAAAGAGAATCTTCTTGAGGGTGAATCCATGATTCCACTTCGGGATGACAATCCTACTGAAATTACACCGGTGATGACGGTGGCGTTAATTGTCTCCTGCAGTCTGGTGTTCCTGTATGAGATCTCTCTCTCGATGCCAATCAATGAAGCATTTATATACATGTACGGGGCGATTCCCGCAGTCGTATTGGGGCATGCTCAGTTGCCACCAGAGCTGGTGAGCCTGCCTGCCTATGGAACGCTTTTCTCAAGTATGTTTCTCCATGGGGGCTGGATGCATTTAATAGGGAATATGCTTTATCTGTGGATTTTTGGAAATAATATCGAAGATGTGATGGGCCATACGAAGTTTGTTTTGTTCTATTTAATTTGCGGGGTATTGGCTGCCTTCAGCCATGCCTTGGTTGATCCCGAATCAACGATACCAATGGTTGGTGCTAGCGGGGCAATTTCAGGGATTTTAGGTGGGTATTTATTACTGTATCCTCATGCGCGGGTATTGGTTTTGGTGCCTTATGGGTTTATCGGTACCTTTAATGTTCCAGCGGCGATGGTATTAGGTTTATGGTTCATAATGCAGGTCTTAAGCGGCGGTATGAGTCTTGGAAATCAAGGAGGAGGGGTCGCTTTCTTTGCGCACATCGGTGGATTTCTTGCTGGCATGATATTGATTGGATTTTTTAAGCATCCTCATGTCAGATTTTTTAACCCACCTCATTCTTCAAGGTCATTGGGTTCTTGGTAATACAATAAATATTTTACTCGGAAATTGGTTGTTTGCGAGAATTTTCTTGTAAAGAAAATTTGGCTATCTAACTGGATATTTAAAAGAATATTTTCTAGGTAGTTGAGTTGCGCCATCCAAGGCATTTTTAGGCCCACAATAGAAATTTCCCTAAACTAATTAGAATCGATCAGTTACTTAAGAAATAAATGCTGTTGACAGTGTTGACGGAAGGTATGGGAATAATTGGGTTATCCTTCCAAAAGAAATCCAACGGAAATTTTAATATTCATGACTGTGGGGCACTAAACAAATTGGAATGCTGGGTCAGTTGAGTTTTTCTGAAGAATTTGACGCGATGAAAAATAAAAATAAATAATGAAAGAAAGTATTTGACAGTCTACC
>JBGSSO010000119.1:0-21969 GCA_041737015.1 Nitrospirales bacterium
AATTGTCCCACAGGTCCACAGCCCCATACGGCCACGCTATCGCCCTCCTGAATTTCGCAATTCTCGGCGGCTTGATATCCTGTCGGAAAAATATCTGATAGAAACAACACTTCTTCATCTTTCAACCCAACAGGAATTTTAAACGGTCCCATATCTGCAAAAGGAACCCGCACGTATTCGGCCTGGCCACCCGCATAGCCGCCCAGCATGTGGGAATATCCAAACAGCCCGGCGGGTGAATGGCCATAGGCCGCTTCAGCCATCCACGCGTTGGGATTTGAATTGTCGCAGCAGGACCACAACTTCCTTGTGCAGAAAAAGCAGTTTCCGCATGCGATATTAAACGGGACGACAACCCGATCCCCTTTTTTCAGGTTCTTGATGGCAGCACCGACTTCAACAACCTCCCCCATGAACTCATGACCCAGGATGTCGCCGGATTTCATGCTTGGAATATATCCATCATACAGGTGAAGGTCCGACCCGCAGATGGCAGTTAAGGTCACTCGCACAATGGCATCACGGGGATTGATTATTTCCGGATCGGAAACGTTTTCGACCCGGACATCATGTTTCCCATTCCAACAGACGGCACGCATAAAGAATCTTTCCAGCCCTTCGCAGGCATTTTCCTATCGCTTAAAAAAAGTCGGCACATTCGGCGTTTTCTCATGAACATGAGATAGGCCTGATGATAAACTCAGTGAAACTCCAGCATTCGATGTCCCCTTGCTCATGAAATCAGGAGGGACGGTGCGCCGTTGCGACGGGATCTGCGATCCCGAGTTCATCACTGACATCGCGGAGATTGTTTATCAGCCCGGAACGATCCGTGCCCGGGCAGGCTTCCTGGTTTCGTGTAATTTCTCCGGTTTCCATCAATTGGCGAAAACGTCGAAGATCTTCGCTTACCTGCCGTGCAGGGTCATCGGGAAGGAGTTTTGCCATTGCTGCGCCAAATACCCCTCCGGGCGGAGACCATCGACAATCCAAGGAAAGAATCGTTCCGCGATTTCCTTCCGCGCGTCGCAGGGACAAGACTCCCTCGTGTTCAAGGTTGGATTCCGATTCTATTGTTCGCCATGTCAGCATCTGGTTTTGGCGTTCTTCAAGAATTTCGGCTTCCCAATATACTTCTTTATTGAAAGGCCCACGTGCATGCCAAACCGAACGTGTGTCATCGAGTATCTCCACAGCCACGATGTTGTGCATGAATCGGGGAAGATTATTCAAGTCACGCCAAAAGGCATAGATGTCCGCCGCGGGACGATTGATGCAAATGGATTTTCGAAAATGCACGATTCTATTCAAGGGATGTCGGATGGGAGTTCCATAGGATTCGTCAATTCCCAGGGCTTCATAGAGACGACTATGGTTCGAAAAGCCATGCATGAGGAGGCTTCCACCGACCAGGATGGGAAGAATGCGCCCCTTGCCTCTCTGCGTGAGTCCGAAACCGATCAAACCGGTTCCCATGCCAACTGATAGGACTTGTTCAATGGCCCCGATATTATTTTTCATTTGCACCCATGCGAGAAATGGTAGAGTGGGTCATTTTCTGTGCCTCAGTTTCTGAATAAGGATTGGTGAAATTATAACGGGTTTATAAAATCTTTTGACCTGTTAATATCCCTGGATAGTAAAAGTCATGGTCTACTTCTATAGGTCGTTATGATTGCTGTTTCAGAATGAGGCCTTCGTCCCCACGAACCTCAAAAGGCGCATGGAACCTCTCCTGGTTTTTGTCTAAAAAAGAGGAAAGGCATACCTGGGGGGCCCACGTCTGATCCCATTTTAATGTCTGCGGTGTGCTGCTAAAGTTCAACAGGACCATATAAATTTCCTCATTTCCCACTCTTTGGTACGCCAAGAGAGGCCCCTGGACCGCGATAATCTCGAGCCGACCCGTGGTAAAGCTGGAGCGTTCGCGACGAAGTGCAAAAAGCCGGCGATATAATGTCAGGAGTGAAGTCGGATTATCACTTTGTGAGGCGACATTGGCGGTGTGAAAATCCTCGGCAATCGGCAACCACGGTTCATTAGTAGAAAATCCGGCGTGGTGATCCGTATTCCATTGCATCGGCGTTCGTTCCGGGTCGCGGTTGCGACCTGTGCGGCGGCCCTGCGGATCGACGGCATGCTCACCGGGAATGGGGACTCCCTTCATGCCGATTTCCTCCCCATAATAATGCACCGGTGTTCCCGGTAACGTCAGCAGCAGCATCGCCGCCACACGCCTTTGTTCTCCCTGGAGTCGCATCGCCAATCTCAGGCAGTCATGCGTACTGATAATCCAGGAAGGCCATCCGCCCGTGGGCAACTGTGCGAGATACTCTCCGATGGAATGACACAGCCTGTCGGCGGTCCAGGATGTCCAGGCCAATTGCATGTGAAAGGGCAGATGCAGTTCGGGTTTTTCACCTCCGTAATAGGTCACGACCTTTTCCAACGGCAGGTACAGCTCGCCCGCCACCATCCGGTCGCCACCCGACTCATCCGCAATGGCCCGGATGGACGCGACCACTTCGTGAATCCCCGGCTGATCCCGCGTGTGGTGTGGGAGCAATTGACTATCCGGCCCCTGACCTTCCTGAAAGTCCGGATTTGGAGGGTTATCCCGGAATTGTTCGTCTTTTATTAACAGGTCGAGTGCGTCGATGCGAAAACCATCCACTCCCTTCTTCAACCAGAACCGAAGCGTCTCGAACATGGCCGCACGTACATCAGGATTACGCCAGTTCAGGTCCGGCTGTTTGCTGAGAAAGGTGTGGAGATAATATTGGTCAGTGTGGTCGTCCCACTCCCACACGCTTCCGCCGAAGACACTAATCCAATTGTTCGGTGGTGATCGATCGGATTTGGCATCACGCCAGATGTACCAGTCGCGCTTGGCATGGTCCCGGTGTGATCGGGATTCGAGAAACCACGGATGTTCGTCGGAGGTATGATTGGGCACCCAATCCAGTATGACTTTCAGATCATGCTGATGAGCCTGGTCCACCAGTTTTTCAAAATCGCCGAGTGTCCCAAAGGCTGGTCCAATATTCACATAGTCGGAGATATCATATCCCAGATCGGCCATCGGGGAGGGGTAGACCGGTGATAACCAGAGGGCGCTCACACCCAGCCACTGGAGATAATCCAGCCGTTGGATCACTCCCTGGAGATCGCCGTATCCGTCTCCGTTGCTATCGGAAAAGGACGGCACGAGAAGCTGATAAATGATGGCGTTCTGCCACCAGTGGAGAGGGTCTGCCATATGACATTTCCTTTACAAGCATGTGGGGGGCCGGGGAGAAGAGTGGAGATAGGAATGAACCGGAGTCGGTCTTTCCCTGTCTTCACTAAGATGTTCGGATGATCCTATCCAACATCTTCGGTTGAATCCATTATCTAAAATGGAAAAATTCGCGCAGGATTTATACCTTGAGTCGTACCGAAAAATATGTTTTTACAACAGAATGGTAGGACATCATGTTTGACGGGAAACCTTGTCATGAATCACATTAGTCGACAGCTGACACGTGCTCAATTACATGGTGACGGGCAGGATACGTTACTCTCCCGGGAATGGCTGGTGACCAATGGGTTGGGCGGCTATGCCTCCGGCACCGTCGCCGGCGTCGCCACACGGCGATATCATGGCGGGTTGATTGCGGCGTTGCCTGCGCCGCTTGGAAGACAAATGACTTTGTCGCATCTGTCGGAACGTGTACGTCTTGTGGATAAAAGCGTCATTAAATTGAGCGGAGAGACGCAAACGCCTGGGGACAGCCATGTGTACGGCATCAATTATCTCACCGAATTCCGATTGGAGATGGGACTGCCGGTCTGGCGCTATGAATTGTCCGGTGCGACCATCGAAAAGCAAGTGCTCATGCCTCATCAGCAAAACACCGTCTACATCGTCTATCGACTGCTTCAAGGAGATCCCGTCAGGTTGAAACTCATGCCGTCGGTCCACAACCGGTCACACGACTCGTCGGTGAGTACACCGCTCCCCGGAACCTTTAGGTTGTCGGAATTCGAATCACGGTTTGAACTGTCGGTCCTGCCGGATCTTCCGACCATCCGGATGTCTCTTGATGGTGCCCGGCAGGCATTTACTGTCAATCGCCAGACGTTACCGGAGGTGATGTATCCGGTGGAAGAGGGTCGTGGGTATGAGGAAATCGGGGCATTATGGAGTCCCGGATATTTCAGAGCAGATCTTTCACAGGATCGCTCCGTATGCCTGGTAGCATCGACCGAATCCTGGGACATCGTTGCCGCCTTGCCGGCCGAGGAGGCTCTGAGGTTGGAATATGAGCGGCGGGCTCGGGCCTTGGCCGCAGCACACCCATCGGCGCGGGACGGTCTCGGTGCCGAGCTGGTGTTGGCCGCGGATCAATTTATTATCAAACCTGTCGGTCGCACTGAAGATACCGCCCGGGTCAGAGCCGGCGGTGATGAAATGCGAACGATCATCGCCGGTTATCATTGGTTTACGGATTGGGGTCGCGACACCATGATAAGTCTGGAAGGTCTGACACTCACAACCGGCCGTCAGGCAGACACCGGCTATACCTTACGGCTGTTTGCCCATTATCTCCGGGACGGACTGTTGCCGAACCTCTTTCCTGAAGGTGGGAAAGAAGGTCTCTATCATACCGCTGACGGCACATTGTGGTTCTTCCATGCGATCGAGCGATATGTGCAGGCCACGGGAGACCTGGTGACGCTTGACATTCTCCTGCCTCATCTTCTGAATATCGTGGAGTATCATGTGCGGGGAACGCGTTTCGGCATCGGCGTCGATCCGCAGGATGGTCTGCTGCGACAGGGAGAAGATGGATATCAACTTACATGGATGGATGCCAAAGTTGACGATTGGGTGGTGACGCCGCGCCGGGGGAAGGCCGTTGAAATCAATGCCCTTTGGTATAATGCCCTCTGTCTACTCGCCGAATGGCTTCGACAACGGAACAACCCGGGTGACGCCGGGAAATGGGAACACGTTGCCGAACGGGCGCGGATCTCCTTCAACCGGCGGTTCTGGTATGAGGCTGGAGGGTATCTTTTCGATGTGGTGGACGGCGAGGAGGGCGATGACAGCGCCTGCCGGCCCAATCAATTACTGGCGATTTCCCTGACGCATCCGATTCTCGATTCGTCCTATTGGTCCTCCGTGGTCGAGGTGGTGGAGGAGCGTCTGTTGACGCCTGTCGGTCTCCGGTCGCTTTCCCCGGATCATGCCGACTATAACGCCAAATATGATGGAAATCTGCGCGCGCGCGATGCCGCCTATCACCAGGGGACGGTGTGGGCCTGGCTGATCGGTCCTTTCATCGATGCCTGGATGAAAGTGCATCCTGATAATCCGGCAGGGGCGCGCCGGTTCCTCTCGGGATTTGACCACCACTTGAATGAAGGCTGCATCGGCAGCATCAGCGAAATTTTTGATGCTGAAGCGCCCTTCACCCCCCGCGGTTGTATTGCGCAAGCCTGGAGCGTGGAGGAAGTTTTGCGCTGTTGGGTCAAAACCACTCCAGGCGTTCGTGACGCATAGGATGTAAGGCGTGCGGAGGGGAAAGAAATGAAGAGTAAGAATGCCTCCCACTTTCCTGTATCACTTTTCTCTCCTGAATCTCTCTCATATATCACGGCAAACCCCGGACGGAGGCGAGTTGGAAAATCCTGTCGCCAGGTCTCTGTACAAGGGTTATGTACAGTTGTGGTTCACTGGGAATTCACAAATGATCTTCCATGAACGGTAGTCGGGGAAGCCTTTCCGAAACAGGGTCACATGCTTACCCGCATTGGCTCTTACTGCATAGAGAAAAAACAGAAGAAGAAAGGAAGAATTCTATGATGACTCCCGCCAGTATTAAAGGACATCCGTTACACGTCATGTTAATTCCGTTGCCACTCGGTTTATGGATTTTTTCATGGGTGGCCGATGTGATCTATATCAGCGGGTGGGGAGGAGAGGAATGGCGCCTCGTGGCCTTCTACACTCTCAGTGGAGGTGTGATTGGGGCCCTACTGGCTGCCATTCCCGGATATCTTGATTTTCGGTCGCTGACCGACACGCATCCTAAAAAAATCGGCATCTGGCATATGACTCTTAATTTTATCATCGTGGCAATATTTGGGGTGAATGTCTGGATTCGTGCAGCGGATCCAACATGGGGAGGGGGATTTGTGCTTTCCACATTAGGAATCCTTCTTCTGGGAATATCCGGATGGTTGGGCGGAGAACTGGTGTATAAGCATGGGGTGGGCGTTGATACGGGACATGTTCTGCGTACCACGGACAAACGATAAGACCAGGTTTATGGAATTCAAAAATCAAGGCTTGAGCCCGGTTAAGGCGCCACTTACTCATATCCATCATTTTCAAATCTATACTTTCAATGATCACCACAGAGTAGGAATCTTGGTCCTGGTGTCGTAGGGAGCATAATGGGCATGATGATCTCGCCTCTGATGTGTGCGCATCATTTGAATGCCCTTCCTCATTGCGCGAGTGTTGTTTGACTCGTCATGTATTCTCCTCCGAAAGTGGTTATTGTTCCAATCTTCCTGCAGGCGGAAAGCGTTGCATGTTTCTCTGATTTGAAGAGGTTACGATGAACAAATTGTGTTTCGTGTTCGTCTGTCTCTCTTTCACTCTTATTGGGTGTGACGAGTACCCCAAGGATACCCACCACACACTTCAGCATATTCGGTCCCGGGGGGTGTTACGGATAGGCGCCATAGAACAACCTCCGTGGGCCTATCGCGAGGAGGGGGTGGCGAAGGGCATCGAAATCGAGTTGGCCATGGCTTTCGCCCGATCGCTTGGCGTGGAACCTCAAATTGAGTTTCGCTCCGAAGCCGATGCGACTGAATACCTCGGGCAGCATCAAATTGATTTGATGGTAGGGGGACTGACAAATGCCAGTCCACGCAAAGATGACCTGGGTTTGACGAGAACGTATTTTCAAACAGGGGATGAACACACGGATGAGCATGTTATGGCTGTTCCGAAGGGAGAAAATGGATTTCTGGTGAAACTGGACACGTTTTTGAAACAGCAGCAAAATCGTATCCACCAATTGTGGAAAGCGGAGAGCCGTGCATGAAGCCCGCACCGCAGTATGAATTCACTGAACAGCAGCATGATGCGGTTCGCCGGTCCCGGCGGTTGGAGTATGTCACCTTGGCATATCTGGGGAGTCTCATACCTATCATGTATGTGGTTTTAGGTTCCTCTCAGGCCATGAAAACAGCCTGGGTGGAAGATTGTTTGAGTCTGATTCCTCCCCTGTGTTTTCTGATCGGCACGCATATGTGTTGGAAGAAACCTAATAAACACTTTCCTTATGGGTACCACCGTGTGATATCCATCTTATTTCTCTGCGCGGCCCTCGCCCTATTGGGCATGGGAACATTTCTGATTATCGATGCGTCGATGAAACTGGTCACGCAAGACTATCCGACCATCGGGATGATGAAATTGCTTGGTGTCGATGTATGGCGGGGATGGTGGATGATCCTTGTGTTGTTCTGGGGCACCCTCCCTCCTGTGTTCCTTGGACGCGCCAAGTTGAAATATGCACAGACGTTGAACGATAAAATTCTCATCACCGACGGAAAGATGAATAAGGCCGATTGGAAAACCGGTGTGGCGGCTATGGCCGGCGTCCTCGGAATCGGAATGGGATGGTGGTGGTGGGCGGATCCCGTGGCCGCCGGATTTATTGCCTTCGACATCTTATATGATGGCTGGAGCCAGACAAAGGACGCCGTGACGGGATTGGTCAATCGCGCCCCCACTTCCCTTGAGAATGAATACCTGAACCTGGACGACAAGGTGAATGAAGCACTGCTCACGTTCCCCTGGGTTGGCCGCGCGCAAAACCGGTTATATGAACATGGCCACCTCATTTTTGGAGAAGGGTTTATTTCCTTGAAGCAGAATGCACAGATCTCTCCTGATCAAATACAGGAAGCCATTCAAAAAATTCAGGGTCTCGATTGGCGTCTGCAAAATTTTACCTTAACGGTGTTGCCTGAGGAGGAGGAACAACAGTGATTGGTTCTCACCGGGCCAGAGTGCTGTGATTTCCCGACATATGAGCATCGGTTGCCTATGATCACCTCCTCCTTGGGGAATGAAGGAACATTCCCCTTCCACTGACGGAACCGTTCCGGTCGAAATTCTTCCGGTACTTCCCAAATCCGGGGCATCATGATTGGTGCCAGACAGGTCGAAAAGCACTCGAGTCTCCTTCGTGAACGTATGTCCTTCATGGACTGGTCACAGGGCTATCTTCAGGAAAAGACACAATCGTTCCGGTTGTTCCCTTTTGCCAAAAGCGCTTATCAACGTGTGGTGAATGCCAGGCCGGTCGGTGCGAGAATCTCGCCCGTATAATACCGCGCATCCGAGGAGGCCAAAAACACATAGCTTGGAGAAATTTCCGCCGGTTGAGCCGGCCGTTTCCAAAAGGCATTCGAGCCGAAGTCTTTCACGGCGTCTTCCTTGCGGGTGGAAGGAATTAAGGGCGTCCATACGGGACCAGGCGCCACACAATTCACTCGAATCCCCCGTTCCGCGACCACCTGAGCCAATGAATGCGTGAAATTATGAATGGCCGCTTTCGTCGCAGCATAATCCAGGAGGTGTGAATTCCCCTTCAGCGCCACCACCGACCCCGTATTCAAAATCACATCGCCTTCCTGCATATGCGGCAAGGCGGCTTGTGCCATCCAGATGGAGGCATAAATATTCGTGTAAAAGGTTTGATCCAGTTGCTCAGTGGTGATGTCTAGAAAATCCGAGGTTTCACTATGAAAGGCCGCATTATTCACTAGAATATTCAGGCGGCCGAACTCCCGGACCGTTTGCTCGACCACATGTCGGCAATGATCCCGTTCGCGCAAATCTCCGGAAAACACTATGCCTCGTCGTCCGGCCTGTGTAATCCACCTGTGGGTTTCTTCCGCGTCGTCATGCTCATTGTAATAGGTAATGGCGACATCCGCCCCTTCGCGTGCGAAGGCTATCGCGATGGCCCGTCCAATCCCGCTGTCTCCTCCGGTGATAAGCGCAGTGCGGCCTGTCAGTTTGCCCGAGCCACGATAGGATTCCTCCCCATGGTCCGCTTGAGGACGCATATCCTCCTCTCGGCCAGGCCAGGGTTGTTGCTGGGAAGGTACCCCGTCTTGCGTCCGCTCCTCCACAAAAGGATTCGGATCGTCCTGTAAGCCTGACCGGGAAACGTTCTTTGTGGTGGATTTTTCCATGGTCTTTCTCCTTCCCCAGAAGTTTTCAGGAATGGTTGACTGATGTTCTCTTTCCATTTTACTCGTGAACGACAGCATATCCGGTCCCGGGACTTCCGGATAACTGGAGAAAACCCTTGGCACGGAAACTTTGTCTTCCTCGATTTTTCTATCACCTGAAATCTATGAACAAAAGTCAATCCTTCTCTCCTTTTTTATACCTTTGTCGGATGGAATTCCCCTGCTATAGATCTATCAGGCTGTCACC
Source organism: Nitrospirales bacterium (assembly GCA_041737015.1). Lineage (GTDB taxonomy): Bacteria > Nitrospirota > Nitrospiria > Nitrospirales > UBA8639 > Nitrospira_E. The sequence goes on from JBGSSO010000119.1 coordinate 9,521, forward strand.
TACGACAGCTATTCGAGAGACAAAATGGAAGGAGGAATCATGGAGGGAAGAGGAAGTTGTTAGAGACTATAAAATTCATCACATTCCGACACAGAAAAGGAAGAAGGAGTCCTTATGGCGACAAAAACTCAAAAGGTTCAAGCAACACAAGTTACCGACATGCTTCGGGAAGACCATCAACATGTCAAAGATCTGTTTAAGCAATTTGCCAAGACGAATAATGCCCAAAAGAAGCAGCAGATCGTCGAGACAGCTTTAACGGAACTTCAGGTACATGCGGAATTGGAAGAAAAATTGATCTATCCGGTCATTCGTCAAAAAATGAAAGACGAGGATCTCATGGATGAAGCTCTGGAGGAACATCATGTCGTGCATGGGGTCATTGGGGAGCTGAAAAAGATGAAACCCGGTGACGAACGCTATGATGCTAAATTCACCGTGCTCGGTGAACTGTGCAAACATCATATAAAAGAAGAAGAGGAAGAGATGCTGCCCAAAGCAGAAAAGCGTGATGTCGACTGGGTAAGTCTTCACGATCAGGTCATTAAACGGAAAGAACAACTTCTGAAGAAGGCCGGCATGTCTTCAAACAATGGCACGCGCCATAATTCGAAAAAAAGAAAGAAGAAATAAAGGTGACAGGTGAGGCGTGGTCTCCTTCAAAGCTCACTCCATGTGGAATCTGAAAAGTGCAGAACTATCCTGGGTTTCCTAAGGGACTCGTCTGAGCGGAGTATCTTAACCGTTGCTTGAGCCGGGACTCCGTATTCGAGATGGATATCGTGGAAGAGAAGGAGCCTTTTCACCTCCTAGGGCGGAGGAATTTCAACAGGTCAAAGGCCCGTATATTGCCGGTTCAAACCTTCTGCCATCGGAAATCGCCGGCATGCTTGATTGCCTAATAGACAATTTAAATTTTGCACGACAGTGTTCTAGCTAAAGCTAAACGGAATGCGCAAATATCACTCGTACAATGGGACCGGAGGATTGGGGTCTCACAATAGAGGCATGGGGGTTAGGCGCACAGCATCTGAAGCGACGAGTTTGGGCACCGATTGTGTGTTTGCAAATTCCGGGACAGCCATCATGGACGCAGGAATCAATAGACGGGTATGGGAAGATTGGAAGTTTCGGCCAATGGTCACAGGAATGGGTTGAGCACTCAGCTCCGAAACTTCGTTCTAGAAAATCTGGGCTGTTCCAAAGTTCAAAACAATGTTCAATGTGATGATGCCCGGGTTTTCCTCGCCACTTTCTTCTATCGGACCAGTCCTGCACTCAATGGTCGGCACATCCACTTCCTCTGCGCACGGAGACGTAATCCACCAAAACGGGAGGATAGAGAATCCGGAACACTTCTTTCCTCCAGGTAGATCCGGTGGAACCATGCAACCCCTTATACCCGAAGTGGACATTTAGGCAAGATGCTTGCCTGATTCATCCATATCCCACCAACATCCACCTGTGCTGTAGTTGTGAGAGGCTTACTACGCTCTGTGTCATAACGAGTTGCACAATCGATTTCACCCGCAAGACGTATATTATTGAAAGGAGATGAAGAATGGCAGAGCAATGGGGATTATGTAAAAGGTGTCAATGGTGGCAAATTGAACCATCTGCAAAAATTGAAGATGCCACAATGGGACTGTGTATAGATGAAAACCTACAACCCTATCGATTGTTGGTCTCTGGCAATAGTGGATGCAATAGATTCATGAAAGGTAATCCGGCTCAAGCGGAAGGTTCCTCTTCCCAGCCTCCGACTGCGGAACCGACCCGATAGCGAGAACGGGGATTCGCATGGTGGTGAAGCGTGAGGGATTTGTGAGCAGGATTTTCACACGACTCCAGGAAGAGACTGATTCAGAAATATTTAGCGAATCAGGCTTCGTCAAGGCGAGTATTAAATGAGGTATTTGTCCCTCTTGCCTGAAACAGGGTTCACTCCTGTGACTTGTCATTCAGGAATTCCTGGGAGACAATGTAATGTTCGGTTGAATGACCCATTCCTACCGCTCTCAAGGAGAATAGGCTTGAAGCATTTGGTGACGGTCGGTTTATTGCTGTGGTATGTCGGTTTCTTTTTGTTCATGGGGATCGAACCTTTTGATCCTCAAAGTTGGGCCTTTGCCAATATCCTTCCTCTACTTTTCGTCGGTGTATTGACCATTTCCTATCGGTACCTGCCTTTTTCCTGCGCCTCCTATGTGCTCTTTGCGATGTTCCTGACATTGCATACGGTTGGGTCACACTATACGTATGCTCAGGTCCCATTCGGTCTCTGGTTGGAAGAGCTATTTGATTTACCCCGAAACCATTTCGATCGCATCGTTCATTTTTGTTTCGGCTTGTTCTTTGCCCATCCTTTGTTGGAACTCTTCAAGAGAGTTCCCGGGATGTCCGCATGGATACGAGCTGGATTGGTCGTGGTGACACTTGTGGGGTTGGGGGGGCTATGGGAAATTCTTGAGTCCTGGGTGACCCGAATTGTCCACCCCGAATTGGGCCTGGCCTATCTCGGCGCACAGGGAGACATCTGGGATGCCCAAAAGGATATGGCCGCGACCCTATACGGCGCACTGAGCTGGCTGGTGATCATGATTATCTCACGGAAATTGACGGGGTCTCGTGTGGGCTGGCCCCGGGAAAGCTCGTTGGAACTCCCTCATGCGTCTGACCACGGCAGCTACCGCCACTAATCAGAAACCGTTTAAAGGCCAGACACTCCTTCACGGCTTGATCGCCTGGTATGTGGTGCTATGGGTATTCCTCGCCATTGATCCTGTCGATCGTCATGATTGGTTACTCGAAAATATTTTAGCGATGGGACTGGTCATTATCCTGGTCACGACGTATCGACGATTCCCCTTATCGGATCTTTCCTATCTCTTCCTTACCGTGTTCATGACTCTTCATGCGATTGGAGCCCACTACACTTATTCAAAAGTTCCTCTGGGCTTTTGGATGCAGGAGTGGTGGGGATTGGAGCGCAATCATTTTGACCGGATTGCGCATTTTTCCTTCGGGTTGCTCCTGGCCTATCCGTTACGAGAATTATTTCTGCGTCGCGTGCATGTGCGTGGATTCTGGGCCTATTACCTTCCCATCAGCGGAATATTGGCCCTCAGTGGATTCTTTGAAATTCTCGAATCGTGGGTTGCTCTCCTTGTTCGTCCGGAATTGGGAGAGGCGTACCTTGGCACTCAGGGAGACGAATGGGATGCGCAAAAAGACATGACGGTGGCGGTTTTCGGGGCCTTTTTCACAATCATGCTGACCTATGCTCTTTCCAAGTTGGTGTCCCAAAAATCCCTTCCGGCTCCTCCCTAGCATTTTCCGATTTCCCTATGAGTTACCTGTCCACCGCATACGTTTTACCGATCCATGCTTACAGAAATATTTTCAGGCGACCACGGTGGCGTAAGCGTATACGCTCAACCCCTGTTCATACTTGCATGTTGGGTTTGGTGTTAAGCCTGATGGTGGTTTCCGGTCGGTCCGCCTCCGGGGAGACAACCGATACTCCGCTTGCAGGACAACCCCATCAAACGGAAATTTTTGGACAGAAAATTCACATCCCTCCACGGGATCGCCGGCATGTGACGGCAATTAATATCGGGATGAATTGGATTCCGGACGGACCCAAAAGGTTGGAACTTCTCCCATTTGGAGCGTTGTTTATCTGGCACAATTGGGATGATGAAAACCGGCGGTTTCGGGGGACGTTTTCAGGCGTGTTCAATGACATTCAGTACCAGCGTGGTCTGTCATCGACTAGTCCGTGGTTTGCGGCCATGACATTGGAAAATGTGATCATTCCATTTGGCCGATACGAGTATGTCGAAGGACAGGCTATTAAGGATGTAGAACTGCAATGGAATTATCTCTTTGCCGGGATCGGTTTCGGATATCGCACGTCGGTATCTCCGGGGTTTCAGGATAATGTGGTTGAATTTTCTTTGACGTATGAACCCGGTTACCGCTGGTTCGACCGGAGTTCAAATACATCCAACAATTTTATAGTCCCTCAAAATACCTATGAAGGGCGAGTACATGCCCGGCTACGGGTGGATAAGCTGGAACGAAATCTCATGGAGTTGCTTCATAACGGAGTGGCGTTTGGAGGTGATGCCCTCTATGGACATCGTGCCCATTGGCGTCAATGGGGCGATCCCGCATTTGAGACACCGGACAATCATGATGAGCGAACATTTATGCTGGCCAGTTTTTATGGCGCCATCGCGGGGAAGGTCCCTTGGGTACCGACAGAGCGGCACAGGTTGATTGCCACGATATATGGTGGAATCGGGAAGAACCTTGACCGGTTTTCCACCTTCCGGTTGCCTGGCCGTCCCACAGGGTACGAATGGGAAGCGCTTTCTCGTCCACTTATTCCTGGGGTGGCCTTCAATGAACTGTTTCCCCGGAAGTATGCGATTGCCAACCTCACCTACCGGTATGAGGCGTTGTTTTTCCTGTATCCGTATATTCGAGGAACCTGGTCAGCGATCGAACGGGCCCGTTTTAACGGAAATGATTCTATTCGCAATCAGGTTGATATGCTGCCGGCGGTGGGAGGAGGAATCGTCAGTGGTGCTCCGTGGGGTTCACAAATAGAGATCAATTATAGTTATAACTTTGGCATATACCGTGATCGGCATGGGCCGAAGCTGGGAGGGAATAGTGTTGTGGTCTTCTGGTCAAAGCTTCTTTGAAACGGAAAGAAATTTTCACGCATCAATTTTCCCCATCAGAATCAGGATCTTTTGCCTCCTCTTTATGCTTCCTGATACGGTTAGTCCCGTTCCTGAGTCGGGACCTGTGGATCGACATGCACCTCTGTTTGAACCATTCCATAGAAAATCGTCACTAGGGACAGAATCAACAAAAAATAAAAGGCTACACGCGCCGGTCCGACAACGGGGGTCGTAAATACTCCAAATCCAATTAACGCACAAAGTCCTGCGATGATGAGTAATATGAAGCCGATGGTGAGCATGGGTACCTCCTTTTTCAATAGGCAAAATTCCGACTTTTTTGGGGATAATGTTCGGCAATAGGTTCCCCTGCCCAGCCCTTCTGAAAAGCCAGGCGCTTATTAAGAACTTTTTATCGCTCTTTGAAGAACTTCGGCCGTATGGAGCGCTTGCTGGCCGGTGGTTTGGACGATTTGTTCACGGCAGCTGAATCCATCGGCAATGATCAAAGTGTGTTGTGCCGCCGCCTCACGAACTTTCGGGAGAAGAATCTGTTCTCCGATAGCCAGAGAAATTTTGTAATGTTCTTCTTTGAAGCCGAAGGACCCGGCCATGCCACAACATCCGGAATCGAGAAGAGTGCAATCCAATCCCATTTCCTTCAAAATTTTCATTTCACTGGTCATGCCCATGACGGCCTTGTGATGACAATGACCATGCACAATGGCTCGTTCATGGAGCTGAGGCCATGCAATGGGACCTGCCTTGGTATCGAGAAATTCTCCCAGCGTGCACGTTAATCCGCATAGCCGCTTCGCCTGCTCGTCATTGGGAAACAATTTGATGAGTTCGTCACGAAAGACCGCCACACAACTGGGTTCAAGGCCAATGACGGGAATGCCGGCCGCGATATCCTTGCCCAGCGAATCTATGATTCGACGCAGCAGGAGTTTAGCGGTTTTCAACATGCCGAAATCATACAAGGGACGTCCGCAACAGAGAGGGCGAGGAGGGATGGTCACCTGGAATCCAATTTTCTCCAATACCTCGACGGCGGCTTTCAGGGTATGTGGAAAAAAATAGTTATTAAAGGTATCGGGCCATAACACCACTTTGGACCCTGCAGAATTAGGAGAGGGCCGCTTCTGAAACCAGGCGGTAAAGGATTCCATGGCATAGCGAGGCATGTCTCGTTGAGGAGCAATACCTCCAATTTTTTTGACAAACGTTCCCACTACCGGGGCATGGGTCACGGCATTCACCACCCCCGGCATCGTGGAGGCTAACCTTGACCACCAATAAATGAGTCCCATGGAAAAGGCCGCGCGAGGGCGGAGGCGGCCTTCGTAATAGTGAGAGAGAAACTCCGCTTTATAGGTGGCCATATCCACATTCACGGGACAGTCGCTCAGGCAGCCTTTGCAGGCCAGGCACAGATCCAAGGCCTCTTTGACCGCTTCGTTTCGCCAGGCGTGGCGTAAGGGATTGCCTTGTAACATTTCGAAAAGCAGGTGTGCCCGTCCGCGCGTGGAATGTTGTTCCTCCCGCGTGGCTCGATAACTGGGGCACATCGTTCCGCCTTCCATTCGCCGGCAATCTCCCACGCCGACGCAGCGCAACGTGGCTCGCGGAAAGCTCCCGCTATCATCGGCATATTGAAAATGGGTTTCCAGTTGCGGAGGATTATAGGACGTTCCCAACCGCAGGTTGTGATCAAGGGGATTGGCATCAATGACTTTTCCGGGATTCATTTTCCAACCGGGATCCCAGGCTCGTTTAAATTCCCGAAACGCGTTCATTAATTCCTGGCCGAACATCTTCGGCAGTAATTCGCCTCGGGACTGCCCATCTCCGTGTTCGCCTGAAAAGGAACCGTTATATCGCAATACGAGGTTGGAGGCCTCTTCGATGAAATGACGGTATTTGCCGATTCCCGCCCGCGTTTTTAATTCGAAATTAATGCGCGTATGGATGCATCCCTGGCCAAAATGACCATACAGCGCACACTGATACCCGTGCGCCTTCATCAGCTCGCGAAGATCCCGGAGATAATTTCCCACGTCTTTCGGTGCGACCGCCGAATCCTCCCATCCGGTCCAATTGTCATCCCCGTTCGGCACTCGAGCTGTGGCCGCGAGACCCGATTTGCGAATCTTCCACACCTGTTGTTCTTGAGCTTTATTATCATAGCGTTTCATGGCCGGGGCTTGAGATTGCTTGCCAAGTTCCTCCATGAGCTCCCGTCCCCGGTCGTCCGCTTCTTGCTGGGTGTCTCCGCCAAATTCGACCAGGAGCCATCCCCGGCCTTCCGGAAGCAAGGACAGGTTATCAACATGCAAATGGTTTTTGGTCATATCACGCACGAGCATATCGTCCAGCCCTTCCAATCCGATCGGCTGATGCGCCAGGATGTCCATCAAATGGTCTCCGGCTTGATAGATGTCCCGGTATCCAAGGACAATGAGTGTCCGCCATGGCGGACTCTTGACGAGTCCGACCGTTGCCTCCAACACGGTCACACATGTGCCCTCGGTCCCGACCAGCGCTCGAGCGATATTAAAATCATGTTCGGGGAGTAATTGATCAAGATTGTACCCCGACACTCTCCTGGGAATGTCGGGATAGCGGGATCGAATCAGCGAGGCGTATTGGTCTCGAATGGATTGTAACCTGGCATAGATATCACCACGTCGGCCTCCCTGCCGGATAATGTGGTGAAGGTCCTCTTCACTGGTTTTGCCCACGCGCATCCGCAATCCATCATAAGTGAGGATTTCCATTTCCTCGATGTTATCCACTGTTTTTCCACCCATCAGGGCATGCACTCCGCAGGAATTGTTCCCGATCATCCCACCCAGTGTGCAGTGATCATGTGTGGACGGATCAGGCGCAAACGTCAAATGATGCTGTTCCGCCCTGTTGCGCAGCACATCGAGCACGACACCCGGTTGCACGCGTGCACGCCGGGACGCGGGATCCAATTCCATGATGGAATGGAGATATTTCGACATATCCATGACGACGGCCACATTACAACATTGGCCGGCCAGACTGGTCCCTCCACCGCGTGAGAGAACGGGGACTCCATGCCGGTGACACACGGCCACCGTCGTGATCACATCTTCCACGGTTTTAGGAATGACCACCCCGACGGGCACTTGTCGGTAATTCGATCCGTCTGTCGCATATAACGCCCGGCTTCCTTCATCGAAACGCACTTCTCCTTCAATGGAGATCTGAAGATGAGAAGACAACTCACCTGCAATCTTCTGATAGGCGAAATCCTCCTGTCGGTTCTTTTTGACTTGAGCGGTATTCAGAATGGGTAGTGATTTGGTCAACATGAAGTATTTGTCCTTGTCTGGTGCACCCTACGAAATTCCGTATGGGACCCTCCTTGGCAGGAAATCCCCGCAAGGTTCAGAGAGCAAATTGAGCGGCATCCGCCCGTTTGAATTCCAGGCCATGTCCGGCACGACTCAAATCAGGATAGAGTCTGCCGTTGATCGGAGCAGGGACGCCGTCAAAAAGCATCTGTTCTATCCTGACATGGTCGTGAAAATATTCGATGTGTCGCAAAGGATGGAGCGCACAGGCCGGATGGAGGTGAAGTGACGGCGCACAATGAGCTGACAGCGGTAGAGACCGGCCTTCACATAATGCTCCGACCTGTAAAAATCCGGTGATACCGCACCGCGAGGCGTCAGCTTGGAGCACATCTACACATTGAGCATCCAGCATTCTTTGAAAATACGGCAAATCATATCCATATTCTCCTGCAGTGATCTCAATGGATGCCGGGGCATGTGATTTGATTGTGTTGAGCCCGTGGAGATTATCGGACGAAACCGGTTCTTCGAACCATTCAACGCCGGATTCCGCGAATAATTCAGAAAACCGCATGGCTTGTTTAACCGTATAGGCTCCGTTGGCATCGACAAAGAGGCGGGTGCCGGGTTGAAGGGCGTTGCGTGCCACCTGGACCCTGTGAAGATCCCGGTCAGGATGACGTCCAACTTTTATTTTGACTTGCGAGATTCCCTGCTTGACCCACGTCCCCAATTGATCCTCCAGCTGTTGATCCGTGTAGGAGGTAAATCCTCCACTCCCATAGATTGGAATCCCATCCTGAGCACGCCCGAATAACATGATCAGTGGAATATTCAGCACCCTCGCCTTTAAATCCCATAGGGCCATATCCACAGCTGCGATGGCCATGGAAGCAATGCCGGGTCTCCCCAGATTCCGTATGGCCCGTCTCATGATCAGCCAACATTCGGGAATAGCCATGGCGTCATGATCTTGCAACACGGCACACAACGTCTTTTCAATCAATATTGCCGTGGCGATGTCGGCATAGGTATATCCCCATCCTTCTCCGGCCCGCGTTCCTATCCGCACCACCACCAGCGTTGTAGAATCCCAGGTATACGTTCCATCCGATTCTGACATGTCAGTGGGAATTTTATAGGCGGAGACCTCATAGCGATCGATCCTGGTGTCAGCCTGCGGCAGAGACATCATCATTCCACCAACGCATCCACTTATCCGGCAGATGCACCGGGTCCGGAGGAGGGACAACATGAATCATACAATCCATTCTTCCACCTTGGATGTCCTTACTTACTTTATTCAACACCGTTACCATTCACATGCTCCTTTTCACCGGGTTCACCGTATCCACAATAAACCCGGCCTTGTCTTTTTCTTTCAACGTATTGGTACGCAAGAGAAATGGCCGACCCCATTGCACGCAGAGAGAATGGTGTTGGTGCCTTCGATGTTTTCATTCATCCACTCCATCTCTGTATTTATCGTCATAGGACACATGCAGCCGAGCCACCGCATATTGGATTCCTTCAGAATGAACCATTCAATAAATTTTTCTCACCATTACAATTCCCCTACCCATCCCTCATAAACACTGACCTTTTTTCAATAACCGTGCAAGGGAACATAACCCTTTGCGCAGAGAAGAAAGGAGAGAGGAACAAAATCTTGGACCTATTAATTCTGGAGCGTCGCTAGCCTCCCTTCTGAGGCTACGCATTTCTCCAGCATTCCATTACACGAGTTCCCGTACCCGATCTGACAAGGCCGTCATGGCAATTTTCACCCGGTTCGGTTCGCCTCTTGCCAACGATTCCGCAAATTTGGCGGCTTGGCCCATCGTAATGTTGGCGGGCATCGGAGGCTCAAACGGATCCACGATGGCCTGTACCAATACCGGCCCCGGCGTTTGGAAGGCCTGGTCGATGATGGAACCACAATCCGCAGGATCGTCGACGGTCAGTCCGGTTCCTCCGCATGCCTGAGCCACAAGGGCAAAGTCGATGGGATGCAATTCGCACCCATATTCGGGATTTCCCAGAAACACCATCTGTTCCCATTTAATCTGGCCGAGCGTATTGTTTTTGATGACGAACACTTTCACGGGCAATTGATATTTGACACAGGTGGCGAACTCAGCCATGAGCATCGAAAATCCCCCATCTCCCACAAAGGCGATACATTGACGATCCGGATAGGCGATTTGGGCCGCAATGGCATAGGGTAACCCGCAGGCCATGGAGGCCAGAGTGCCGGATACCGTGTGTTTCTGCCCTCGCTTGGCCGGGATTTGTCTAGCCCACCAGGTCGTGATCGTTCCCGAATCACAGGAAACGATGGCATGGTCGGAAAGGCGTTTCCCGAGTTCCCAGGCCACCACCTGGGGTTTCATGGGTTTGTCTTTTCGGGTTCCTCGTTCTTCCATCAAGGTCCGCCATTTGGCCATTGCCGTTTGTGCCCGTTCCAAAAATTTCCGGTGTTTATTCCGTTGCAACATCGGCGATAGCTCTTGGAGGGTTCTCCGGCAGTCGCCAACCAAACCGACTTCCACCGGGTATCGAAGTCCGATTCGCGCAGGATCAAGATCGATTTGAACGGCCCGGGCCTGTCCGGGCTTGGGATAAAATTCCATATAGGGAAACGACGTGCCGATGAGAAGCAGGGTATCGCAATCCTCCAAAGCCTCCTGAGAGGGCGCAGTCCCCAACAATCCGATGCCCCCTGTTGTATAGGGACTATCGTCAGGCACTGACGCTTTTCCCAATAACGGTTTAATAATGGGCGCTCCCAGCATTTCTGCAATTTGTTCCAGTTCATCGGTGGCTTCCAAGGCTCCGGCCCCGGCCATGATGGCAATACGTTTTCCTTCATTCAGCACGTTGGCGGCCTGTTGCAAATCGGCCTGGTTGGGTAATCGCGCGCCACGGGAAAAGATTTCCATCGAATGGTGAGGAATATTACGTTTGGAATAGCCTTTATCTGCTTTTGTTTCTTGCAGGTCGACGGGAAAATTAATGTGAGCTACCCCGCGATAACTCAGCGCGGTCCGACAGGCTAAGTCGACCACATTCTCCACATGTGTCGCGCTCATGATCCGGGTGTTATAGACGACGACATCTTCAAAGACTCTTGTGAGATTCACATCCTGTTGGGCATGGGTATCGATCAAATCGTGAAAATGATGACCGGTAATGGCCAGTACCGGTTGTTTCTCCATTTTGGCATCATACAAACCATTCAGAAGATGAAGCCCTCCAGGCCCTGAGGTGGCCAGGCACACGCCAAGTTTTCCGGTATATTTGGCATACCCGCAGGCCATCCAGGCTGCGGACTCTTCATGGCGAACCTGGATGAATCGTATTGTATCTTTTCGTTGACGCAGGGCTTCCATAATCCCATTAATGCCATCTCCGGGAAGACCGAATATGACTTCCACGCCCCAATTTTGAAGCTTCTCTATCAACACGTCCGCGGCGGTTTTTGTCATGTTCTGAGTTCCTCTCTTGTTTACTCAAGGTGGAAAACAATGGTATGTGCGTCTTTACGAGTGGTCCGTATATGCGATGGTAGACAGGAGAGCATTCTCGGCCTGTCGGGAATCCAGCCTGGTGTGTTGCACCACAATCGGCACATCGGACTCGAACAAGCTTGCGAAATCTGTATCCCTGGGTATGGGTTCAGGGTCTTTCAAATCATTAAAACGAATATGACTCGTTCGACGAGGGGGGACGGTGATGTGGTAAGGCCCCGCCGGGTCACGGTCCGTATAAAAAATGGTGACCACCACATGCGCAGGATCGTTGGAGACGTTCAGCAGGCATGCAGTTTCATGACTCGTCATCTGCGGCTCAGGTCCATGGCTTCCCGCAGGAATATACCCTTCCGGAATGGCCCATCGTTTGGCCCCCATTGGTTGATTCATGAACTCATTCCCTCTTCTGGTGAAGTTCCTTGAGCTTTTCCAATCTGACCTTGTCGATGGCGACGCTCCCATTCCCTATCCAATGAAGCTTCAAGAAGGTAGGAAGGCAAAGACTGATCGATCTCCCCGGAAGAGGGTAACCCCTGGGAATCAATGTTGTTCGCTTGTTCATTCATACAGAGATTCCTTTCCTTTTACCTGTAACAGATGAATGAAAATCATTCATGTCCATTATGATCCTGAGGGACTCTGAGCGTGGATAAGTCGGGGCTTTCTCACCGGCGGACGGCGAAGTTTTTGCCTAAGGGTTGGACGGCGTTTTCGCTCGACTTTTTTGACCGGGACCGGTTGGCCTTTTTGGGCTGAACGGTACAGAGCTTCAATGATGCGGACATCATGGAGGCCCTCATCGCCTGCCGGTTCAGGAACCGTATCCTTCAAAATGCTATCCGAAAATTTTAAAAGTTGTGGAGCAAATTGATCACGTTTGGAGAATGTGT
>JBGSSO010000126.1:0-20517 GCA_041737015.1 Nitrospirales bacterium
TGGGCCATCGGAAGTCGGCATGGAGGACATGATGCGGTCGAACCGGCGCTCGGGACGATGAAAGACTTTGATCATTTCCAACAAGCCGTCAGAAAACACGGAATGGAAGTCGCCATAGATTTCGCCATCAACGCCACCCCGGATCATCCCTACGTCACACAACATCCGGAATGGTTCAAGCAACGCCCGGACGGAACGATTAAATTTGCGGAAAACCCTCCCAAAAAATATGAAGACATTTACGGGTTTGATTTCTATACCGAAGCCTGGCAAGGCATCTGGCAGGAAATGAAGCGGGTCCTCCTCTTTTGGATTGAGCATGGAGTTAAAATTTTTCGGGTGGATAATCCCCACACCAAACCCGTCATCTTTTGGGAATGGCTCATTCGGGAAATCCAGTTGGAGCATCCTGAGGTGTTGTTTCTGGCGGAAGCCTTCACCCGTCCTAAAATGATGCGGGTCTTGGCGAAAGCCGGCTATACCCAATCGTACACGTATTTTACGTGGCGAAATTCAAAAGGAGAAATGACCGAATACCTGACCGAATTAACCCAGACCCAAATGCAGGACTATTTCCGGCCAAATTTTTTCGCCAATACGCCGGACATCCTGCCGGAAATTCTCCAACAAGGAGGTCGACCGGCCTTTAAATTCAGGCTCGTGCTGGCCGCCACGCTTTCCCCCACTTACGGGATCTACAATAGCTATGAACTGTGTGAAAATACGGCGATTCCCGGAACCGAGGAATATCAGGATTCGGAAAAATATGAAATCCGGCACTGGGATTGGGATCGTCCAGGAAACATCCGTGACTATATTACCCGCATCAACCAGATCAGACGGGATCACCCTGCCCTGCACACCTTTACCAATCTGCAATTTTACCAATCCGACAACGACCACATTCTTTTCTATGGGAAAATGAATGCCGACAAGACGGACATCCTTTTGTTCGCGATCAATATGGATCCCTATACCGTGCATGAGGCTCGCCTGCGTATTCCGATTGAAGAATGCGGCGTTGGTGAACAGGACACCTATCAACTGCATGAACTCATTCAGGATTACCGTCACCAAGTCGTGGGAGGTGACTACACCATTCGATTGGACCCTCACGACGAACCAGCCGCCATTTTCGCGCTCCGCCGCCGGACCCGTCGTGAAAGCGACTTTGACTATTTCATGTAATAGTGAACGATCCGCACGTTTTCCTTCCTCACAATGAACAATCCACCCCTGCCAATTCTTGGCAGGGGTCTGAACTTCGACAGAGACTTCATTCGCGCACTTTTCAACGAGCACCTTCTCTCCCACATAACCGACGAATTTAGGCACACACTCGTATTTGCCGAACTTCAGATCGATCACCACTACTCACCTGCGAGGAGAATGAGAAACAGAAAATCCAAATCCTCACGATTAGGGCATCTCAGGAGAAAAATCCCAGCAACAGAAGAGACAGTTTGTCTCCTTTTGAGACAACGTTTCCCTCCTTTTGAAGCCCGTCAAATGTTCTTCTCGGCCCCGTTTTTGACATTTCTGAAATTACCTTTAAATACCCAGTAAATTGAAATGCCTCTTAATCCACGGGAGCCGACTTCGAGGAGCATTCATGGAATGTTCCTTGCATTTCTCTGCTGTCATGCACATGACAATCTCACCTTGGGGAGATTTGGCGGAATCGAGCTCATCGGTCACCCCTCACCTGCTGCTCAAGAACCAAACCATAATCCTGGTGGAGGATCAATACGACCAGCGATGGTTACTGAAACGTAGACTTGAAATGAATGGGTATACATGCCTTGAAGCGGCAAATGGTAGAGAAGCTTTGCCCCTTATTCAGCAGCACCCATCCATTCGTCTGATCCTTTCCGACTACCTGATGCCAGAAATGAATGGGCTGCAACTGCTTCAGGCTCTTCGGCAGGACCCCATGAATCGGAAAATCCCGTTTATACTGGTCACGGCGAGTTGGTCAGATCAGCTCCAGCACGAGACCATGAGTGCAGGGGCCTTTGCGGTCCTGGCCAAGCCTTATCACCACCGGGAACTCTTCCAACTCCTTGAACAAGGATTATCCACTCAGGCCGCCTGATGCCGACCGTCTTGACAGGAAAACATCTCCTCAGACAAGATTGCCATCCAAGTGCCAGACAATTTCTCTTCTCCCTTTGTTTTCCCCCAGAAAGAAAACTGCCATGAAGAAGATTTTTGAAGGGGTTTTCTCGCTCACTTGACTCAGATGAACGGCTTTGAATTTCGATAGTTTTTCGGACCTGCTCATTTGAGAAGGTAATAGAATTAGTTCCTTAGCCTTCATGTTGCCTTCATTGCCATTTCCTACTCGTCCGGGCTCGTGGGTTCCGAGCATCACGATTCGTCGCATTTTTCCCCACGGCCAATTGTCAGCCGGCCAACTCGTCACACTAGGCGGCATTGCGTTGATCACTATGGGAACGATCCTGCTCAGGACCCCATGGGCCACCACCCCCGGTAAAACATTAAGTTTTCTCAACGCCCTCTTTACGGCAACTTCGGCCGTAACGGTTACCGGCCTGATTGTGGCGGACACGGAAAAAGATTTCACCTTATTCGGACAGATCGTCATTCTGACACTCATCCAATTGGGCGGATTAGGGTATGCCATGCTCGCGACCGTCCTCCTCCTCGCCGTGGGACAACGCATCGGATTACGAAGCCGCATGATGGTGGCTGAGGCGCTCAGTTCATTGGATTTGGCTGGATCGATTCGTTTTGTCAAAACCATTTTGATCATCACATTTACCTTTGAAGGCGTGGGCGCCCTGATACTCGCCGTGCGGTTTTCCCAGGATATGCCCTGGTTAGAGGCATGTGGGCATGGTATTTTTCACGCCGTTTCCGCCTTTAACAATGCGGGGTTTTCGACATTTTCTCAAAATCTGATTCCCTATCGTGACGATTTCCTGGTAAATATTTCCATTAGTCTCCTTCTCGTTCTGGGCGGCATCGGGTTTATTGTCTTCCGCGACCTGCTGAGTTATTACCAGAAAGAACGGTATCGAATTCAAACCCATACGAGACTGGCCCTACTCGTTTCGGTGAGCTTATGGGTGCTTGGAACAATAGGATTTTATCTGTTGGAAATGAATAGTCCGGCTACGCTTGGCTCTCAAACTCCCACAGCGGGAGCGATGGTCGCCGCCTTTCACTCGGGAGCCGCCCGGACAGCAGGATTCAATACGCTGGACCTGAGCCTCCTCCGACCCAGCACGTTGTATATGTTGATTTTGCTGATGATCATCGGAGGATCACCAGGAGGAACCGCTGGAGGAATCAAAACCACCACGTTCGGCATTGTATGCCTATCAGTCTGGGCCGTGTTCCGAAAACGACTGGATGTGGAGTTTCACTATCGGCGGATGCCGCTCCACCTTGTCTTACAAGCTCTGGCAATCATGTTCCTGGCCATTGGTGCCGTCACCATATTAACCTTTGTTCTCGCCTTTATTGAAAATAAGCCTTTTTTGTCTCTGATGTTTGAAGTGGCCTCGGCATTGGGAACGGTTGGATTTTCCGTCGGAAACGGAGGCGTGCTCAGCCTCTCGGCGATCTTAACGGATTTTGGAAAGGTCATTATTCTATGCAGTATGTTCCTCGGGAGATTCGGACCTCTCCTGGTTGGTCTCGTCTCGCTCACTCCACCCGTCCGCATGCTCTATCGTTTTCCTCAAGCCAAAGTTGCCATAGGTTAGATGAGACGCATGGCAACGCCCGACCAATTGGCTAGGAAAATGTCATGAGAGACTTTCCCCCTACATAAGTGTATTCAGCCTGTTTCCCGGTAAAAAGCATCACATTTTTCTCTCTGGTTCATCTCAAGAACTACGATTCACGATGGGATGAACATGGGTGTTCTTCAAGAACTCCTGTGTATGGTGAAAGACAGGCCCTTTTAGGACTAATTACTTCTGAAGCCTCGATCGCAACAGAAATGGTCTCTCAAGCCTCACAATATTTTTCCAGATTCGTCGGTGACGGCATATTGACTGCCGCCATCTTAATTTTCTTGTTCAACTAGATTTCTATCACCTCCCTTACCTGCCTCGCACCATCACACCTGTGCCCAAATCCGCCAAGTCGGAATAAACAATAAAAAGGTAGCTAGCCTCCCCTGCGCCTCTCATAGCGTTTTTCTTCTGCGAGATCAGGCCTCAAGGGACCGGTCACATTCAATCCAATTTCTCATCAAACAAGATTGGAAATGCTGCCATGGAGCAATTTCGCTCCGTTGCTAAAGTGCATTTTCGCGCATTCCATGAAGCCTACAGAAAATTCCTGGGGCGATTTTTCATGCTCACATGAGCCTGCGCCGTAAAAGCGTTTTATTTTTTTCTCATTTAACAAAGTATGAATAAAATAATCTGTTCCATATTGAATTGATTATCTTTTATTTTCCATGAATGTTCCGCCATGAAGGACGCTCAATGACTTCCTGTATGTATAAGTCCTGAAACCATTCATCTCCTTTCAGAGGAGGGCTGCGAGATGATTGAGGATATATTTTCTTGGCATGCCTTATGCGACATTTAATTAAGCATGAGAAATAACCAAGGAAGAAAGAGTTCCCATTTCTTACCATCTCATTTTAATAACAGGAGGGTACGACGATGAACAGAACTCATGTGAGTGTGGCGGTAAGTGCGCTCACCCTTATCCTCGGAGTCGCATTGAAAGGGCCAGTTGAGACTTAATAAAAATGCCCAAACAAACCGGGAATTTTTCCATGCAAGATGCCATTAAGACCCCGACGAAAACCGTCGTCAACTCTGAGAATGGCGTGGAGGATGTGTATGCCGAAGCCAAATCCGGCAAGATCCGTCAGGTGATCGAACATCAAGACACAATGCGGCCCCCGTCCACTATTGAGAGATAAGTTTTCAATAACGAATATGAAATGGTGCCTCTCCAGAGGGCGAAGCCTTACATGGTTAATCGGCAAACACTCTGATTATTCACACGAAGTTCTTATTGAAATTTCTTTTTACAACCAGACAATTCATGGTGAATCGCGATGGCACATAAAGATACATGGAATACCCGAGACAAAAAGGTTTCATCCAGAGGTTCGAAAGAATCTTCCATTTATATAGAAGGTAGAGATTATGAAAAATATACTTCGTCAATTCACTCTCATTGGTGTGTTGCTCACGTCGTCCTTGAGTCCGACCTGGGGATGGGATGGCCATACCCAGGAGCCCATCGACAACACCCACGACAAAATTCTTTGCCTCCAACCAGCCATGATGCCGCCTTCGACTGCGGCGAAAGTGCTGTGCGCCATTGCCCGAGCCCGCGAATCACTCCGCGATAAAACCTTCGCCCATGCCACAAACGACCTCCAGCATGCCCTGACCCTGATTGACCTCATCAAATACGCGGGTCCCACGACGCGAGTTAAGGATCAACTCTGGGAGGTGAAGAAAAATTTGGACTTTGAATTTAGTGAGAAATTCGCTTTGGACCTTATTCCCATTGATCTAGCGCTCACAAACCTCGAATATTTTGTTCCGGTGGTAGAAGCGAAGGCCCATCTTCATGCCGCGCGCAAAAGTCTGCACAACAAAGATAGGGTATCTGCCAAAAAACATCTTGAGGATCTGAACAATGCCCTGGTGTATACGGAAGGTGTTCTACCGTTGACGGCTACCGAACAGCATATCGTCAAGGCCCAGAAGCTGTTAACCCACAACAACATTAGACAAGCGAACGCCGTCCTTGAAAACGCTGAGGCGGGGATTGAGTTTATATCTTTACACATGGATGTCGTCCCAATTGACCAGGCCAGAAAAAGCCTTGAGCGTGGAATGGAAAGGTATCCGGCCGCAACGGTTGAAGCCGAGAAAACCGGCCTGAAACAGGCGGGGGTCTGGTTAACACGCCACGTGCAAACGCGGGACGGCGAGGTCACAGCCGAGGCAACAGCCATGACAGGACTGGTCGGAACCTTGACTGAAGAAACCGAGCAGAAAGGATTAGCGGTTATACCCTCCTTGCAAGGCCTCTGGGCAAAGGCCACGGCACCGACAGCAGGTGCAGCAACCCAAGCAGTGGACAATTGGCAAATCTTGCGAAAACAAAACACGACCAACCTGCCTCTCCAGAGTATCATGAAACTCAAGATGGACCTGACGGAGGCAAATTTTTATTTGACCTATACCGAAATTTTCGAATTCATTACCCATGAAGACCAGAAAGCTCAGACGGCCATTGAAAAGGCACAGATGCATCTGATGGCAGCTGAGAAGTTGGCCGATGGCTGGTTAAAGGGGGATATTCAAGCCATCGAACAAGAGAGCGACCTCATCCACAAGGAACTCATGAATGGCCAACAATCCAACATGATTCGGTACGCGAAAGTGAAGACTGATGTCCAACAGCTTCTCCAAGAATTGTCCTGGTAAACACATGCTCCTCACGGGAACTCAATAGGCGGTCAAATGAGGATCAACACACGTTCTAAGGCTTTTTTGACAGCGACTGAAACAGTCAAATTCCTTGCAACTGAAGTGTATGCTGAGATTATCTCTGCTCTTTTTTGTTCGAAAACTTGCGAAAACCGAGGAAGATTTTACAAATATGCGTACATCCGAATAGGACGTTGAAGGAGGCAATGGGGCATTGACCTGAACTCTTTAAGATTGGGGCAAACATCTCAAGAATTCCCTCAGAGGGCATAACAACAAGGAGGGTTATCATGGTAAAAGGGGTGTATATTTTAAAGTCTCATTTGAATGCGATAGTGTGCCTCTCGGAACCGAGAGTTTTTGCCGGAGAGAAGATCGCAACTCTGTCTTCGCCGACAGAAGGGGTCATCAATCAAACGCAGCACGATGCCCGTGTCAAATATACTGTCGAGGAGCGTCTGCGGATGGATGGGCAAATGGATTTGGAGATGCTCAAAATCGAACTACGTCAAGGGCAAGTGACGCTTTACGGGAACACCGAGACGGATGATACGAACGGACATGCCGCGGACATTGCCGGCATGGCCCCAGGGATCGTGGAGGAAACCAACCGCATCATCGCCCCTCCCTCCCGCTCGAAAAACCATCATCTCCGGAAAGCGGTGTGGAACACGTTACGGGGTGTGGACGTGCTCAGCCAACAAACGAACACATTGCACATCCATGCGAAAGATGAAGTCGTCACCCTATCCGGCATGGTTGAAACGGAGACGCAAAAAGCCGAAGCCGGGAAAGCGGCTGAATCAGTGTCCGGTGTCAAAAAGGTTATCAATGCCATTCATGTTAGGACGCTCCCCTTTCAGACGGAGCAGGAGTAGTTACTTAAAGAGAATCGAGGGCGTCTGCCTGGAGTGAAGGGTTTGTGTCTATACAGAAGGGACTGGCAGATGGTAATCACCAAAAGAAATGCCACAAAGATCTGTCATCCTCTCTTTCACTCAAAGGGAAACCTTATGAAGCCAATTCTTTATGTCTTGTTTGATGAGGACGAATAAAAAATACAGGTATTCCCCGGATCGTGTTCGCGCGAATGAACGTGAGAAAAGGAAAGGAATGAACATGATTGAAAGCGACGGGAATCCTCTTGGAATAATTCTTCCGATGGCATTTTTGGCATTGGTCTTGAGTTCCCTGCCGCCATCACTCGCATTAAGCGAATCCGGCCAGCAGGCACAGATAGCTCGGGGGCTGTTGTTGCCGGGTGAACAGATCATCCTGGGCACCGTCCAACACATCAAGTCGGATGTCATCCAAGTCAATATTGGAAACCCGGAGTCATTATTTCTCTCATTGAGAGCTGCAGCGGAAAAAGGGATTACTTCCATTCAGCCAGGAGATACACTGAAGATCGTCATCAGCGATCAGGACCAGTTCATCGATTTTTTTAAGGCGGATTATCCAGGGTGGGACAGGGCACTGAAGGGGCATCTGCTCCAACCGCTCATGGGCGATCATCAGTGGATCGTGATTCAGACGGAGAAAGGGACCATCGAAACCTACGAGGTGAATGAAAAGGCGCGGCATTCCGTCATGAACATTCCAGCGGGAATCCCGGCCGTCTTTCTCCTCAATAAGAAAAACATTCTGATTGATGCCACATTCGGAAATGAAGGGGCGCTATTACATACCTTGGCCCAATGGTCGAAGAAACGGCATCGAATAGTTCATAATTAGCAGAATGGTCCAAGAGTTCCCAACTCGACTGTATTAGCTCATTTCTTGTGAATTCTCTCTTGGAAGTTGGTGGATACCAAACGGGTGTTGACGTTTCAGGGAGGCGAATGCCCATTCCGTGGTGGCTTTTGGAGTTGGGCTCACAGATCATTTGGCTACGACCGGATTTTTCGTTTTTATTCCTAATAATTAATTAAGGAGGAACCATGGATCAGTCACAACCCCATTTCACTACTGTTGGTCAGCTTATCCACACAAATCCCTTAAGGTTTGGCATGACCACGACATGTATGGAAGTGGCCATTGCCCTGTTGTCGTCCCATTTGTCCGGGGGACCTGTGTTAGATGACACCGGAAGATATCTGGGGTTTGTCAGTGAGTTTGATCTCTTGAAAGCCCTGGATCACTCGCAGGATCTCAAGAAGGTCACCACTCAACAAATTATGTCAAAAGAGGCGCATCTCATCCACAATGGGACGACCATTAAAGAAGCAATCAGCACCATGGAAGAAAAAAACCTCCTGAACCTCTGTGTCGAAGAAAATGGAGTCGTCACCAAAACCTTTACCCGACATGATCTTCTGCGAGGGTATCTTGGTGTGGATTTAGGCATTGATGAGGAATAACCCGCTATCCGACATGTTTCGTGCAAACCTAGCCGGTCATCCGAATAGACCCACACTGTGGTGCTCATGCCAAAGAAAAGAGTGGACCACATGACAAACGCTGAAAAAGAGAAGATCATCAGTCCGTGGATTGATCCCGAAGAGCGGATCACGTTGCATTTTCTCGATGCGCCGGACTTGAACGCCGAAGTCACCGACTGCACTCGACACTTAGTAGATCTCTCCATTGAGACTCATGTGTCCCACATGACCCAACGCCTTTCAGTCCCGCTCAGCCAGGTGGAGGTGACAGAGGATTTCTCGCACTATACCCGCGATCCCGAGCGACCCCTTCAACGGCAAAGATTGATGCTGGTCATCAATGAGAAACGGCCACCCATCATCTATTAGCGAATACGAAAGGGAGAGCCTCTACGTTCTAGGTCAGAAAGAACGTGATGAGTACGTGTTCGAACGTATGAATTAAGACCCGGCAACGAGCTGACCGGGTTTTCCGGGCAAGTGTCGGATTCCGGCGAAGGACGCTGGACAGCGCTGGCTGCGATTGACGAGGGCGTGCCGGCGCCGGTGATCAACGCAGCGCTCTTCTGGCGGTTTGAATCCAGGGGTGAGGCCGACTATGCCAATCGACTCCTCTCCGCCATGCGGAAGCAGTTCGGCGGGCATGATGAAAAGAAGGGAAACGGAAGCTGACATGAGCAGAATCAAAGGCGATGGGACGCGGTCAGACGCCCTGGTGTTCTTCGGAATATCGGGCGATCTGGCTCATAAAAAGATTTTTCCTGCGCTCTACGCGATGGCGAAACACAAGGCACTGACGGTGCCGCTTATCGGCGTCGCGGCCCCACACTGGAGCCTGGCGCAATTACGCAAACACGCGAGCGATAGCATCAAGCAGGCCGGAAAGATCGATGACCGTGCCGCCCTCAGTCACTTGCTTTCCCACATGCAGTACGTGGGCGGCGATTACAATGACCCGGCGACCTTCATCGCGCTCAAACAGGCACTGGCCGGTGCCCGACGCCCGGCGTATTACCTCGCTATTCCACCCGCGTTATTCGCGACCGTGATCAAAGGGCTCAGTGCCGCAGGTCTGACCGATCAGGCACGTATCATCGTCGAAAAGCCTTTCGGGCGCGACCTGGCCTCGGCGCGCAGCCTCAACCGCGTCGCACGATCTGCGTTTCCGGAGGATTCGATCTTCCGCATCGACCACTTCCTCGGGAAAGAAGAGATCATGAATATCCTCTATTTTCGCTTCGCCAATTCGTTCCTGGAACCGATCTGGAACCGCAACTGTGTCGCCAGCGTCCAGATCACGATGTCCGAGGAATTTGGCGTCGAGGATCGTGGTGCCTTTTACGAAACCGCCGGCTGTCTGCGCGACGTCGTCCAGAACCACCTCTTTCAGATCGTCTCCCTGCTGGCCATGGAGCCTCCGGCCTATCAGGGCTATGGTGCCGTCCACAACGAAAAAGCGAAGGTGTTCCAGGCTATGCGACCCCTACGGCCGAACGATGTCGTACGCGGCCAGTATGCGGGCTACCGGAAAGAGCGCGGCGTATCGAAGGATTCGGACGTGGAGACGTTCTGCGCCCTGCGGTTATTCATCGACTCGTGGCGCTGGCAGGGAGTGCCGTGGTACCTGCGATCGGGAAAATGCCTGCCGACTACAGCGGCGGAGGTCCTGGTTGAACTCAAGCCACCACCACAACGCCTGTTCGACGATTCACAACCGGCGGTCGGACGAGCCAATTATCTGCGGTTTCGGCTCTCCCCAAACTCCGCCGTCGCGCTCGCTGCGCGCGTCAAGCGCGCAGGAAAGGAGTTCATTGGCGACCAGCAAGAGCTGTATCTACTCGAAGAGCAATCGGGGAAGGAAGGGCCCTACGAGCGGCTGTTAGCTGACGCCATGGCGGGCAATGGTGCACTCTTTACCCGTGAGGACGCCGTGGAAGCTGCCTGGGGCGTTGTCGACTCAGTCCTGAAGACGCACCACCCGGTCCGTCCCTACAAGCGCAGCAGTTGGGGGCCGAAAGAAGCAAACGCGCTCATCGAAACAGACGGAGGTTGGCATAATCCCGTCAACATGCAAACCTGACAAGTCTGCATTCAGCACTCGTGGAACGTCGGGCTCACTTTAGCCAGCTCCGAAAATTTCTTGGAAGAGTCCTGGCCCAAGACGTCACCCATTCGATGACACGGAATCAAAGCTATGATCAAAGCCATATTTGAGTAAGAGTTTTTGTACGCGAGGACTCATAATGTAATCGAAAAATTCTTTTGCAACATTCAAGGATGCCTTCCGACAGGTCCACACCACCGCTTCTCCTAAGCGGACCGGTATTGGCGTGCTGCCCGGAGTTTCATCAATGATGCGCACGTCCGGATTGTTAATCGCATCTACCCGATAGACGATGCCCAGGTCTGCCTTCCCCATGTGAATCAAGTTCATGATATCCCCAGCGTGTTCTGCTTGGAGAAGCTTGAACCGACTCTTATACGCAGGATCGAATTTAGTGAGTGCCCGGACCGTGATTTCCCCCAACGACGAAGTTTTTGGATTTCCCAAGACCATGCGGGTGGCTCCATTTGGCTGAGCCTCGTGAAAGGCAACCGGCATGACGCGTGAGGTCGCCGACATAACAAGTACGAGACTGGTCTGTGCATAGATCCGAGGTCCTCCGTTGAGAGTCAGCCCCTTGTGATGGAGTTTTTCAACCTCCTCTACCGCCGCAGGAAGGAACAGATCGATCGCCGCTCCCTGTTCAATTTGTTTCCGCATTATTTGCGACGGACCGTACACGACCTGTACGGCCGCACCATATTCTTTCTCAAACATCGGCACGATTTCCTGTAATGCCGACCTCAAGCTTGGAGCAGCCCCAATCGTCAGAGCTTCAGCCTGAACAGTCGTTCCAGTTGCCACAACACCAAAGATGCTCCCTACCAGGGCTATCGCCATACCAAGTTTCCGACTTTCCATCATGATTCTCCACTTTCTAACCCTCTCATCAGGGGTCTTACCATAGAATGAATAAATGAGGCTGAATCAAATCTCAATCAGAGAAATCGGGAGTGTTAATTTCTGCGGGTGCGTTCGCATAGCCATATGGACCCCTCCATAAACCTTGGGGACATCTCTGACACCATTTAGCCTGTCCACCACCAACTTCATCGCTATATCAGCCGCCTTCCCGACGTCATACGTCTATGAAATATTGGATTCCAATAAACCTAATCGCCCTATTACGCTCCAACGATTAGGTCCCAGGAGAACATCTCAGCTCGTTATCATACCCTTCGACTTCTTTCGACGTCTGATGAAGAGGCGAGTGAACTACATTGGAGTAATAGCAAAAACAATACCCATTATCTGGATCCTATAATGGAATAAAGAAAACCGTTTCAACTTGGCATTTTCAACCAATTCTCTAGGATATCCTCTCTAATCGCCTACCCCCGACGTCCTACTGTGTGAGGTTTCGCACATTGCGCTCAGTGCAAAAACCACTCCGCATTCTTCAATCAGTCCTGTTCAAAACTTTCGACGTAGAGCTGATGGCGACGATAACGTGCGCGCATGCTGGCGTGACTGACCTGTGCTATCGAGGCAATCCAACTTGGTAAGGATTTTGCTTTGCCCTAGAGGGAATGTTTTGATCAGTGGATGATGCCGGGATCACAGAAACCAATGAGGTCGTTTTAGCTAAGTGGTGTTCAATATGACAGAAACTCAAACCGTTTTTGGGAGGCTTCGCGCATGAATCAGATCGTCCTCATTGCCCTGCGACGGCCGTACACCTTCGTCGTTATGACCATCCTCATCGTGCTGTTGGGGGTTATGACGGTGCGCCACATGCCGACCGACATCTTTCCGGATATCACGATTCCCGTCACCTCTGTGGTCTGGATCTATTCCGGCATGCTGCCGCAGCAAGTAGAAGGGCGCATCACGTATCTGTTCGAACGCTTCCTGACTTCGACGGTGGAAGGCATCAAGTATATCCATAGCCACTCTTACTTCGGCAGCAGCATCACTAATATTTTCCTCCAGGATGGAGTCGACGTGGGCAGGGCCGAAGCGGATATTGTGGGTATTGCACAGAATGTCGTCAATGCGCTTCCACCCGATATTTCGCCGCCCATGGTCATGCGTCTCGCACCATCCTCTATACCGGTGGCCATGCTCCAAATCAGCTCCGATCACCTGACTCCGGCAGAGCTTTACAATCTCGTCTACATGCGAATCCGCCCTCTTCTCGTGACGGTACCGGGGATTGTCTTGCCGCACCCATACGGCGGCCAGGATATGCAGGTCATGGTCAACCTTGATCAGCAGAAATTACTTGCCCGTCAACTCACTCCGGCGGACATTCACAAAGCGCTCATGCAGCAATACCTCGTGCTACCTTCCGGCGACATCAAGATCAAGGAGACCGACTGGATCGTCCTGACAAACGCCTCACCGTTGAAGATTGAGGATTTCGCCGATTTCCCGATCAAGCGTGAAGGCAACGCATTCGTCTACCTGCGCGACGTGGCCACGGTACGCCTCATGGGGCGTGTGCAACAAAACGCGGTACTGGTGAAGGGCAAACAGACCGTCATCCTCGTCGCGATGAAGAGCACCGAAGCTTCGACCCTTGACGTCGTCGATGGGATCAAGAAGATGATCCCGCGCGCCGAGCAGATTTCCCCGGAGGGGGTGGAGATCAAGCTCATCGACGATGCCTCGACTTTCGTGAAAGATTCGATTTCGGATGTCTTGCATGAAATGCTCATGGCCGGTGGGCTGGTCGGCATCATCGTGCTGTTGCTGCTTGGTTCATGGCGGGCCACGGTCATCGTCTGGACCTCGATCCCGCTGTCTATTCTGACCGCCATCATTGGTCTGCATCTGCTCGAAGAGACGATCAATGTCATGACCTTGGGCGGGTTGGCGCTGGCCGTCGGCATTCTGGTCGACGATGCGACCGTGATGATCGAGAATATCGATCGCCATATCGAAATGGGCAAACCCCTCGAACAGGCAATCATCGACGCTGCAAACGAGATCGTCGTCCCGACCCTCGTCGCCACCCTCTGCATCGCAATCGTCTGGCTCCCGCTCTTCGAGCTTGGCGGCGTCGCCGGCTACCTGTTCAAACCCATGGCGGAGGCGGTCATCATTGCGATGCTGGCGTCCTTCATCCTGTCACGAACACTGGTGCCGACCATGGCAAAATATATGCTGAAGGATCACCATGTCGCAGCCGCATGAACCCCACGGGGAGTCCGGCCGGGAATCCTCGGCGAACGTCTTCGTCCGCTTTCAGAACGGGTTCGAACGCGGCTTCAACCGGTTCCGCGGGCGCTATAGTGCGCTACTCGAACAGGTGATCGCCAACCGGCAGGCCTTCGTCGCGACCGCTCTGGCCATCGCCGTGGCTTCCATGTCCCTCTTTTTCTTCCTCGGGCGGGATTACTTTCCCGAGATCAGGTCGAGCGTCATGACGATGCATATGCGGGCGCCGCTCGGGACACGCATTGAGGTGGCAGGACGCATTGCCACTCTGGTCTCCAACAGCATCCAAGAGTTGTTGCCCGGCAAAGTTGAAAACATCGTCAGTAATTGCGGCCTGCCGGTCGGACCGCATAACCTCGCCTTCATTCCGACGCCAACGATCGGCTCCCAGGATTGTGACTTGACGATCCTCTTGAATGATGAAAAATCCCCGGTCTGGGACTATCGACGAATTCTCCGCAAGGGCTTGAGAGAGCGCTATCCTGGAACCGAATTCACCTTCCAACCGTCCGATCTGACCGCAAAAATTCTCAACTTTGGGGCACCTGCGCCGATCGATGTGCAAATCAACGGCCCGGACATGTACCCCAACTATGAGTTCGCCCGTAAATTGGTGGGCAAATTTCGCGAGATTCCCGGTGCCGCAGACGTGGTGATCCAGCAGACGATGCGCACGCCGACCCTCATGGTCGAAGGCAACCGCACGTTCGGACTCGGGGTCAACAGATCCCTTAAGGAAATGGCCGATAACCTGCTCATGACGACCGCCGGAAGCCAACAGACCGACCAAATCTATTGGCTCGATCCCAGTACCGGCATGTCATACCTGATTAATGTCTATACGCCGCAGCCGCAGATCAACAGTATCAACAGTCTCAAGACTATCCCGGTCGAGTCCGCGAGCGACTCGAAAGATCCGGAGGGGCAGGAAGTGCAGCTCCTCGGCAATTTGGCCGACATTACCGCAACGGGTACGCCGGGCGTGATCACGCACGGGAACATTATGCCGCTGTTCAACATCTATATATCCGCCGAAGGACGGGACCTCGGCGGCGTGTTAGCGGATGTCCAAAAGGTCGCCAAAAGCATGGAGGACGAGAAGCCACGCACCGCTGAGCTTGAAATCCACGGCCAGGCCTCGCTGATGCACGATGCGTATTTCGAGCTGATCTTCGGACTCCTCGCCGCGGTCGTGCTGATCTATCTGCTGATTGTCGTCAACTTCCAATCCTGGCTGGATCCTTTCATCATTATTACAGCTCTCCCAGGCGCGCTGGCGGGCATCGCGTGGGCATTGTTCCTGACCCATACGCGGCTATCGGAGCCCGCCCTGACAGGCGCCATTATGACCATGGGCACGGCAACCGCCAATTCGATCCTAGTCGTGTCCTATGCGCGCGACAGGCTCAAGGAGCACGGCGATGCACTGCAGGCCGCGATGGAAGCCGGAGTGACCCGCTTCCGACCCGTGCTCATGACGGCCTCGGCCATGATTTTCGGGATGGTCCCTATGGCGACAGGGTATTCCACGAATGCGCCTCTGGGACGCGCCGTCATCGGCGGCTTGCTCGTGGCCACCGTCTTTACCCTACTGCTTGTGCCCTGCGTTTACGCGATGATCTATAACAGGCGAGCGGCTCGCCAGAAGGACCATGCATACAATGAGTAAGATCCTGCGTGGAAGGCTCGTAATGATCTCAGGGGCCCTCCTGTGTATTTTCTACCTCGGCTATCGGGTTTATGAGAGCAAAAGCGACGCTTCTTTGCTACGCCAGCAGACGCACGAAAACGCCGTCCCCACCGTGGCGGTCATCCATGCAAAGCCGGTCCCGCCGACCGAAACCATTACGCTCCCCGGCACGGTTGAGGCTTGGTTTCAGGCTCCGATCTACGCGCAGGTCTCGGGCTATGTGAAGATGTGGTACAAGGACTACGGCGCGCTGGTGAAAAAAGGCGATATCCTCGCCGAAATCAACGCGCCCGCCCTCGACGCCCAATATCACCAGGCCAAAGCGGATCTGGAGTCGGTGCGCGCCATCTATTCCCTCGCCGAAATCACAGCCAAGCGCTGGCTGGCGCTGCGCAAAAACCATGCGGTCTCCGAGCAGTCGATTTCGGTGAAGGTGGCAGAAGCGAAAGCGGAATTGGCAAAGGTCAGGGCAGCGGAGCAGAACGTCAGGAACTTCGAGGCCCTCATTCGGTTCAAGACGATTGTCGCGCCCTATGACGGGGTGGTGACCGTCCGCAACATCAATGTCGGCGACTACGTCAATAAGGAAGGGACGATCAGTTCCCCCGGCTCGGTCAGCAATCTCTTTACCGTGGCCGACGTGAGTCTGCTACGCCTCTTTGTCTCCGTGCCGGAGTCGTTCGGACCCTTCCTCCAGCCAGGACTAACGGCCGACGTGACGGTGCCACAATTGCCCGATCGTCATTTCATTGCCAAATTCCTGACCGTCGCACGTGGATTCGACGTCAGCACACGTACCGCGATTACCGTCTTCACGATCGAAAACGAGGACAGGGCTCTCTGGCCGGGCTCCTACGCTCAGGTCCACCTCACGGCGCCGGTTGACCGGAAAGTGTTCACGATTCCATCCACCGCGTTAGTGTTCCAGGAGCACGGCACGCAAGTGGCTGTGGTGGCGGAGGACGACCGTGTGCACTTCAACCCAATTACCGTCAGCAAACTCCTCGACAGTGCCGTCGAAGTGGCAGAGGGGGTTTCCACCACCGACCGCATCGTGAACAATCCGAGCGCCGCGTTGCTGGAAGGAGACACGGTGCGCATCGTGACGCCGGCACCCGGTTATGACCTTACTAATACCTACGCCCCCGCGCCAACCGGCGGACCGCTGCCAACAGGCGCGCCGGCGCCGAAAGAGTCCCCGACATCAAAGGAACACACTTCACCATGAGAGTCGCGATACCCATGATGAACGACGGTTTACCTCTGAGACTGAAAGGATGGCGTATCTTTCTGTCCCGTGCGTGGCGCTGCGGCTTGTTTCTGCTGACACTCAATTTACCGGCTTGCAATTGGTTCCCGGCCGTCGATTTGGCGCCCAGCTATGAACCTCCGCAATACGTCGTCCCGGCCTCATGGAAAGGGGCAAGTCCCTTCGTCGAGGCGAAGCCGTCGGATGATGAATTACGCCCGGATTGGTGGCAACTTTTTAACGATCCCATTCTGAATAATCTTGAAGAACAGGCCATGGCAGCCAATCCGGATCTGCAGGCCGCAGCAGAACGATTCGTTCAGGCTCGCGATATGATGATGAGGGCCCGATCGCAGTACTTTCCTCACGCCGGTCTGGGGTTCGGTGCCTCGAACAATAGGCAATCCGACAATAGTCTGTTTCGCGGCCTCGGCGAGGACAACCGGGAAGTGGCCATTACCACCGGGGGTCTCGCGTCCTGGGAGCCCGATTTTTGGTCGGCGCTTCGCAATGCCACGCGGGCCGAACTCTACCGGGCCGAGGAGCGAGCTGCGGACTATGGCCTGGCGCGACTCAGCCTGCAGGCGGAAATTGGGGCGAACTATTTTACACTTCGCGGATTCGACGCGCAGACGGCGATCTATACCCAATCGATCGCCCTCTACACAAATTCGCTCGACCTGATTAAAGCCCAGTTTGCCGGTGCGATCGCGTCGGCGCTCGACGTCGCCCGCGTCGAATCCCTGCTATTCAGCACGGAGACGAAATTAGCCCAGATTCAAGGCCAACGCCAAGTGACGGAACAGGCCATCGCCATCCTCGTCAACATGACGCCCACCAGTTTCACGATCAAGCCGGTCGATGAGCTTCGAATGGCCGATTTCGCGATTCCCAGGACAATCCCTTCCACCTTGCTGGAACGTCGGCCCGACATCGCCGGGATGGAACGCCGAATGGCACAGGCCAACCGAGGCATCGGCATCGCACGTGCTGCATTTTTCCCCGATGTGAGATTCTCGGCCGGGGGCGGGTTCGAAGATACCGGTTTCAGTCTAATCAATCTCGCCACAAGTTTCTGGTCCTACGGGTCTACTGTTTCACTGCCGCTCTTCCAGGGCGGGTATCGCCGCGCCCAATTGCAGCAGGCCTGGTCAGCCTATCGCGAGACGGAAGACCGCTACCGTTCGACAGTGCTGAACGCCTTTCGCGAAGTCGAAAATAATTTGAGCCTGACCAACCAGCTAACCCTTGCAGCCAATCGGCAGGACGCCGCCGTCGGAGCCATGGTTAAGACGCAAAATCTGACCATGGAACTCTACCTGGGTGGGCTGGCTTCCAGTCTTGAGCTTATCTATGCGCAAGTTCAAACCTTATCGGCACGTATCGAGGCAGTTCAGATCAAGGCCGATCTGCTGAGAGCCTCGGTTGCGCTCGTCCGCGCGCTCGGCGGAGGCTGGAACCGGAAGCAATTGCCCGCCGATGAGCAGATCCAACCCTTCGGGACGTTCCAATATGTCGATCTCGACAAACCGCCGCCCGCCGGAGGAATCGATGTCAACGCGGGCAATAACTCGGTGAATAATGATTTGACTACACCTTCCCTTCCTTAACCGGCCCCCACGCCGGGTATACCCGGTATATTGGAGAGCCATGGCCGCATTGAGCATAGCTTTTTTCGAATGATTCGAATAAACAATGGGATATCGGAAAACGGGACCATGAATACCAAATTATAAAGGAACTATGGACATCTCATTTTTAAGTCACAAAAATTTTACCTGGGGACGGAATGGAAACGGGAGCACCTGATATCTTAAATCTTGAAAGGTGTTTTGCATTAAAAATCTCTTCTGTTAATAGGGCTTGATATATTTTAGGTCCAGATGAGTAACCAATTCGAATTTGATCTCTTATGCATCGGCAGTGGCCCGGCAGGCCAGCGAGCTGCGATTCAAGCCGCTAAGTTCAGGAAGCGGGTAGGAGTGGTTGAACGTCGGCAGTGCGCAGGCGGGGTGTGCATAGAACTCGGGACCATTCCCAGCAAGACCCTACGGGAGGCTGTGTTATCCTTCATGGCCACCAACCATCCATTCGTCCAACAGACAAGAAATCGGGATCGGCACCGTCCCACAGCGGAACAACTATTTTCCCGTGTGCAACTCGTCCGAAGCCGGGAAGTCGATGTCGTGGAGGATCAGCTTTGGAGGAATGATATCGAACTCATTTCCGGCGAAGCCGCCTTCACCGATGCCCATACCCTTCTTATTCACACAGAACACGAGACAAAAACCGTCACGGCTGAGAATATTCTCCTTGCAGTCGGAACCGTAGCCGCCCCGCCGCCTGGTACGGGCGTGGATGGTGAAATCATTGTCACCAGTGACGAAATGGTCCACCTCACAAATCTGCCCAAAAAATTAGTGGTTGTCGGGGGGGGGCGTGATCGGGATGGAGTATGCGTCCATGTTTGCCGCACACGAAATCGACGTGACCGTGGTGGACAAACGGGAGCGCTTGCTTGAATTCCTGGACAACGAAATCGTTGAGGAACTCATTCATCAAATGAGAAACCGGGATGTCACCTTCCGATTAGGAGAAACCGTGGAAAAATTGACCATAGCTGAAGGCCCGCCCAAACAAGCTGTGATACAACTAGAGTCCGGGAAGCGCATCGTGTCCGACATGGTCCTGTATTCCGCTGGGAGAATCGGCGCAACCGATCGATTGAATCTAACAGGGGCGGGCCTGACCGCGGATGATCGGGGGCGCATTGCGGTCGATCAAGATTTTCGAACGCAGATCCCCCATATCTTCGCCGCCGGAGACGTAATTGGGTTCCCCAGTCTCGCCTCCACCTCCGCTGCGCAAGGCCGACGGGCGGCGTGCCATGCCTTCGGAGTCAGTGCCGGTCCTATGGATACTCACTTTCCCTTCGGCATCTACGCCATTCCGGAGATTTCCATGATCGGCGCGCATGAACATGAGCTAACCGAGAAAAAAATCCCTTATGAAACCGGGGTGGCCCGCTATAAGGAAATCGCCCGTGGACAAATTATGGGAGATGACAGTGGTTTGCTCAAAATGCTGTTTCACCGTGAGACCCGAAAGCTCCTTGGCGTCCATGTGATCGGCACTGGTGCCACGGAGCTCATCCATATCGGGCAAGCGGTGCTGGAATTAGGGGGCGGTCTGGACTATTTTCTTGACCGCGTCTTCAATTATCCGACACTTGCCGAATGTTACAAGGTGGCCGCCTTAAATGCCTATAATAAACTTTCACAAATGGGATAGCATTCTTCGGCGACGATGATGGATCGTCAACAAATACCCCTTCCTGTTCATTACACATTGGAAGGTTGTTGTATGAACCCTTCCCAACCATCAAACAAATTTTCCACCCACCAGGATGAACATGTGCCTTCACCCATAGGAATCAGACGGGCATTCTTTAAATGGCTCAACGCAGATTCATGTGGTTAATTTTT
>JBGSSO010000145.1:0-5138 GCA_041737015.1 Nitrospirales bacterium
GGTCACGGAGATCAGGCAGTTCGCATCCGGCGGCAGATAGACACGGACCACGTCTGCCTTCTTATTGATGACGTGATCGATAAATCCCGGATCCTGATGACTGAGCCCGTTGTGGTCCTGGCGCCACACGTGGGAGGAGAGTAGGTAATTTAGCGACGCAATTGGTCGTCGCCACGGGATTTCATTGCATACTTTCAGCCACTTGGCGTGCTGATTGAACATCGAGTCGATAATATGAATGAATGCCTCGTAACAGGAGAAGAAGCCATGCCGGCCTGTGAGCAGGTAGCCCTCCAGCCATCCCTGGCACTGGTGTTCGCTGAGCATTTCCATGACCCGACCATCGGGAGCCAAGTGGTCGTCGTAAGGAAAGGTGTCGGCCATCCAGGTACGGTTGGTCACCTCTAATGCGTCTTGCCAGCGATTCGAGTTGCTTTCGTCAGGACTGAACAGTCGAAAGTTTTTGCTGCTCAGGTTCTGCTTCATGACATCTCGCAGGAATGTTCCCATCACCCGGGTAGATTCGGCGGTGACCGATCCAGGGGATGTCACCGTTACCGCATAACTGCGGAAGTCCGGCATGCGCAGGTCCTTCAGCAGCAACCCGCCATTTGCATGCGGATTGGCGCTCATTCGCCGCTCCCCTTTGGGTGGGAGGTCTGCCAGTTCAGGGTTCAGCTGTCCATTCTTATCGAAGAGTTCATTCGGCTTGTACGTCTTCATCCATTTTTCAAGAATTCTCACATGCTCAGGTTTTTCATGCATCTGTCCCATTGGGACTTGGTGCGAGCGCCAGTACCCTTCGGTTTTTTTGCCGTCAATTTCCTTGGGGCAGGTCCAACCCTTTGGGGTGCGGAGAATGATCATGGGCCAGAGTGGTCGTTTCGTGCCTCCTTTTTTTTGCGCATCCGCTTTAATGGTTTGGATTTCTTTGGTCACGATGTCGAGCGTATCGGCCATGAGTTGATGCATCTTCATGGGGTCATCCCCCTCTACGAAATACGGCGTATACCCATACCCCCGGAACAAGTGATCCAGCTCTTCGTGGCTGATTCTAGCCAGGATACAGGGATTGGCAATTTTGTATCCATTGAGGTGGAGAATCGGTAAGACCACGCCATCGGTTGCGGGATTCAAAAATTTGTTGGAATGCCAGCTTGTCGCAAGCGGTCCGGTTTCCGCCTCGCCATCACCGACCACGCAAGCCACGATCAGGTCCGGATTGTCGTATGCCGCACCATAGGCATGAGAGACGGCATAGCCTAACTCACCGCCTTCATGGATTGAGCCGGGAGTTTCAGGAGCGACATGACTGGGAATACCGCCGGGAAAGGAAAATTGGGTGAAGAGGCGCTTTAACCCTTCTTCATCCTGTGAGATGTTCGGATACACTTCACTATATGTTCCCTCTAGGTAAGCATTCGCAACCAGGCCAGGCCCACCATGTCCAGGTCCCGTAATGTAAATCATGTTCAAGTCGTGTTTTTTGATTAACCGATTCAGGTGAACATAGAGAAAATTCAATCCCGGCGTTGTCCCCCAGTGGCCGAGAAGCCTCGGTTTGATATGCTCCTTGGTCAAGGTCTTCTTCAGTAACGGGTTGTCATACAGGTAGATTTGTCCAATTGACAGATAATTTGCGGCCCGCCAATAGGCATCGATCAAGTCCAGTTCTTTTTTTGATAAGGGATTCGCCATGCTGACCTCCTTTAAAATTGCTTCATAAAGCCTAAGATCCTACTGTGAATAATTGGGATGCGGCGCTTCATGCTCACAGAGAGAACCGTCATGAGCTACTGTGTCGCTCTGAGGCAGCGCACGGTCTCTCTGGCAATCCAGGTTTCTTCATCCGCAGCTCCGACATACACTTCCAGTGGTTGTCCATCCTGACTGATCCGGGCGACATCTCCCGGTTCTAGTCCGATGGCTGCATTGTTGCGGACGGGGTCCAACCGTAACCCGCACCATTCCATTCCCTCACAAATCCTCCGCCGGATAACGGGAGCCGCCTCGCCGATTCCACCCCCGAATACAATGGCGTCCGCTCCGCCCAGCACGGCAAGATAGGCGCCGATATATTTTTTAATACGATAGCAAAACACCTCAATGGCCAATTGCGATGGTTTATGCTGTTCGTGGTCGGCCGCTTGCAGTAATTCCCTCATATCGTTCGTCCTTCCGGAAAGTCCCAGAAGCCCGGACTGTTCATTCAGCCAGCGATCCACTTCCGACGGTTCTACTTTTTCTTTTTGGCAGAGGTAGCTCACAATTGAAGGATCGAGATCACCGGATCTACTTCCCATCACCAGCCCCTCTAACGGGGTGAATCCCATCGAGGTCTCTACGGATTGACCACCCTTTATGGCAGATATTGAACATCCATTGCCGAGTTGCAAGGTGATGAGGCGGGATTCCTGGAAAGGTTTTCCTGTTTTATCAAAGTAACTCTCAACCAGGGAGGCATGGGCGATGTCGTGGAATCCGTAGCGACGAATGTGATGACGATTAACCAACTCATAGGGAAGGGCATACACTTTTGCATGAGTGGGCATGGTGTGATGAAAGGCCGTATCGAACACGGCTACCATCGGGACCTGCGTGCCCAGGATGGCCCTGGCTCCCCGAATTCCTTCAAGGCAGGCCGGGTTGTGCAACGGGGCTAATTCGCTGAGTCCATCAATTTCGCCCATCACCTCGTCGGTAATCACGACCGGTTGTGAAAATCGCTCTCCTCCATGGACAACCCGGTGGCCGATGGCTTCCACTCCCGCAAGGGAGGGGGAACCCTTATCCCCGCCGTCGAATTGTTCAAGTTGCTCAAAGAGCCAGCGAATAGCCTGCTGATGATTGGAAATCACCCTTGTGGTTTTCGTGCGTGGCTTTCCCTTCACCTCAAGTTCAAAAGTCGCCGTGCTGCCGATACCTTTCACGGCTCCGTTGATACGTGTTCGAGCTTGTCGGATATCCAGACGAGACCCCACAGGGTCGAAATCGAGTACCCGAAACTTCACGGAGGAACTTCCGCTATTCAACACGAGCATTCGCATGATCACTTCCTATTCAGGACGGTTGCCAGGTCACGATCTGTCGAATAGCAACGGGGGCTTGGGGCGAAAGAAGAATTTCTTTGTCTTCGTGGCGGATCATCAATCCCTCGCCCTCCCGCAAAGAATACCGGGCGCCTTCAGGCCCCATTTCGACATCGAGAATTTGTCCGCGATAGGTCAATGGAAACCGTATCTTTGACGGCTGGTCTGGTAGGCGACATGGCTTGAATGCCAAGGTCTCATCGAAGTCGCGCATCCCGTCTATGCCATAAACCATCACTATCCAGGTTCCGCCTATCGAGGCGATGTGGCATCTGTCCTTGACGTTCCCGCCTACATCCGCAAGATCCATCAGCATGGCTGCCCGTGCGTATTCCAGAGCCAGATCGGGATATCCTATTTCCGCCGCGACAATACTCTGAATGCAGGATGAGAGGGAGGAATCGCCCGTGGTCAGGGGATCATAATCGTCAAAGCTGCGTTTCTTCTGCTCCGGGGAGAAGGCCTGTCCAAACAGAAACATGGCCAGGAAAATATCCGCCTGTTTAATGACCTGAAATCGGTAGGTGACCAATGGATGGAAAAACAATAATAGAGGAAAATTTTCTGTGGGTATTTTCTTCAGATCCCAGGGCTCTTTTTCTAAAAAGGCATCATCCTGGGGGTGCATGCCCCGTTTTTCGTCATAGGGGATGTAGAGGTTTTTTGCAGCTCTCCGCCATTCCTTGACTTCCTCCGCCTCTATGCCGGTTTTGCTGGCGCGGGCGTCGAACACCGCGGGGCTCTGTTCTCGCAATATTTCGATCATGGGCGCGGCATAGAGAAGATTCTCCCGCGCCATGAGGTTTGTATAGGTATTGTTGTTGATGACGGTATTGTATTCATCGGGGTCGGTCACGTCATGAATGCCAGGCTTTCCTTTCTTATCCTCGGAGAAAAATCCGGGATTGCTCCCTAATCGGGCCGTTTCGATCAACATTTCCGCCCCATATTCATTCAAAAAAATTTCATCACCCGTGGCGTGGACATATTTTCTGAGGGCGCAAATGATGTCTGCGTTCATTAGCTGTGGCGGTGAGCACACCATCGAGATCAAACAGCATGGCATCAAATTTTTCGGGGGTTATCGGATTAGATGTCTTTGCTCCACTCATTGTTGGTCTTCTTCCCCGCTGAGCCGGGTTGATTGAGCCCCCAAATTTTACTGGCAATCGCCATCACATCCTTTCAAATTAGACAATGGATGCTTGCCTCCAAATCTCTAAAGGGTTGAAAAGAATTGGTCCAAACGCGGCTCAGTCATCATGCCAATTCGAACGATGTGCGGGGGCAGTTTTCCGAGATGGATCTCCTTCGATCTCTTCTGTGTATTTCCCGAGGCTCGCAGCCCAGTTACACTTGGCTCTATGAAAAAGAGCCTGTTGGCCGGCCTGGATGTTTTGGCTTTCCCCATGCCAGGCCTCCAGCGCAGGATCGTGTAGAGCCCGGCCATAGGAAAAGCTGATTTTCCAGGGTTTTGGCGAAGGGAGTTTGTGAATCGCATTCAAATGTGCTGTGGCCAGGCGATCATGTTGGCCCCCTGACAAAAAGACAATTCCCGGAACAGCTGCCGGCACATGACGGCAAAGGCATTGCAATGTGGCCTGAGCGACCTGCTGTACCGAAGCCTGCTTGCCGCACTCCTTGCCTGAAATCACCATATTGGGTTTTAGAAGCATGCCCTCCAGTGAAACCCTCTGGGCATAAAGGGCGTTGAAAACTGTATGGAGCACATGACCGGTAATCTCTCCACAGCGTTCGATGGTATGGGGACCATCCATCAGAACCTCGGGCTCAACTATGGGAACGAGCCCTTGCTCCTGACAGAGGGCGGCATAGCGTCCCAGCGCGTGAGCATTGACCGACAGGCAAGCCTGACTTGGTAGCCTGTCGGTAATCCGAATGACGGCTCTCTATTTGGCGAATCGAGCGCCCATTCTATAATACTCGCTCAATCTGTCCCGAAGGCCGTCCAATCCCTCCGTAACTTTTTCCACAGGAGATCCCGCCAGATCCTTCGCTCCCGTATCCACCTTGATTCCGGGGATGATA
>JBGSSO010000243.1:0-3598 GCA_041737015.1 Nitrospirales bacterium
GGAAACACATGAGCCCAGCCAGACATCGCTCGACTTCGTTCATCAACATTGGCCACTAGACAGAGTCTTTTTTTTGTTGGGGGTTCGGCCTGAGTGACGACTCTTCCGGGTCATCATGCTGTTTGGCCTGAACATGGGCAGCTGAGGAAGAAGCCAGAATTTCTCGCCGTTTCGCCGCCGTACCTTCTTTATTGATTTGCGCCACTCGAGAAATTCCCAAGGCATTGGGCGGAACATTTTTAGTGACGGTGGTCCCGGCCGCTATCAATGCCCCCTCCCCTATCGTAACCGGGGCAATTAATTGCACATCGCTCCCAATAAAAACATTGTCTTCAATATGTGTCCGTGCCTTTCGAAATCCATCGTAGTTGCAGGTAATGGTCCCGGCGCCGACATTCACATTCCGGCCAATCACGGTATCTCCGAGATAACTCAAATGATTGACCTTAGACCCTTCTCCAACTTCAGTCTGTTTCAATTCCACAAAATTACCAACTTTGCCTTTTCGATGAATGAGGCTCCCAGGACGCAAATGCGCAAAAGGCCCGATGACCGCCCCCTCTTCTATCCTGGCTTCCAGCAACACACACGAATCCTGAATGAGGACATTATTGCCGACCAAACAATTGTTCAGCCTCGAATTGCCGTGTATTACGCAATTGGCTCCAATGACGGTCCGGCCTTCAAGCATGACTCCTGGATACAGACTGGTATCCCTTCCGACCTCGACCCCATCGTCAACAATCACACGTTCCGGATCCAGCATGGTGACCCCTGACAACATGAGACGCTGGCAAATCCGTCGTCGCATTTCCTTTTCGGCTACAGCCAGATGTTCCCTTGTGTTAATCCCGGTCGTCTCCAAATGGTCATTGGTTATCCATGCCACAACTTTCAGGCCTTGCTGGACAGCCATTTCAATAATATCGGTGATGTAATATTCCCCTTGGGCATTTTGCGGGCGCAATTGGCTCAACGCCTTTCCAAGGAATGTGGCATCCACGACATACGTCCCAACATTAATTTCCGAAATACTGCGTTCTTCCGCTGAGCAATCTTGATCCTCGACAACACGCCGGATCTCGCCTGATGGCCCGCGAACTACTCGCCCGTATCCACGTGATTCTGGAATGACCGTCGTTAAGATGGTCAGGCCGGCTTTTTCAGATTGATGATAATCAACCAGTGAAGTCAGGGTGGCCTGCGTTAATAAGGGCGAATCACCATTGAGGATCAAGAATTGGTCGGGCTGCTTGGCGTCGTTCCTCGTACACACGGGATACGCCTGTTGAACGGCATGCCCCGTTCCCAATTGTTTCTCCTGGATCACCACTTCAAACGGCTCAAAATTAGCCTTTTCTTGTTCGAGGTAGGTCTGGACCTGTTCCGATCCATGGCCAACCACAATGGCGACGGTCTGGGTTGCCACTTGCCTGGCTAAGTTCGCGGCATACCACAGCATGGGACGACCGGCAACACGATGCAAGACTTTGGGCAAAGCGGATTTCATCCGGGTTCCTTGTCCCGCAGCCAGAATCATGGCGGCCGTGTTTTTTTTACCACTCATTTCGCTGTCATACCCTTCGTAATAGGTCTCTTCTTATGGGGTTTGGACTTTTGGTGAGTCCTTGAGAGTCATTCTATCCCGTTTTTTTGCAATTTCAATGCTAGAGGATTTATCGGGAGGAGAATAGAACCCGCCTGAAACAATAAGCTTCATGGCTTCCTCAACTCCCATATCTACAGGAATAATTTCACTCTCGGGAACCAGGAGAAAATAGCCTGAGGTTGGATTTGGAGATGTGGGGACAAACACATGGACCAGAGGCTCTGGAGCCAGATTCTGAATTTCCTTTCTGGTTTCCCCCGTGACAAACGACAAACAATAGTTCCCCTCTTTGGGAAATTGAATCATGACCACTTTGTTATATTTTTCCCGTTGTTTGAAGGACAAAATATCCATCATCGACTTCAATGTGGCATAAATACCACGTACGATCGGGACGCGATCTAAAAATTCTTCCCACCGGACGACCAATCGTTTTCCCAAAAAATTTGTGGCAAAGACCCCGGCAGAAAAAATCAACAGCAATAATGCCAAAATACCCAGACCGGGGAAGTAATAATCGGGCAAAACCAGATCCGCTAACGCCGTGCCAAGAATACTATCCACGGTCACAAACAGAGTTTTTAAAATGAGGATCGTTCCCCAAATTGGGGTAATTACCAACAGGCCTGTCAAAAAATAACGTCTGAGTAAAGCGCGAAGGGTATTCATGAGAAAAATCCGCCTTATACCGGCCAAACAGAGCAGGCACAGTCAATACGGGAGAGGTAGGAAGTCACCGTAATACTACCGCATCTTACAATCAGGACTGGACTCCTGCAAGACTTTTCTTGCGAATTTCAATGACTTAGACTAGGATCGATCAGAATAAATTTCTATGAAACCGAGAAACCACGCAAAGGGAAAACGGGGCCTGTCTTCCGGGTTATTCATCACCTTCGAAGGGACAGAAGGCTCAGGAAAGACCACGCAATGCCACCGGTTGACACGAGCACTTCGTGCTCAAGGCTATCAAGTATTAGAAACTCGCGAGCCTGGGGGGACCCCATTGGCTGAGGCCATTCGTCGTCTTCTGCTTTCGCACTCCAAAACGAAATCTAACAAAGAAATCATTACTCCAGAATGTGAAACATCTCTAATCCTGGCTGCTCGGTCCCAACATGTGGCTCATGTGATTCGGCCAGCGCTTGCCAAAGGCATGATTGTGCTGTGTGACCGGTTTTTTGATTCAACCCTCGCCTACCAGGGATACGGACGACACCGTGATTTCACATTTCTGAACCATTCCCATCAATTTGCCACGGAGGGACTGACTCCACATCTCACGTT
Organism: Nitrospirales bacterium; assembly: GCA_041737015.1. GTDB lineage: Bacteria > Nitrospirota > Nitrospiria > Nitrospirales > UBA8639 > Nitrospira_E. Next base: position 2,897 of record JBGSSO010000243.1, read on the forward strand.
TCTTCTCGATCTCCCGACCCAAGAAGGGTTGGCCAGACGACAACAGACCCGACACCAAAATCGACTTGACAAGGAATCCTTGGATTTCCATCAACGAGTACGTCGAGGCTTCATCGCCCTGGCTAAACAGCATCCCCAACGTATTCAAAAATTGGATGCCAGGCAATCCCCCGATATCCTGAACACTTTCATTGCATCCATGATGTCACGCCTCATTCAGTCGTTGCCATCGACATGCCTGGCTCATGCAAATCTTCAACCCAGCCGCACTATCAAGCGAGTCCAGCCGAAAGGGTCCCCTCAACATGGCATTTCGAGATCTCGTCGGGCATCAACGACCAATTAAATGGCTCCAAACAGCGGTCTCCACCAATCATCTGGGTCATGCCTATCTGTTTCATGGAGAACCGACCATTGGGAAACGACTCACCGCTATCGCGCTTGCCCAATATCTGCATTGTGAGGTCCCACAGATTGCACCAACACCCGATGCCTGCGGCCTCTGCCGATCATGTAATCAAATCGCCCAGGCCACCCACCCCGACTTTTTGTTGGTTCAACCTGAAGATACCCAAAAGCAGAATCCCAAAATTACCATTGATCAAATTCGCGACATCGAACATCTGGTCATTTATCGTCCTCTCCTGGGGTCACATAAGATATGCCTCATTGATCAGGCCGACTCAATGACCACGGAAGCGG
>JBGSSO010000246.1:0-5250 GCA_041737015.1 Nitrospirales bacterium
GGGACTTTAAATGCTCAAGCTGAGCCAACACATTCTCTGTTTTCGTCACAGCAAACAGTTCCTCTCCCTTAAGTTCCTGGTACATTTCCCTCACGATTGGAGGTGTCCTTAGAATGATCATCTAGATATAGAGCAAGGAAATTTCCCGCCGCTCCCAATTCCGCCGCCATGATCATGCTGAACAAATAATGGTGGTATCAAAAGAATGTCTTTGGCACGACATAGGGCCGCCGGCTGGTCAGTGCCAATACAACTCTATGCGAAAGCAGGGTAGACAAGGACAAAACACGAACTCAGGGGGGTCCTAACCTAAAGTAAACTTAAAAAACACCACACCTCATGAGCCATGTTTCTGAGAGGCATTCCCTTCCTTATCTAAATCTTCCATGGGGACCTCACCGTTTTTTTCCAATGCCAGGAGACGTTGTCCTTCAGAACGATGCATGGCGGCCATTTCTCGTAACTCTTTTGCCGACTTCCATCGCGACGAGGCGATCAGCATCCACCCCGTCCTGGTAAAGCCCTTGGGATCCATATGAGGTTTTTCTGCAAGGCTTATGGCTCGCTGTTCCAATCTCACCGCCTCACCTTGAAGTTCATCGGCCTGTTGATCATAGAGCTGCGCCATCTCCAAGAGATCTTCTCCGGTCCAGGGTTTCTCATCTGCAATTTCAGAAACTTGCTCTGCAGACGTCATCGCATAACTCACTGGTGCCAGCATAGTAGAGGGATTTGGTCCTCCCTCCTGAATAAGGCTCATCATTCCCATTCCACCCAACACTCCTATCAACACATATGCCAGTGCACGCATAAATATCCCTCCTGATTAAATCGCTACTGACCTCTTGCAACCTGAGAGGAAGTCAATAAAACAATTCTCTCTTTTTTCTAAACACATCTTAAATATGTTTTTGAAGGGCTGACTCAAATTCCTTTTCAAATAAATATTTTATTCTCAAATTTCACTATCTTCGCGTTCCCACGAAAACCGGCATAGTTACCCTCTCAATCCTCCTTTTACTAAGGGTATAAAAAGACACTTTCCAATACAGCTGTGAAAAACCCTTGATGCCTAGACTTATCTACATACGAAGCATTTAGAAGTATTGTCAGGATACAAATACGAAAAGTATTGTGAAGGTTGAAAAAACATTCGTGCACCAACCCAAAACCCCTATCCCAGGCTAACGCCGCTCAGCGACTGTTTAAAGTCATAGTCTATCAGCAAAAAGAATGATCCCCATTCCTGGGTATTACCCAATTTAAGGAATTTGGCCCGTTCAAATGCGAATTCATTTCCAGTCGGGGGACAAAACCGTGGCCAGGGTTTGTGAGCCAGGACCTGCTGATGATGAAATGGTACCGATACCGTTTTATGGGAACAAAGGATATCCAAATTGCCTGGGACCACCTATCTGGACCCGTTCAGCCGGAAGTAGTGGTGGTCGGACCTGCAGAAATTATGGAATTATGATGGTGAAGCAGGGTACAGTAGGGCGGACTGAGAAGAGGCCCTTGCGACAAATACGGACAGAGCCGGAACCGGGGAAAAAGGCTCAGGGTCATACAGGAGGCTGCACCATTCATTACCCTGGACTGCCGCCTCACGATCTGTTCATGGAACCGGGTGTTTTCAGGGTGGATGCGTTTAAAGAGGGAATATTTTGGGGGAGGCACCCTATTCGATGAATACTGAATCTGATAATTCCAATCCACTCGTGGCGATTATCATGGGGAGCAAAAGTGATTGGGAGACCATGCGGCACGCAAGTCTGGTTCTCACGGAATTGGCCGTTCCCCATGAATGCCGGATTGTGTCAGCCCACCGCACACCGGATTTTCTCTTTGAGTATGTCGGATCGGCCAAAAGCCGTGGCATCCACGTGCTCATTGCCGGGGCAGGAGGAGCCGCACACTTGCCCGGAATGGCCGCGGCCAAAACGATTCTTCCGGTTCTCGGAGTGCCGGTGCGGTCTCAAGCCCTGCAAGGCTTTGATTCCCTCTTATCAATTGTCCAAATGCCAAAGGGCATTCCGGTGGCGACCCATGCGATCGGCGAGGATGGCGCGGTCAATGCCGCATTGCAGGCAGCAGCCATTCTTGCCGTATCTGATCACGGCATCGGCCAACGACTCAAGGCCTATTATGACCAACGACACACCCCTGCACTGGAGAAACTCATATGAATATCATCCTTCCGGGTGGAACGATCGGGATATTGGGCGGAGGCCAACTTGGTCGCATGCTGGCCATGGAAGGCCGCCGGATGGGGTATCGAATTGGCGTGTTAGATCCCGTTGAGCATTGTCCGTCCGCCCAGGTTGCGGATTTTTTTGTGCAATCAGCACTGACGAACCAACAACGCGTGATGGACTTTGTCGCTCAGGTTGATGTAGTGACCATTGAGACCGAACTGGTGCCCTGGATGCTTCTTGCCGACATTGAAACCGGCAAAGCCACCCGTCCATCGTCTTCCGTGCTCGCTCTCATCCAGGATCGGCTGGTTCAACGAGAATTTCTTCAAGATCACCGCTTTCCACAAACTCCGTTTGCCTCGGTCAAAGATCACGCCACCTTGACCGCTGCGGCTCAACACGTGGCATTCCCGGCTATTTTAAAGAAGCGCCATTCAGGATATGACGGGAAAGGCCAAATCCGGGTTACCGGCGTGGACCATCTGAATGAAGCCTGGCGAGAATTAAAGGAAGTCCCGTCTGTTTTGGAAGCCGTCGCGCCCTTCAAAATGGAACTATCGGTAGTGCTAGCCCGCAGTCTTCAGGGAGATATTCAACTGTATCCCCTGGCCGAGAATGCCCATCGGCAGAACATCCTCCATACCACACGCGTTCCGGCCAGGGTGGCGGACACGATCCGATTACGGGCGGAGGAGCTTGCCGTGTCCCTCGCAGAGGCGCTTGATTACTGCGGAGTCATGGCGGTGGAGCTCTTTCTTCTTGAGGACGACACCTTGTTGATCAATGAAATCGCTCCTCGGCCTCATAACAGCGGACATTTCACGTTTGGGGCCTGCGTAACGTCCCAATTCGAACAACATCTCCGCGCCATTTGCGGATTACCATTGGGGGATACCTCCCTCATGCATCCCGTCGTGATGGTGAATCTCCTCGGAGATCTATGGCGAAACGGACCGCCCAGATGGGATCGACTTCTGGCTCATCCGCAAGTCCGGCTTCACCTTTATGGAAAAGCACACGCCGCGCCAGGACGCAAAATGGGGCATTTTCTTCTGATAGCGGACAATCCGGATCAATCATACCAACAAGCCGAAAGTCTCCTTCAGGACATGATAGATACAGATTCTCAAGAAAAAGATTTTCCTATCAAAAATCCAGCCAAAGAGCCTTTTAAAAAGCTAACCAAGCCATTAGAGACTCCGGCATGACTGCCGCCGTTTTTCACTCAGGGTTCCTAATGCTGGCTTCGCCTGACACCCATCATAGGGCAGGAAAACTATAGGGCTGAATTTTCCGTAACGGGGATTGTGGGCCTGTCGACCAATCACCTCGACGGGAGATGATGGCGACACCTTAAGGCATGTCCCGGCATTCAAACGGTCGGGACTGAACGCGGCAACAGCATTATCTTCACCGTTTATTCCTCAACGGTATTTTCTCATGGACATTTCCTTCTCCCGGCGACGCCCTCTTCCTGAGACCCACTCATGACGATCTTCTTGGTGATTCTCGTTTGTCCAACATACTGTTTTTCCTTTTTGAGATCATAATTCTAAAAACAGATTCTGATATTTCCCCTGACAAATATTTCTAGACTCTTTGGATCGCAGGCCGCTTCCAGTTTCAAAGACACATTCCCGTAGATATCAATCTAATCATGGAGCTGAAATCCTCGTGCGACCACTTCAGTGCAATTTTTCTTATAGATTCCAAGAATTGAGTATTGGTGTATGTCCACCTTGATATCAAAGATACCATCCAGATCCCGGTACTTCCCTTGAATGTTATCAAATGCTTTTCGATAACTCCCATCACCTCTCGTCCCCGATATACCCCCTCGAACCGGAGAGGAGAAAAAAATCGGGATGGAGAGACCATGTTGACAACTTTCACCCATCACCTCTTCAAGGACTACCGCACGTTTGGGAACCTGGTGTGGAGTTAATGATGTATAGGAGAGAGGTCCCTGAGAATCGTAGAACACCATGAACCCACCGACCGGAAGCAGTCCGACGTTGGCTTCATAGGCAGCATTTTGCGAACAACCAATGGTTGTTATTAAACCGAGACCGGCCATCACCAGCAACGCATTCATAGATGCCCCACTTTCCCTGTGACGATTGTGCATGTCCGCGTGTAGAGACCTATCATATAGATTTGGGCTTTGAGGTCTGTTTGAACATCATAAAGAATCGCCCCGGATGCCTCCTCTTTGAGAGCGTCCCTGACAGCTTCGGCATAGCCGGCATTGCCCCATGCCACCAAAAACAGGACAGAGCGGCTGCAACTTTCACCGTTAACCACCTTGTCGGTGCTATTCGCTTGGACGTCAATCGGAGTTGCGGAGCGATAGGCTCGCGGCACATGGACATCCGTATAGATAATCCCACACCCGCTGACAAACAGAGTCAAAACTAAACCGCTGAAGATTGTGAGGAAGAACTTTTTTTGACGTAGCATGACGAAACCACCTCCTAAGTTTTTGACGTGTTCTCATTCTGAAGACAAAAGACTCTGCTTGGCTTTAACGCACGATTTCCCATGGGAGATTTACCATTCTTTCAAAACTGGTTTCGATTGAGACAATCAACGACCCATGAACATTGAGCTGAGAAATGTGAGCTACAGCTTACGGTATGACGTTCCCGCTTGAAGGACCGGGGGCTAAGACCGACATATAGTCCAAGAAATGTATTAAAGCCTAATGATTGACCTCTTTTCATGACTCATAGGCCTCTACCAAAGAAGGCACGTCCTCCTTGTTCCTCTCTGTTCGTGTAAAGAGGAGGTAGAGGCAGGGCACGATGAGCAGTGACAGAATCGTCGAGGCGACCAGCCCGAATATCACGGCGTAACATAGGGGTTGCCACATGGGATTGCTGAACGCCAAAGGAACCAATCCCACAATTGTCGTGACACTGGTACTGACGATGGGCCGGAGCCGGTCAGCAGCCCCGCGAGCAGCAGCCTGCGCGACCTCAAGACCTTGGCTGAGGTGTCGATTCATCGTTTCCACCATCACAATCGCATCGTTGGCGACAATCCCGATGAGGGA
>JBGSSO010000322.1:0-8053 GCA_041737015.1 Nitrospirales bacterium
CACCGAAGCAGCGAATGCCTTGCTCAAGACATTGGAGGATCCGCCAGACCATTGCCTCTTTCTCCTGATCACCAGCCGCCCGGAGCACCTTTTGACGACGATTCGGTCTCGATGCATTACGTTGCGATTTGCGCCGCTTCCCTCTGCCAGCATTTATGAATTCCTGAGGGAACGGACGGACAGGGAAGACCCGGATAACCGGTTAATCGCGGCATTTGCGGAAGGCCGATTGGGTTCAGCGTTGTCTTGTGACCCCACAGAATTGAAGGTGAAACTCCGTCAGTACTGGGCGCTGTTATTTGGAGAACATACTGCGTCGGCTTCACGGGTGATGGATATGAGTGAAGGGCTGGTCAAATCGAACCAAGTACAGGAAGCGATTCATTGGTTTTGGGCAGGGCTCAGGGACTTGCTATTGCTGACCCTGGATCATTCCTTGTCTCCCACGTTGTACCAGGATCAAGAAACGGCTCTTCGCGAGTTGGCCCAACAGATCACCCCTTCTTCACTTCTGGCCTTAATCCATGAACTCAATCAACTCGAGCGAGGGCAACAACGAAATCTTAATGTGCAAATCGGATTGGAGCAATTTTTCTTTCATCTCCACGACCAATTGGAATTATCGCATTCACCAGGGCTCGCCTAACCATCAATTGCCTACTTACCCCGGTTCTGCGACCACCCGAGTCGTTTGGCACATGTGGGTTCGGAGCTAACAGAGGATGTATTGTCATGTCCAACACGTTTTACATCACCACCCCTATCTATTATGTCAACGATGTGCCTCACATTGGCCACGCCTACACCACCATCGCTGCCGATGTTCTAGCCCGATTTTATCGGCTAACAGGGCACGAGGTTTTTTTCCTCACCGGGTTAGACGAACATGGGCAAAAAGTCCAACAGGCTGCGGCCAAGGCCGAGATCGATCCGCAAGCCCATTGCGACCTTCTCACGCCGAAGTTCAAGAATCTCTGGACGCAATTGCATATCTCCAACAATGGATTTATTCGCACCACCGATCTTCACCATCAGGCAATCGTACAACGGTACCTTCAAGCCCTCTATGACAAGGACTTGATTTATCAGGCCGAATACACCGGCTGGTATTGCACTTTTGACGAGCGTTTTTGGACAGAAAAGGATGTGGAAAACGGCCTGTGCCCGGATTGTCGGCGACCGGTGGAACAAGTCAGTGAACGAAATTATTTTTATCGCATGAGTCGGTTTCAGAACCGGTTGAAGGAGCATATCCAAAAAAATCCTGACTTCATTCAGCCGGACACCCGTCGCAATGAGGTCTTAGGGTTCCTGCAAAAGCCCCTTGAAGATCTGTCAATTTCCCGACCCAAGTCTCGGTTATCGTGGGGCATCGAATTGCCATTTGACCGGGATTGCGTGGCCTATGTGTGGTTCGACGCCTTAGTTAATTATCTGTCAGCCCTGGAGTACGTCGCTCCAACTCCCAGCACCTCAAAATTCTGGCCCGCGTCGCTCCATCTGGTCGGGAAAGATATCCTGACCACCCATGCCGTCTACTGGTCGACCATGTTAATGGGTTTGGAACTGCCGCTCCCTCAATCCATCTTTGCGCATGGCTGGTGGACCGTGAATGGGGAAAAGATGTCAAAAAGTCGAGGGAATGTCGTCGATCCCTATGCCGTGGTTGATGAATTCGGCGCTGATGCCTTTCGCTATTTCCTTTTGAGGGAAGTGCCATTCGGCCAGGATGGAGATTTCTCCATCACGGCATTCGGTAGCCGATATAACGCGGAATTGGCAAACGACCTTGGCAATCTGCTGTCCCGAACTCTTACGATGCTGGCGAATTTTTCCAACAATACCGTTCCTCAACCTGACGCCAAACACGAAACCGATCAGGATCGTCAACTCCAACTTGCGGCTTCATCCCTTTTCCCTTGCATTGCCACGCATCTCCGCCGCTTAGAATTTAATCGCGTACTGGAATCCACGTGGGGTTTGGTCCAGTCAGCCAATCAATATATCGATAAAACCGCTCCCTGGATGTTGGCCAAAGATCCTGGGAACACCCCTCGTCTTCACACCGTGTTGTTTCATCTCACGGAGGTTTTGCGATTTCTCACGTTGGCGGTGTATCCAGTCATGCCACAGATCGCCGAAACGATGAAGACCCGACTGGGGTTATCGATCAATTTTTCCACACCCGAGTTGCAAGAATTCCCACGTTGGGGTGGATACCTCTATAAGGGGCAAACCAGTAAAGGCGCTTCGCTATTTCCCAGAAAAGATTCCCGTCCATCGGACTCCCAGAAGAGTCCCGAACAGAAAATTCCTATTCACCCAAACAGGACACACATGGAAACACCTCAGCCCGTTTCATCAACCCAACCGCAATCCCCACCCAGCGACGTCACACAGATCGGCATTGCCGATTTCCAAAAAGTTCAATTGAAGGTGGCCAAAGTCTTAACGGCAGAACGTGTTCCAAAGTCTGAAAAACTGCTCAAGCTCCAGGTGGATATCGGAACAGAACAGCGTCAGATCGTGGCTGGCATTGGGAAAAAGTATTCCCCGGAAGAATTGGTGGGCCGAACCATTGTCGTCGTGGCGAATCTCAAGCCGGCAAAACTGATGGGGATTGAATCCCAAGGCATGGTATTAGCTGCAGGTGATCAAGAGGTCCTTGAACTTCTTAATATCTCCCAGGAGATCCCTGCCGGGACGAGGATCAAATGATTCCCTCTACGCTTCTTTCACTCGAAAAGTCGTGACAAACATCTCCCCAAAATATTTCTTGAGAAGACTCTTTGACGTCCTTGCAAGCAATGAAGGAAATACATTCTCAGGGAAATGGCATGAATTACCACGGGGAAGGATATTCGCCCCAATGGGCAAATAGATGAGCATGAGACTACGTCCACGTAAATTGACGAAGAGTGAAAGGCTAATACGCCTCCCGATGTATCAATCCCTTCCAAAGAGTCATAATCATAATCCTCACATCCAGCCATAACGACCAATGCTCAATGTAATACATGTCGTACGCTAAACGTTTTTCCCAAGACGTATTTCCACGCAATCCATTTATTTGCGCCCAACCCGTAATCCCGGCTTTCATTTTATGACGCAGGTTATATTGGGGAATTTGTGCCCGGAATTTCTCGATAAACTCCGGTCGTTCGGGCCTCGGCCCTACGATACTCATCTCTCCCTTTAAGACATTCCAGAATTGCGGTAATTCATCCAGACTGGTCCGTCGAAGAAAAGTCCCGATGAGCGTCCTGCGTGGGTCCTGGGCTGCGGCCCATACGGGACCTGTCTTTTCTTCGGCATCCATACGCATGGTCCGAATTTTGACAATACTGAAGGATTTCCCATCGAGGCCAACCCGAGTCTGCCGGTAGAAGACAGGACCTGGAGAGGTGAGCTTGATAAGCACCGCAATAATCAACGCGATTGGTGAGGCCACCACCAAGGCCACGGCCGCACCACAGAGATCAACCATCCGCTTCAGAAATAAATTCCACCCATAGAGAGGAGAACCCTGTAGGGTAATAATAGGAAGGCCCTCAAACATTTCGGCCTCCGCCCGCAACGTCACGAACTCATAAATGGATGGGATGATTTTCACTCCTGCTGTGGTGGCAGACAGGATTTTCATCAGTCCCTCGGCCTCACATTCCACTTCCGGCGGCAAACACAAAAATACGATGTCCACATTGCTGGTTAAAATATCTGCCGCCTGATCAAACGTTCCAATAACAGGTGTCCCATCCAATATTTGCCCCACCTTTTCGGCATTTCTGGTCAAAAACCCGCGAACCTGGAGGCCAAGCTCGGGATGCATTTTGAGCGTATCTCCAACCCGTTGACCAAGTTTTCCCGCTCCGATAATAACCACCTGGCGTTGGTTGTATCCCATTCGCCGGAAAACTCTGAGTATTTCCCGGAACACCATACGGGAACAACCCAACACCACCAGATTCAATAACCAAAAATACATGATCACCAAACGGGAAAATTCAAACGGCTTCGAGAAAAAAGTCAACGCGACCAGGATCAAAATACTCAGCGTATTGGCCTTGGCAATGTCTACAAATTCAGCCAGATGGGAGCCCATTCTTCGAGGCCGGTACAGATTAAATGAATAAAAACAAATACCCCACACGGCGACAATTGGAAAAAGAAGCCAGAGATACGGGTCAATGGGAGGAATGCCCTTGGTGATGGGAAACAGCGGCACCGAAAAGCGAATAAAGTAGGCGCCCACCCAACACACGCAAATCACAACCAAATCCGAGAGGAAGAGCAGATTCTTTAAGAATTCACTGTGGCGTTTCAACATGGTGGGGTATGACGAAATTCCTGGTAACGAGACATGATAATCTGCTGCATCTGCTGCTTAAAATGTGACCGATCGAATGGTTCAACATGTGCCCGAATCGCATCGGGATCGAAATCGGTAAGGTGCTGTGAGAACAACTGAATCGCTTCAATAATTGCTTGGACCGACTGCTCGTAGTGAAAAACCCCCGTCAGAACAGAAGGCGATCCACTCCTTTGAGCGCCACGTTCTAAATGATTTCCGCCTAGTTTAGGCAAAGGATTGAGAGGAACGATTGTTTCAAGGGCTCCACCCTTTCCATAGGCAATTACCGGTTTCCCGGCCGCCATTGCCTCTAGAGGCACAATACCAAAATCCTCTTCACCGGGAAAGAGAACGGCCATACACCGACCGTAAAAGTCTCTGACACGATGATCTGGCTGCCGGCCAAGAAACTCGACACTTGGACCGGCCATTCGCCTTAAGCGTTTCTCATCCTGTCCTTGCCCAATAATTTTCAATGGAAGCTCCAGCTCATTCGCCGCAGCAATGGCCAGGTCGACTTTTTTATAAGGCGCAAAGGCCGTGACCATCAAGTAAAATCCTTCATGGCGATGCGATACCTGAAAGGACTCCCAATCGACAGGAGGGTAGACCACGCAGGCCGACCTCCCATACTGTCGTGTGATTCGTTTTGCCACGTTGTGCGAATTGGCAATAAAACGACTCACATGGGTATTGGATTCCACATCCCACTGCTGAAGTCGTGTTCGAAAAATGCCCATCCCCAACCTGCCAAAATTCCAAAGCCCTGGGTTTCCAAAATAGGTATCAAATCCATCCCAGATATACCGCATGGGGGTATGAACGTAGGAAATATGGCAGGTCTCGCGAGGCACTCGAATGCCCTTGGCCACGCAATGGCTCGAACTGACCACCAAATCATACTGGTGGAATTTCAATCGCTGGATGGCTGAAGGAAAGAAAGGGAGCAAATACCGATATCGACTCTTTGCAAATGGAACTCTATTAAGAAAGCTTGGAATAATAGGATGTCGCTCAATCGTCTCCGACACACTGCCTTTCACGTGGAACAGCGTAAAAATTGGCGCATCAGGGAACAATTCACACAACGCCTCAAGACACCGCTCCCCCCCTCGCATACCAGTCAGCCAATCATGAACCAGCGCAACTTTCACTTGTGCCCTCAATGACCTGCCGCTATGCGACAGATGCTTCTTGATATATTTCCAGGATCGAACCCAGCATATTTTCCATGGAAAATTTCTCGTGAATAGTCGCTTGCGCATTCTTAATGAGGGAAGCCCTGAGATCCTCATTGTTGGTGATGATTTTGACCTTTTCGGCAAGGTCTTCCCCTCTCCTTTTCTCTACCAGCATTCCGTTTACCTCGTCATGAATGATTTCTTCCAATCCACTCACATTCATGCTCACGACCGGAACTCCCATTCCCATAGATTCTAAGACCAAAACGGGTAAGCCTTCCCACCTGGAGGTTAAAACCACAACGCTGAAAGTAGCGAGAATTTTCAGAGCCTCTCCATGAGACAACTCCCCAACCATGTGAACCCGCCCACCTAACCCCCGCCTGGCTATTTCCTGTTTTATCATCGGAGCCAACGCACCATCACCAACAATCGTGGCCGTACCCTCAGGCAAGAACTCCATCATCTCTAAAAACAAGAGAGGATCCTTCTGATATTCCAATCGTCCGAGAAACCCAATATGCAGAAACGCATGAGGAAGAGGCCGTGGAAGATTTTCCAAAAAAAGACCGGGATAGATGACTGACCTTTTACCATTACCTGATAGTAATTGAAATTTTCCTGCAAGGGCCTCATCATATTTCGACACAAAAATAGAATGACAAGCACGTCGCAAATTCCAACGTTCCGCCTTTAACGCCATCCAGCGAATTCCCGGTGACTTTTCAATAAAATGAAATCCATGGACGGTATAGACCATCGGGATCTTCAATAGAGATAACGCAAAGAAAAACCCCGCACGCCCACCATGGACATGAACCAAATCAGGTTGAAGAGCCACAACCAACGCTCGAAGTTGGAAAGGGAGGGCAAGGTTGAGCCGGCTAATGAAAAAACGAAGCCCCTGACAGGGAATTCCAAGAGCATCGGCTTCCTTCATTAAATACGATTGTTCTTCGGTAATGAGTTGAAAAGAGACGGCATGCCGTAAGCCTTTGAGAATTTGTAGAACATGCGTTGTTCCTCCACCTGGTTTACCATCGGCAACAATTTGGAGGACCCGCATTACGCCCCCGATTTCTCACAAAGAATCTCAGTGATTCTCGCCATAGACACTATAGCAACCCACGACCAATTCGATCGGTTGCTAGACCCCGGTACAGACCCAATCGGGAATAGATACTCTGAAAAATCCACAAGACCCATGCGACCGGAGGACCAAAATGTTTCTGGAAAAAATAATATTGATTTGCATAATAAATTTCTTTTTGTTTAGAAAGATCGCCCCCGAATGAAGCTCCCGACTGATGCTCGACGACTGCCTCAGGAACGTGCCATACCCCCCAGCCGGCCTGCGTGGCCCTGAGACACAGATCGACATCTTCATAATACAAAAAAAACTTTTCATCAAAGCCGCCAATTTCATCCCAGATTGAACGCCGGCAACACAGAAATGCACCTGACACCCATGCCACAGGCTTCGCTTCATGAGGGATGCAAAATTTTGCCGAACACCGGCCTAACACCCGACGAAAGAACCCTCGAGGCCCCACACGCTTAGCCACCCAGGCCAACGGTTTATCTAGTATAAGGCCAGTCAACGAAGGCGTATCCCCCATCGATTGCAAAGGCCGGCCAGACGGATCAACAAGACGGCCCCCGATAATTCCTACTCGAGGATGCTTCTCATAAAATTGGATAAGCGTTCGAATGGCCTGTTCCCTTGCAATAGTGTCCGGATTCAAAAATAGGGTAAAGGATCCACTAGATGCCGCCAACCCGATATTACACGCACGCCCAAAACCAATATTATCCTGAAGGGCAATAAGGGTGACTTGTGGAAATTCTTTCCGCAATTTGGCTGCAGTTCCATCCTTCGAATCATTATCCACAACCACGAGCTCAACATCAGAAATACTTAATAAGGGACTCAGACAGGCACCGATGTAGGAGCTGGAATTATAGGTCACAATGATGATGGAGCATAGCTTCGGCGTATGCAAAATACCCTCCATTAATCCAGAATTCGTCATTTATTACCCTACTAAATCACAACCAACGCCTATTTTTAGTAAGCTGCCTGCCAATCATTTCACCCAGTGGGTGAAATCTATAGACTGTAGAAATGAATAACACTTTTTGCTTCTGCGGCATGCTTCCTCTCCCATCCTGCCAATCCGGTGCCATTGCCGCCGATAAAGTGTGAGTCTGCCGTGATCTTCCAAATGGTTCAGCAGAGGACAGAGGGCCGTTTTCGCGGATAAGTGGTTGAAGTCGAGCGAGGCATCTGTGGATATCCCGTCGGCATTGCCTCCACGAGGGAGGAGGGCCGGTATCCCTGCGGTTTTTCCTCCTCAGTTAACACGATTTTTGCTTGAAAGATTGCGGAACAAACGTATCACCAAAGCCTCAAAGGGGAAAATTAATCATTGATTGAATAGCGAACGCTCCATCAGACTCAGGCTCAGCTTCTTCATACCTAATTCGTTTCCTAAATCATTTAAATGTCTATCATTCGGTG
>JBGSSO010000325.1:0-23748 GCA_041737015.1 Nitrospirales bacterium
CGTCAAGGCCAATTGGAGGCTGCCCAACATGAATCCATGAATCTCGCGGAGATTGTCCGGGACCCTGCAGTGGCCAAGCTGACTATTCTTGATCTGAATAATATCGTCGATATCCTGGCCATTGCGGAAGCTGTTCTGAAAGGAGAAATAGCAGCAGGCCATGGAAATTACGAGGAGGCAGTGCGTCAGTTGCAGCGGGCAGTCAAACTTGAAGATGGATTGAATTATACCGAACCGAAGGATTGGTATCTCCCGTCCCGCCAGGTGTTGGGTGCGGTGCTCCTGGAGGCTGAAAAAGCTGTCGAAGCAGAGCGCACATTTCGAGAAGATCTCCAGGATCATCCTCAAAACGGGTGGGCGCTTTTCGGGTTGGAACAGAGTTTACGCGCCCAGGGAAAAACCGATGAGGCTGAAAGCGCCCTTCAATCGTTTCGCCAGGTATGGAGCGATGCGGATGTGACCTTGACGGCTGCCCGGTTTTAAGGCTGTCGGTTTGGGGGCAGTGTTGGAGTCGTTTGGATTGTGTCGCCTTTTTTTGAGTATCAGTCATTTATTTTTTGTTTTTGTAACCTCCCCTGATTTTGGTTTTGCGGAATGGGATAGGTGTCGTGCATTTGCCGTGTGAGCCGGCGCGTGGTTTTTCTGAACCGTAATCCGACTTGAAAAAAGATTTTTTACTGAGTTACTCGTCTTTCCCTTCTTGCAGCATGGGGCATAAGCAAGAAAGGCTTTAGTCTCCATGGCCACACTGCTTTCTGCGGCATCTTGGAAATTTTCCTCATCGTCCCCCTCTGTTTATTTAAGTTTCTCCTGTCACAATCCGACAACAGTTCAATAAGATCATCGGTAGCGGGGCATTCAAGCGCCGTGAGTTCTTGCTCCCTGCTACATAACCTGATCCACGGAGTACACCTTGAGTCGACGATCTATCGGAATTCCTTGTACGACTGTTCCAAAGTCCAGCCAGGGAGGTGGTCTGTCCCGGCTCCAAGAAATTGCCGACCGGCGATCAATTCCCGGGGTGTTGCTCTTCTCGGGATCCGGGGACGTGCTGTTTATGAACGCCGAGGCAGAGGCGTTAAGCCGCCAAATCATGGGAGATGCGTATGATGCCGAGGTGCGAGGTGTGTGGCCTGCCGAGGTCTTGGAGTTATGTGGGTCCCTTCGGACACTATTAGACAGTTCCGAGAACCAGTTGGTCGAGGGCCAGCATGAGTCTCGACGAGTGACGGGTGATGTGAAATCGCCCGTATTACTGCGTGGTTTTCCCTTAGCGGCCCATACAGAAAAAGATGAAGCCTGTATGCTCATCATCATGGAGAAAATCGGACGTGAACGGCGGGTGGTGCCTAACCAGGCCAAGGAGCAGTATCGTTTGACCAGTCGGGAAGTAGAAATTGTGAAATATATCAGTGAGGGATGGACCAATAAGGAAATTGCTCGACATCTGGAGATTAGCGAACATACGGTGAAAGAACATGTTCGCCATCTTCTCAAGAAAACGAAAACCACCACTCGAACAGGCATTCTTGCCCAAATCTTCCAGGATACCTAACGCATCCAGGCGTCCGGCCGGTTGCCCCTTCTCTTTTTTTCCCTTCGACCTTGCAATCATACAACAACCCGTTTGACTGTCATTCGGTAGTGCCTGCCTATGTTTCGCTGTTGGCTCCTTGTGTCTGTTTAGAAGGATGGCTCTTCTATACGAGGTTTCTTTTGAGGAAACCCTTGATTGTCACTGTCAGGCTAAGGATAATCCTCTGGTTCGTGTTTGGTGTTTCTTCACCTTTTCAGAGGTTGCTAATTTCTCCCTCTCCCCTCACTGTGCACGATACGCTTAAGCTTGATGAACCGGGGTTGGTTCGGGCTCTTCAAGCTGGTGATGAACAGGTGTTCGCGGCCGTGATGGATTGGTATTCCGGTTCGTTATTGCGATTAGCCATGTCCTATGTGCCAAGCCGAGCTGTGGCCGAAGAAGTCGTCCAAGAAACCTGGATGGGGGTGTTTGAAGGCATCCATCGGTTTGAGAGCCGGTCATCCTTTAAAACCTGGCTTTTCCGTATTTTGACGAATCGAGCCAAAACACGAGGAATACGAGAGAGTCGCTATGAGCCGTCTGGGCTGAGCACTTCTTCTCCGGATGCAGATGAGGGGCCTTCCTTAGAAGATTCGCTTTTCGTGGCGGAAGGTTCCAGAATGGGTCATTGGAAAGACCCACCTCATGATTGGGAACCGGATACACCGGAACGGGTATTGCTGTCGAAGGAATGCCGGGCAGCCATTGAAACCGCGATTGAAAACTTGCCGGCTACGCAGCGGCAGGTGATGACCCTGCGCGATATCGAGGGTGTCAGTTCGGAAGAGATCTGTAACATCCTTGGCATCAGTGAGACCAATCAACGGGTGCTGTTACATCGAGCGCGCACCAAGGTGCGTCGAGAGCTTAATCCCTATGTTCAGGGAGATAACACATAAGGCCAATGGAAACGAATTTGAAGCACAAGCTTATGCGGTATATGGTGGGAAATTTTTCCTGCCAAGACATCGCCCAACTCATCACCGATTACATGGATGGGTCGCTGACTTTTACGGAGCGAATTCGATTTCAAATGCATTTGGGCCTGTGTTTTGCCTGCCGTAATTATTTACGTCAGATGAAATACACCATTGCGACTTTACGCCAATTGCCTCCTGAGCCCGTCCCCCAACATGTGAGAGAGGAGCTTCTTGAACGGTTTCGAGCATGGAAGCAGCGTTCCCCTCAGTCTTCCGTGAAATCTGAAACCGATTAATTCATGGCAGTTACGACCGGTCGGGCACTCCTTCTCACTTTTCACTCCATATGGTAAACATGGCTTCAGGTTTTCTGACTTTTTTCCTTCACTCGTACCCATTTGTCTTGGTTGACGTAAAGGATTGAACTATGGCCTTGAAAGATTCGACGATGCTCCCGCTGGGGACGCCCTTGCCTCACTTTGAACTGCTGGATGTTCGGACCGGTCATTTGGTGTCCCCTGAAAATTTTGCAGGGAAACGCGCGATTCTGGTGATGTGTATTTGTCGTCATTGCCCCTATGTGGTTCATGTGCAGGAGGAATTGGCCAAACTCGGTCGGGATTTTCAAAAGAAAAATGTTGGCATTGTGGCGATCAGTAGTAATGATGTGAAAAATTATCCCCAGGATTCCCCCACAAGTCTGAAGGAGATGGCGGAGGAATTGGATTTTCGCTTTCCCTATTGTTATGACGAAACTCAGGAGGTGGCGAAGGCGTTGACGGCCGCTTGCACTCCCGATTTCTTTGTGTTTAATGAGGAACGAAAACTGGTGTATCGGGGGCAATTGGATGATAGTCGACCGGGAAATGGGAAGCCTGTGACCGGGCGGGATCTGCGAACAGCCTTAGAGGCTGTTCTGGATAAGAAACCCGTTTCCGTAGTACAAAAACCTAGCGCGGGTTGCAACATAAAATGGAAGACCGGGAATGAGCCGGATTATTGACAATCAATGTCTGAGTAGGGAACGTCGATGCGTGAGAAGCATAGTCCAAGGATTTCCTGATTTGGGTTGATTCAAGAAATTTCTCTCCTGACCTATCATTTCTCACATTTTCCTCTTATTCCTTCACGGATTTTTTAAACACAATATCTCCAAAATAGGCGATGGCGGATTCCCTGGTATTGTCGGTGTCGGTCATGAGGGCGACTCCTGAGATATTTGGCGGATCTTCTCCGAATGCTTTCTTGTAATCTTCATAGATATTCCGTTCTTGAGTCACCCATTGATTTAAGTTGGCACTTCCACTTTCCGTGACGAACATATACACCCGGTCTGTATAAGGGTTGGGGACCATCGTGCCGATGGGACTTTTGCTTTCCCAAATATAATTGATGGCTCCAATAGGGGGGTATTGGCCATAAAGCAATTTGATAGTTTCAAATTTTGCCTTTTCAAAAAATCCGACCTGACTGCTGTCATATTGGAAGGTGATGTAGAGCCGTGCCGGATAGTCGTCCCCTGATTTTTGAGCGACATCACCTTTCTGAAGAATATTTTCGACCTTCCATCGCCACGCAATCACCGGATATTCCTTTGGATCGATCGAGATCTCCCGTGTCAGGCCGGAGGAGGATTGATGACTGACGGCCTTGACCACCACCTGCTGCTCATCTTTGACCAGGTCATACTGGGTATGTTCGGGGATGTTGTCAAAGGTCAGCGGTTTCCACCCTTGAGGCAATGGTCCTCCCGGAGTGGCGAGCGAGAAGTTGCCGACGACCAGTTGGTTCGGGCCCTCTGCGATGACCGAGGTTGAATAGGGCAGGCTTATGAGGCCTAAGGCCAGTGCGAGAAGGCAGAAGGAGGCGCGTCGGGGTCTGGTGGGTGTCATGTCTAGTCTCCGAATGAGCTTCAGTGTGTTTCAATAATTTGTTGACAGACTCAGTTGGCTCTAAGCCTATCAAAGAGCCACCATTAACGGAGTGTCGGCGACAAATGAGACACGATCTTACCTGGTCCACGTAAAAAGTTTGCGGAGGAACTGTTTTTTTCCTTCCGTCAGTGTGGTTTTTCGCCAGGCATTAGCCGATTTTTTGACGACTTCTGCTTGGGTCGGGTAGGGGTGAATGGTGCTGGCGATGGTGTTGAGTCCCAGGCCTCCCTTCATGGCCAGGGTAAATTCACTAATCATATCGCCCGCATGGGAGGCGACGATGGTGGCTCCGACTATTTTATCGGTTCCTTTTTTGACGTGAACTCTGGCGAAGCCCTCCTCTTCCCCATCCAGAATCGCCCGATCGACTTCATTGAGAGGAAAGGTGAAGGTGTCGATCGGGATGTTTTTGTCCTTCGCATCCTTTTCATATAGGCCGACATGGGCAATTTCCGGTTGAGTATAGGTTGCCCAGGGAATCACCAGGTGTTCTGTGCTGCCGTAACCAAGTCCAAACGGGTGGGGAAACAACGCGTTCTGAATGACGATCTGTGCTTGCGCATCAGCCGTATGCGTGAACTTAAAGGGAGAGCAGATATCACCTGCCGCAAATATTTTTGGGTTGCTGGTTTGAAGTCGATGGTTGACCTTGACTCCGGTTTTGTCGAATTCGACCCCAACGGCTTCTAGCTCCAATCCCTCAATGTTCGGACTGCGGCCGACTCCAACCAGGATTTCGTCAACCGGGATGTCGTAATGTATGCCATGCGAGTCAACCGTCAAATGCTTGGCGCCTTTGTCTGAGTGAATATTCAAGTCCTTGCCGCAACAAAGCAGTTGCACGCCGTCCCGCAACATCGATTGTTCCACGATGTCGGCAGCGTCACGATCTTCATTGGGAAGAATGCCATGCATGGCTTCCACCAAAAACACCTGGCTACCGAATCGGGCAAACGCTTGAGCCAACTCGCAGCCAATGGGACCGGCACCGATTACCCCGAGTCTCGGAGGAAGTTCCGTCAGGGAAAAAATGGTTTCGTTGGTGAGATACGCTGTGTTGGCCAAGCCTGGAATCGGTGGAGCGGTCGCGCGGGCTCCCGTGCAGATGACTGCTTTGACAAATTGCAGTGTCGTTCCATCCACATCAATTGTGCTTGAGCTGGTGAATCGTCCGTTGCCGATAAATATATCCACGCCAAGTTTCGTAAAGCGATGAGCTGAGTCGACATGACTGATCCGGGCCCGCAGTTTGCGCATGCGGGCCATGGCCGCACCGAAATCCCGTTTGACCTCCCCGGAAATATGTATCCCAAATTGTTCGGCCTCTCTGACAGCGTTCCAGGCTTTCGCGGCCCGAATGACGCCCTTGGACGGCACGCATCCTACATTCAGGCAGTCTCCGCCCATCAGATGCCGTTCAATCAACGCTACCTTGGCTCCGAGAGCTGACGCAATCGCCGCAGTGACCAATCCGGCAGTGCCGGCCCCGATGATGACGAGGTTATACCGTCCGGATGGCGTGGGATTGCGCCATTGTGGCGGATGCACATTGTTGACCAATTCCTGATTATATTGGTCCTGGGGAAGGACTAAACCGGTATGGGCTGGTGATTGTGTGGTGTTCATCGGAGGCCTCTAATTTGGTAAAGGTTCAAATTGTTTTTGATTTGGTATTGATGCCCCCGTTTTGAGGCTTCTTCCATTTCTGATAGGCCACCGGCATGAGGGCCAACAGGCCTAGGAGCGTAAAGGCGAGTAAGACCGGTGGACTGGCAATTTCGCTCAAGGAATTTATGGTGCCCAATTGGCGACCGGCAAAAGCAAATACAAAGCTGCCGGGAATGATGCCGATGGATGTCGCAATGACATAGGTGCCGAGGTTGACACGTGTGAGGCCTGAGACCAGATTCACGAGAAAAAATGGAAAGGCCGGAATGAGTCGAAGGGTCATAAGATAACTAAACGCATTATTGGCAAATCCTGCTTGAATGGTCCCGAGTCGGTCGCCAAACTTGCGCTCCACCCAATCGTGGAGCAGATAACGGGCGGCCAAAAAGGCCAGCGTCGCTCCAGCGGTGGCTCCGATGTTTACAAATAGGGTTCCCATCAGACTTCCAAATAGAAATCCCCCCGTCAACGTTAAGATTGCTCCACCGGGAAGCGAGAAGGCGGTCTGGAGGATATAGACAAGAATAAAGACGGCGACGGCTATTTCATAATGGGAGGCCGTGTACCCTAATAAGGTGTCTCGATTCGCTTTTAAGGCCTCCAAAGAGAGATATTGGCCAAGATCAAAATACAAAAAGGCACCGATCCCTGCCAGCAGAATGCACCCGATTAGAATCTTTCCCATCAATGAATTGGGGGCGTCGGTTGGCGTGGTAGACGGATGGGACATGTGGGGCTCCATTATGTGGGTTTTCATGAAAATTCTCCAGTCATGTTTTTGGCAATGAGTTAATTGGCAGACCGGGTATCGCCACTATTCCTATTGTGTGAGGGAAAGAGATTGGAGCCTCTATGCCTGATTCCCTGGAGGCGTCGTCGGCGATGTTGAGCTGTAGTCCTGATTTTGTGCTATTTGTTACGAGGAAAATTTGAAGGGCAGAGATGGCCGTTCCATGCTGGATTGACGCTTCTTGTGCAAGCCATTCCGACAGGGTGAAATCTTGAAAATGCCCGCTAAAATTACGCGAGCGTTAATTTTCCGACAAGTTCCTCAGCCGGATAGGTAAGAATTTCAGCAAGCGTGGGATGGTAATGGGGTATGCGGAGAAGATCGTGAACCGTCCCATGAAAGTGCATGATGGCAATCAGTTCATGGATGAGCTCCGAAGCTTCGGGTCCAACAATATGCCCTCCGAGAATCTCACCAGACTGAGGATGACAGAGCACTTTGACGTGTCCATATGTTTCACCGAGACAGAGAGACTTTCCATGGTCGTTAAAGGGGTAAGAAGCGACAAGGTAGGGGAGTTGACGATCCTGGCATTCCCGTTCGGACAACCCTACGCTGGCCACCTGGGGATCGGTAAAGACGACCTGGGTCTTGAGGCGGGAATCAAAATGTTTTGGAGGTAGATTGGGATGAACGGCGTTCCATCCGGCGATTTCGCCCTCTTCGATGGCGATATGGACGATTTCATACCCGCCATTGACATCTCCAACAGCAAAAATATGTGGTTGGGATGTTCTCATTTCCTTGTTGACTAAAATGGCTTTCGTTTGATGGGCTACCTGAGCCGCCTCCAAATTGAGGCCGTCGATATTTGGTCGGCGGCCGAGGGCCTGGAGGATTGATGTGCTGGTGACCTCTTTACTTTTTCCCTGATGGAGGAAGTGAATCGTCTTCTGCCCACCGGACGTGCTGATATATTGGATTTGAGTGTTGGTATACACTTTCATGCCTTCGGCCTGAAGGTGTGCTTCAACTGGCCGAACAAGATCCTCGTCTGAGTCCGAGAGAATGTGGGCGCTTCGTTGAATCAAAGTCACCTCGACTCCGATCCGGGCAAAAAATTGGGCGAGTTCAAGCGCGACCGGTCCACCTCCCAATACCATCAGGGATTCAGGCAGGGTCTTCAACTCTAATGCCTCATCGCTGGTGAGGTATCCTGCTTCTTCTAATCCTGGAATGTCGATGCGGGACACTACAGAGCCAGTGGCGATGATGTAGGACTTCGCGGATAGCCGATGTGGGCCGGCTTGGATCGTCGTCGGTGAAACAAAATGGGCATGTTCCTGGTAGAGGGCAAATCGAGGGTGTTGAAGTGCGTGAATGCGATCTTCTGCAAATTCCTTGATTAACCGATTTTTTCGCTCAATAATGGCTGCGAGGCTCACTTGGAGGTTAGGTGAGTGAAGCCCAAATTCCGGCGCTCGACGGATGAGTGCCGCGAGGTCGGATGAGCGGAGAATGGCTTTGGTGGGCATGCATCCTCGTAAGATGCAGAGGCCACCCAACGGACCTTGATCGACAATGCCGACATCGGCCCCTTCCGCTTGGGCGGTGCGAGCGGCCGCATAGCCCGCCGACCCCCCTCCGATAATGATGAGGTCATGAGAATGGGTCATGTGTGAGCCTCGTCTTTAAGTATGAAAAGGGTAAGCACTCATGGTCGAATATAGGGTAGGAGTATGTAGCATGAACAGTTTCAAGGAAGAAAGACACCTATCCCGACGGCCTGCGCTCCTTGTCCTTCTGTGTTGGTTGGCGTTATGAAGTGGCTGTGTATCCAAGTCCGTTCCTCTGGCTTCCCTACTAAAGAATCATCCCATGGCCACTGATTTGAATGTGACCGGCATTGATCAGTATCAGTTTGGACATTGGATGGAAGCCGTTGAGTCGTTTGCCTACGCCTTGCAGATTGATCCTGATTTTGTGGAGGCCCGTTTTCATGCGGCACTAGCGCTGCAAATGCTGGATCGGCATGAAGAAGCGACTTGGCCCCTTCGACGGGCAGGGGAGTTGGATACTCAGCATGCGACGATTGACCATTCTCCTTTGTTTCGGAATCATCTGGGACTGTCTTCGACGCTCGAGCGCCACCTGAGTGGAACCTATCGGTATCAGCAGTAAGGCGAGGTGGAAGATGATGAAGGATGGAAAGTGGGCGCTTCCTACAGACCAGATTTGTTGGAGGACGTCGTTTGTTTCTGCCTGATCTCTTCGACTTTGGCGATGAGTGTTTCCACTTGATAGGGTTTTTGAATAAACGCCGCCATGTTCGGGTTATGAAATCTTTTCATTGCTTCTTCCTCGGAATATCCACTTGACAAGATCACCGGAATGGTTGCGTTGAGCCCTTGAATGTGTTCGAGGAATTGTTGGCCATCCATATTGGGCATGGTGAGATCCAGGAGCACGACCATGATCTCGTGTTGATGCTGCTGGAAGACCTGAATGCCGATTTGTCCATCCGAGGCGATTAAAGTTTGCAGCCCCATTTCTTCAAAGATCATAGAACAGGCCACCCGAACGTCTTCTTCGTCATCAACCACTAACACCACGGGTTTTTTGGTCAATGAGGCGAGCTGGGTTGGAATCGAGAAGACCGGCCTCTTCTTGGTTGAAGGTCTGGGCGTGGTGGCGGGAAACAGTAACGTAAATTCTGTGCCGACATCTGGTTGACTTCGGACGGCAATGGTGGCGGCATGAGCTTGAGCAAGTCCAAGAAGCGCGGCAAGTCCAAGTCCTCGTCCAGGGAGTTTGGTCGAAAAAAATGGGTCAAAAATTTTTGGAATTGTGTCGGACGTCATTCCGCACCCGGTGTCCTGAATGGTCAGGACAACACTTCGGTTATCCGGGAGCTCTCCAATAACATACCAACTCTGAAAATTCTCTGTTGTAGACTCCCATTCGAATGTACGAATGGTGATGACCCCATCCCCTTCTCCATAGGCTTCTGATGCGTTGACCACGATATTCATGATGATTTGGCGCAATTGAGCCTGGTCGGCTCGAATCGGTGGTAGGGAGGGGGCGAGATCGTATTCGAAAGTGAGTCGTTTTGAAAGGGTTGCCCGGAGGAAAGGGGCCATGTCCTCGAGGAGCTTTGGAAGATTGATGACTTGAAAGTCCAAGCGGGTCTGTCCGGCAAATGCCAACATTTGATTGGCCAATTCCCCACCGCGAAGACCGGCTTTTTCAATGAAGTCCAAGTGCTCTCGAGCCGGAGCGTCAGGAGGAAGAGCGCGAAGGGCGAGGCCGGAGCGGGCTACAATGGTCATTAGGAGATTGTTGAAATCATGAGCGATACCTCCGGCGAGCACTCCCAGGCTTTCCAGTTTTTGTGAATATTGTCGTTCGATTTCATGACGGTGCCGTTCGTCTTCGGCCCTTCGCTGTTCTGTCACATCCCTAAGAGAAGCCAAAAAGGCGGGTTCTCCATCCCACTCAATAGGGACCACTCGCATTTCTACAGGAGTCGGTCGTCCGGGTTCGCTCATGATTTCTATTTCCGCCGTCTGGTTTGCGGAGACCGAGAAACCAAAGGGGGAGCCGGTGAGTTGTTCGGATGTTTTTTGAAAGAGCTGCTCTGCTGCAGGATTGGAAAAACGGATCAGGCCGTCATGTCCGACGACAAGGATTCCATCGCTGGATGATTGCAAGATGATGCTGGACTGACGTTCAAGAGAGCGTATGCGAGGTATGGTGATACACTGCTCAATCGCCTGCTCCATATGATGCCAGAGGAATTTTTCCGATAGAGTGGTTTTGTTGAAATACTGTTGTGCACCTAGTTTGATTGCGTGAGCGGCAATCTCCTCGTTACCGTACCCTATGAGAAAAATGATGGGAGTGTTCGACTGTGAGTGTTGTCTCTGTACTTTCGCCAGGAATTCTAATCCGGTCATATCCGGCAATTGGTCATTTAAAAGCAAACAGTGAGGGGGGGAAGTACTGCAGGTTTCCAAGGCATGGACTCCTGTTTCCATTTCTTGAATGTCGAGGCGAAACGGGGCTGTGCGCTGGATCCAACGAGTATAGGTTGATCGGTCACTTGGGCTTTCATCGACGATAAAAATTCGGAGAATGGTGAGTTGAGGTTTTTCAGTACGGGTTGGCATGTTTGACGGGGATCCCATGAATGGAAACGGAAAGACTGTGAATGAGCTGGGATAAAAAAATGTATTCGTCAATCATTCGGAAGGCCCTGCATCACCTCGGGATTTTCCGGTTTGTGCCTTTTGTCCAGTTTTGGGTGGAGAACTAATGTAATCCGGTATTATTTTAGTTTTATCATGGCTTTTATTGGCAATTGGTTTCAACAGGTTTCACAATATAACTGTTGACCTCTTCCTGATTCCAGGCTTCGATATCACATTCGTCC
Organism: Nitrospirales bacterium; assembly: GCA_041737015.1. Taxonomy (GTDB): domain Bacteria; phylum Nitrospirota; class Nitrospiria; order Nitrospirales; family UBA8639; genus Nitrospira_E. The sequence goes on from JBGSSO010000325.1 coordinate 11,264, forward strand.
GGTGAGGTGGGCTGTGCGGTGACCGAAATCATTTTGTGTTTCAAGTCGGACTGTACTTTTCGAGCCACTTCCCGTTCGTCGGTACCTGGGATATTCAGATCGAGAAGTATCCTCTCTGCAGGAGGATCTGCGGGTTAATCCTGGCCTGATCTTTTTTCGAATAAATAGGGCAAAGCCTTATCCCTAGAATGTATTCTGTGAAAATATCATAAAATTGGGTGCTGGTGAGGGTCGATTAGAGGAGGAATGCCAAGAGCCAACTTTACAGGCAACCAACGATAGGGAAGTTTAGGTGAAGAGAGAGGGTGAAATATCAGAAGAAGGATGACAGAAGCTTAATTTCAAAGATGGTTGAAGAAGAGAGAAGGTGTGAGCCCATTGTCCTTATGGCATGTGCACCATGTGCTGGGCGCTTTCATTGGCGGGGAGTGGTGGCGCGACCCAATACCCTTGCATCGCATCGCATCCATGTTCTTCCAGGAAATCCGCTTGTTCTTGTGTTTCCACTCCTTCGGCGATGATTTGGAGCCCTAGGGCTTTGGCCAGAGAAATGACGGCTATAACGATAGCGGCATCGTTGGGGCTGTGTGGCAGATGTTGAATGAGGCTTTGATCGAGTTTAATGCCGTCCACCGGAAATGACTTCAGGTATCGGAGCGAAGCATAACCCGCTCCAAAATCATCAATGTACAGGTGGACGCCCATTGCCTTGATTTCGCGGAGGGTCTGAATGGTTTCTTCCGTTTCATGAATCAGAAACGTCTCGGTCAGTTCCAGCTTGAGATTTTCCGGATCCAGATGGGAATGTTTGAGGATGTCTTGTATGAGGGCAGGGAGATTCCCCTGGTGAATTTGTCTGGCTGAAAGGTTTACGGCGACATGAGGAGCAGGAAATCCCTGCTTTTCCCAGTATTTGGCTTGTTTGCTGGCTGTACGTAATACCCATTCGCCTATGGGAATGATCATGCCATTTTCCTCGGCTTGAGGAATGAAATGATTCGGACCAATGAGGCCTTGGTAGGGGTGATGCCAGCGCAATAGAGCTTCCATGCCAATGACTTGCTTGGTGCAAAGATTCATTTGTGGTTGGTAATGGAGAAGAAATTCTTCTTTGGCCAAAGCTCGGCTGAGTTCCATCTCAAGCGTGGAGCCATCGAGGCCCGCTGTTTTCATGCCGGCGGTGTAAAATTGATAGGTATTGCCGCCTTGCGCTTTGGCTCGATACATTGCGGCATCGGCATGGGATAACAGTTCCTGGGGGTTGGCGCTATCCCAAGGGTAGATGGTGATCCCGAGGCTTCCGGTCACATGCAGCTGGTGCTGCTTGATGATGACGGGCTGAGCCAGTAAGTGAAGAATACGTTGTGCAACAGAGGCCACATCCTCAATCGACACAATTTGTTCCAGAAGGACGGCAAATTCATCCCCTCCTAATCGGACACCTGTGTCAATTTCTCTGATACATTTTTTGATCCGTGCGGCCACGGTTTTGAGCAAGGAATCCCCACATTCATGGCCGAGGGTGTCGTTGATGTCTTTGAAATGATCCAGGTCCAAAAACATCAGAGCGATCGCCGTGTCGTTCCGATGACAGCGAGCCACGGCACAATTTAACCGTTCATAAAAAAGACCTCGGTTTGCAAGTCCTGTCAGATGGTCGTAATGAGCTAATTGCGTAATGCGTTGGGTGGCCCTCTGGCGTTCCATGGCATAGCGAATCGCCCGGCACAGAGTCGAGCTGCTGGTCTGGCCTTTGATTAAATAGTCCTGGGCTCCACTTTTCACGGCTTGAATCGCCTGGTCTTCTTCCTCAACGCCGCTCAAAATCAGAATCGGGGCATCAGGGCAAAACTGCAGGAATTGTGGGATGGATTTAAATGATTTGCCGTCCGGGAGATGCGAGTCCAAAATAATGCCTTGGAACTGGTTTTGTTGAATGAGATCGAGAGCCTCGCTGAGAGAACGACTATGCTCCAAGGTAAATTGGTTTTGGAGTCCTTCTTTCAGCATATTTTTAATAACCAAAGCCTCTTTTGGGTCATCTTCAACCAACAAAAGTGAAATCATGATTGCGGGTTTCTCCCCATTTCAGCTCGTTCCTGTGTCCAGGGACTTTTTAGATTCGAGAAGGCGATCCTAGGTTATCTTGTCGGATATGACAGTATTTTCTTGATAGTTTCTGTAGATTTTGTCCTTTTTGGAGAGAAAACCCCATACATCTCTTACCTGTATTACCTAATCATGAAGATGAAATATTTTAATGAAAACAAGTGGTTAATCGTGATTCGAGATCAGAAACTATAGGGGGATTTTTTCAGTGAAATAATAAGAAATTTGCACTAGGTTATTTTATTGTTAAATTATGAAATTTAACTTTACTTTACAGTCTAAATTTTTATATAGTGTTATCAAATTGCGCCTTGTATTTATACCTTCGATTTTTTTAAACAATAGGTCTTTTCCCTGGTTTCGCCTCAGAGAGGATATGCCGTACTTACTACAAACTGAAGGGCGATTCCTCTCTAAATCTGTATAACAGACTGCACACAACTCTGGACCAATGTGGTCTATTGAAAAAAAGATAAGAGAAGAGTGATCGGTTTCTCCTTGAGAGGAAAACCCATTGGCTCAATACGGAAAGTGGTATGATTGGGTTAAGCTATTAATTTTGAAGGAGCTATGTTAATGGGGAAGACAGCGTCATTGCCAGAAGTGATTCAGCGATTAATTGAGATTGGCAAGCCCAAAGGGCATGTCACGATAAAAGACTTAACGCATATTCTTCCTGCCGATCAGATCACCTCTGATCAATTACATACCATTTTAAGCGAGTTGCATGAAGTCAATCTTCAAGTGATCGATCCTTCAAAGCGGACGGCCTCGCAGTTGGCGGCTTTAAAAAAGAACGCGGGGCAAGAGGATTCAGATGATTCAGAGGAGGAAACGGATTCTTCCCTGGATATTGATTTGACGCCAGGTGAACCTACCCGTATCGATGATCCGGTCCGGTTGTATTTAAAAGAAATGGGACGGGTGCCTTTGCTCACTCGTGAAGGCGAAATAGAACTTGCGAAACACATCGAAGAAGGCAAGCGTGAACTGGCATGTGCCGTCTACGGCATGCCGCTGAATATCCATTACCTGGAATCCCTCCACGACCAATTGAAACTTGAGGAGATCCGTGTGCGAGATATCGTGCTCCTACAGGAGACATTGGAGGAAGAGGAAGTTGAAGAAGAGCCTATAGCCAGTGAACAGGAGGATGAGGAGCTCCGATTCCGAACGCTAGAGAGTCTGGCAACGGTTCGAAAGCTTGGGCGTGGGTTGCTTTCCCTTTACACTCAAAATCGAGAGGGGCAAACGACGAAAAATACGAAGGCGCAACTTGAAAAGCGCCGGATTGGCCTGGCTGATCAATTTGTGGATCAAATTGAAGCCCTTAACCTGCATCAGCGGGTTAAAGATCAAATGTTAAGGCGCGTTAAAGACGTTGGTCAGGAAATTCGAACAGTTGAAATGATGACTGCCCGTCATACGAAAAGGCTTGGGCTTGCTGGGCAAGACGGGATGCAGGTGATTGGGAAAAAACCACGCGCGACCACAAAAGGAAATTCCCTGAGGCGCAAACAGCAATTGACTCCGGAAGAAATTGAAAAATTAAAACAAGAAGTTGAGGCGGGGAAATCTACTCTCTTACGCCTCCAAGATGAGGTGCTGGGTATGCCGATGGAAGAATTTACGGCTGCCCTGATTATTTTGGAGACCGCTGAGGAAAAGGTGAAACGAGGGAAAGCCCAATTGATCGAGGCCAATTTGCGATTGGTCGTCAGTATTGCACGAAAATATACCAATCGAGGATTGCAGTTTATCGATTTGATCCAAGAAGGCAATATTGGATTAATGCGGGCTGTCGATAAGTTTGAGTATCAGCGTGGCTATAAATTTAGCACCTATGCAACGTGGTGGATTCGACAGGGTGTAACGCGTGCCATTGCCGATCAGGCCCGTACCATTCGTATTCCGGTACATATGATTGAGGCCAATACTAAATTAGCACGAACGGCAAGGCAGTTGGTGCAACAATTAGGGCGTGAACCTACCCCAGAGGAAATTGCCGAGCGGATGGGCTTAACTCCTGAAAAGGTCCGCATGATGTTGGATATTTCTAAGGGGACCATTTCCCTTGAAACGCCAATTGGAGAAAAAGAGGATAGTCAGTTAGGGGACTTGATCGAAGATAAAAATGCCGTCTCTCCCATGGATGCTGCAAACCGGTATGATCTGCAACGTCAAATCGCTAATGCCTTGGGCGTGCTGACTCCTCGCGAAGAGACGGTGATTCGTAAGCGGTTTGGGATCGGTGATAGTACCGATCATACATTGGAAGAAATTGGACAGGACTTTGACGTGACTCGTGAGCGGATTCGCCAGATTGAGGCCAAAGCCCTAAAGAAACTTCGTCACCCAAGTTGCAGTCACAAACTTCGGAGTTTGGTGGACCATCTTTAATCTGAGTCTATTGTGAAAATGGATAAGGCCCCGTCATATACATGACGGGGCCTTTTTTTTGCCATATATTTTTGTGACATTGTGGAATGGAGGCTCTTGGATGCCTCCATTCATGTATTCCCTATTCATTCATTTTGTGCTCCCCTTCTCGGTCTGGGTATGTAGATGGTATGCTTTTCCTAAGATGCGAATTTTAGTCGTGGAAGATGAACCAAAGGTCGCTTCCTTTATCCGGCGAGCGCTGGAGGAGGAAAGTTATGCCGTCGATGTATGCGCAGATGGACCAGGAGGGTTGGATTGGGCTCAAGCCGTAAATTATGACTTGATTGTTTTGGATTTAATGTTACCGGGATTGCCAGGGGTAGAAGTGCTTAAACGTGCTAGGGCTGCAGGTGTCAAAGCTCCAGTGCTTATTTTAACGGCACGTTCAGAAGTGGACCAACGGGTCAAGGGGCTAGATGCGGGGGCTGACGATTATTTAACGAAACCCTTTGCGATTGAAGAATTGCTCGCCAGAGCTCGAGCGCTCCTTCGTCGAGCTGGAGGGGCACCAACCGGAATTCTTCAGGTAGACGATGTGATATTAAATCCTGTCACTCGAGAGGTGACTCGTGCCGGCCAACGTCTTGAGTTCACGACTAAAGAATATGCGCTCTTAGAGTATTTAATGCGAAATGCGGGGCGGGTGTTAACGCGATCCATGATTACGGAACATGTGTGGGATTTGGATTTTGATACGTTTACTAATGTCATTGATGTGTATATTAGCTACTTGCGAAACAAAATCGATAAAGGACGAGAACGAAGTTTAATTCAAACGGTCAGGGGAAGCGGGTATATGATGAGGTCGGACGGGTGAAAACGACCTCGATTCGAGTTCGATTAACTTTGTGGTATGGATCCGCATTAGCTCTCATCCTGGTTCTTTTTGCCGTGGCACTATATTTAGTTATGTCCCGCGCACTTCGGGAACAGGTAGATGCGTCGTTAGATGAGGCTGCTGCTGTGGCGATTCGAACGTTGGGAGAACATCGGTTTGGCCCATTTTTGATTTTTGAAGATTTATCTCAGGACTTTCCTGAAATTGCGCTTTTGGATAAGTTTTTTCAAATTTTTGGGCCGGCGGGGCAAGTGACGATTCAGTCGGCTAATATTCAAAGCCGAGAGATTCCATTGAGTCAGACATCGTTCCGTGCCTCTCTTGATGGAAAATCAACGTTTGAATCCGTCCAATTTGAAAAAGGGGTTCCACTGCGATTGCTGTCGGTTCCTATTCGTCAAGATGATCAATTGGTGAATATATTACGCGTTGGGACATCCCTTTATCCCACAGAACGAATGCTGCATCGGCTCTTAGCCGGTCTCTACATCGCGTCTCCTTTGGCCTTGCTTGTGTCTTTGGTCGGAGGGTGGTTTTTGGCAGGACGAGCGTTGCGTCCGGTTCATGCCATTACGCAAGCGGCCCAACGTATCGCGGCCGGGGATTGGACCCAACGGATTCAAACTCCTCATTCCAACGATGAAATTGGACAATTAGCCTCGACCTTTAATGACATGATTGGACGCTTGGAAGTGTCGTTCCGGCAAATCCGGCAGTTTAGCGCGGATGCGTCCCATGAACTTCGAACACCCTTAACCATTACAAAAGGGGAGACTGAGCTGGCGTTACGGCGACCGCGGCAAGCAGAAGATTATCGGGTAGTGCTGGAGAGTAATTTGGAGGAGATCGACCGCATGAGCCGGATTGTGGATGAGCTTTTGTTTTTATCACGAGCCGATCTTGGGGAAATTAAGCTCAAGATGTTTCCAGTTCAGTTGGATGATTTAGTGCGAGAAATTCAGCAACAGGCTTTAGTGTTGGGCCAAGAACGGAATATTCACACGGTGCTCGAAGCCATTGAGCCCGTTGTTGTCCAGGGAGATGATCTGCGTTTGCGGGAATTGCTTTTAAATCTGGTCGATAATGCCGTGAAATATTCTCAAGAAGGACAAACGGTGGAGCTCTCTTTGCTTGTTGCCGGAAACAAGGGAAAGCTGGTGGTTCGAGACCACGGTATTGGCCTTGCCCCTGAGGATCATGGCAGAATTTTTGATCGGTTTTACAGGACGGATGAAGCGCGTGCTCATGCGGCAAAAGGGACAGGATTGGGTTTGGCCATTTGTAAGTGGATTGTGGAAGTTCATCATGGGACCATTGAGGTCCAAAGTGTCGTTCATGGTGGTTCCTGTTTTACAGTTTTTCTGCCTTTGGCTCCCTCCCCAGCGAAAGTGTAAGACACAGACACTTCTCGCTCTATTAAAAAGTTTTAATTTTCCCCTAATTTCCCTTTCATCTCTGGGTGGTACATATGTACCTGTACTGAGTAACCAATTAGGGAGGCTCTACGGACAAGACACCTGACCAGGATTTACAGAAAGTAAATGTCTGGATCCAGATTTTGGTTTCGTGGGTGAATTGAATGTCAGAGTCTGGGTCCTTTCGCATCCTGGTTGGTCTGCACAGACAAATTCATGTACCGCCAAGTTTAGTTGGCTTTAACCCTGTAATGTTCGGAGGGGGAATTCATGATCACACTTCAAGCGGCTTCACAATTCAGCGAAACGCAGAAAAATCACGAACCGTCTTTGCACAAGGGCCGATCTAAGAAGCGGGCTCCAGGAAGTAATCGAAATTCCTCAAGGCAGGTGGATTTGAATATGGATCAGGAGGAGAGTTCCAAATCCATTGCTGAGCCAGGATCGGTAAATTTAGAGTCCATGTATTTTCGAGGGTTTCGTTCGCGCCCACTTCTGAAAGCTCAGGAGGAATTAGCGCTCGCTACCCAGCTGTATCAGGGGACATCCGATCTTCGTTCATTGTTACAGCAGGCTCTTGAGCTCACCAAAGGGCTGGGTCCACAGCTTGAGGTTAAGGTGTTTCAAGAAGAATTGACGAAATTCAAAGAGTTAAATGGGTATTCAGCTCCTGTGGTAGAAAACATCGTGGAGTGTTTATCTAGACTCGAGTCTTTCTCAGAGATGTCTGGCAAGGCAGGACAAAAGTTCAGTCTGCGGTTTGGAGAAATTCGTCGTTCGATTGGTGAAGTTCGGTTAGACATCGAAGAGCCAAAAGATGCCTTGGTGCAACGGAATCTCCGTCTGGTCGTAGATGTCGCGAAGCGATATTTAGGGCGAGGGATGAATTTTCTGGACCTTGTGCAAGAAGGGAATATTGGACTGATGAAAGCGGCAGAACGTTTCGATTACACCCGTGGGTTTAAATTCAGTACGTATGCCACCTGGTGGATTCGCCAAGGTATTTCGCGAGCGGTTGCCGACCAAAGCCGCACCATTCGTGTGCCGGTACATACAAATGAGGCATCCACCAAAATCGCCAAAACTGCGCAGCGCCTCGCGCAGCAATTTGATCGAGAACCCACCTTTGAAGAAATTGGACAGCATCTGGAGATGACCGGCGATAGGGTGAAAGAAACGATTGAAGCGTTTCAGGAGCCGATATCCTTAGATGCTCCTTCCGTTGATGGGGAGACTGAATTAGGAGAATTAATTCCTGACCTGGCGTGCCAATCCCCGGACGAAGAAGTGTCCCGTAAATCAAATGCCCAGTGGTTGAATCAGATTTTTCAAGTTTTGACTGTTCGTGAGCAACAAGTCATTCGTTTGCGCTTTGGTATCGGAGTGGATGAAGCTTGGACTTTAGAGCAGGTGGGGCGGTCCATGTCCGTGACTCGTGAACGGATTCGTCAAATCGAGGTTGTGGCATTGAAAAAGCTCAAAGAATCCCATGTCAAGGCCATGCTGGCTGAAATTCAGTGACCTGGTTTGGTTGCGAAGTTCAAATTGTACAGGATAGAGTGCCATGTTAGCAGGTTGACGTAGAGGCTCAAAAAGTGGAGGATTTTGAAAGGCAGGAATCTTAAGGTTCCTGCTTTTCTTTTTGTGAGTGTGGGCTTTCCCCCTTATTGGTTCTCGAGAGTATTTGAAGTATGGCATCATTCCGCGGGGAAATACTCGTGGCAGTGAAGATTAAGGCGCTTGGGCTTAACGATAGGCATCAGGGGTCGGTGTTTTGGGAATATTCCCTGAGATAGGCACAAGGGAAGAAAAACAGACTTCTTTTTGACCTGATACCAGTATGCCAATTGAGATCACTTCTCATCTTTTCATTCCTGATTCTGACGTGCGATTTTCGGCTGCTCGAAGTGCAGGTCCTGGAGGTCAGCATGTCAATAAGGTGAATAGTCGGGTTATTTTAGAGTTTGATGTCAAGCATACTACCGTTCTGAGTTCCTATCAAAAACGAAGAATTGCCGAAATGGTTGGACAACGGATGAATCAAGAAGGGGTTCTGAGGCTGCAGGCTCAACGACATCGCACCCAGTCGGCCAATCGGACTGATTTATTGGAGAAGTTTGTGAAAATTCTGCAGGACGCATTGCGCCCTGTAAAAAACCGGGTTCCGACCCGAGTGCCGCATCGAGTGCGTGAGAAACGTTTGGAAGAGAAGAAACTGCGAACTCGCGTGAAGCGGGTGCGACAAAACCCCAAAAATTTTGATGAAACGTAACGATCTGCAATTTTTGACGATAAGGGAATTTCATGACGACCCGTTCCTTCCATTCTAGTCCTTTGATGCCCACGCCACCCCGTGCTAAACGGGTCCCGCACCGGCTAGAACGTCACGGTCACGTTCGAACCGACGAGTATTATTGGCTCAGAGATCGTGAGAACCCTGAAGTCTTGGCTTATTTGCAGGCTGAGAATGAGTATGCCGCTACGTTGAGGAGCCATACCAGGGATTTAGAGCACACCCTGTTTGAAGAGATTCGTGGCCGCATTCAACCAACGGATTTATCTGTTCCATTTCGGTTTGGAGATTTTTGGTATTACACTCGATATGAAGGGGGCAAGGAATATGCTCTCTACTGCCGGAAAGAGAAATCCTTAACGAATCCCGAATCCATCATGGTCGATGGTAACGAATTGGCTCGGGGACATGATTATTTTTCATTGGGGAATTGGACGGTAAGTTCTGGCCAAGATATTCTGGCCTATGCCATTGATACCCAAGGTCGGCGTATTTATACGATTGGCTTTAAAAATCTGACAACGGGCGAGACAATTGATGAATGTATTCCTTTGGTGACTGGAAATATGGAGTGGGCGAATGACAATCGTACACTCTTTTATTCCAGGCAGGATCCTGAAACGTTGCGATCAAACCAAATCTTTCGTCATCGGTTGGGGACGAATCCGCACCTGGATACGTTGGTCTATGAAGAAACGGATGAGACCTTTTCGGTTTCAATTGAAAAAACAAAATCAAAGCGGTACTTGATGATTGGATCAGATCAATCCATCACGAGTGAGTACCGGTATGTGAATGCGGATCATCCGGAAAGCGATTTTCAAATATTCCAGGCACGGAAACGAGGGCATGAATACGATGTGGATCATCTTGGCGATTATTTCTTTATTCGAACAAATGATGAGGCCAAAAATTTTCGTTTGATGCGGACTGAAACAAAAAAGACGAACATCACTCAGTGGCAAGAAGTGATTCCTCATCGTGGGGAAGTATTTTTGGAAGGATTCGAGCTGTTCGAGAATTTCCTGATACTAGAAGAACGAAGACAGGGTCTCATCCACCTTCGAATGCTTCGGACCACGGATGGTTCTGAACATGAACTGGATTTTGGAGAGCCGGCCTACCTGGCAACCTTGGGGGATAATTTAGAAGCCGATACTCCATTTCTACGGTATGGATATACATCGATGACCACCCCCATGACCATCTATGATTATCACATGGAAACACGGGAAAAAATTCTTCTCAAACAAGAGCCGGTCCTCGGGAATTTTCACATTAGCCACTACCAGACGGAACGTCTTTTCGCTTCAGCACCAGATGGTATCTCTATTCCTATTTCCCTGGTCTACCGAAAAGGGTTTGCCCCGAATAGCACGCATCCCCTGTTGTTGTATGGCTATGGTTCCTATGGCGCAAGCATGGATGCAACTTTTAGCTCCCCCCGTCTCAGTTTGCTGGATCGTGGGTTTGTCTATGCGTTAGCCCACATTCGAGGTGGAGAGGAACTGGGTCGACAATGGTATGAAAGCGGCAAGTTATTATACAAGAAAAATACCTTCACGGATTTTATCGCCTGTGCCGAATTTCTTATTCAGCAAGGGTACGCCGCACCTCAGAAATTATTCGCTCTTGGTGGAAGCGCTGGTGGCTTGTTGATGGGGGCGATTATGAATATGCGGCCTGATTTGTTTCATGGTGTGGTGGCCCAGGTTCCTTTTGTGGATGTGGTGACCACGATGTTAGATCCCAATATCCCCCTGACGACCGGAGAATATGATGAATGGGGTGATCCCAACCAACAACAGTTTTATGAGTATATGCTTTCCTATTCGCCTTACGATAATCTTCAATCCCAGTCGTATCCTCACCTTTTGGTGACTTCAGGGTTGCACGACTCACAAGTGCAATTTTGGGAGCCGACAAAATGGGTTGCGAAACTGCGTGCGCTGAAGACCGATAGTCAACGTCTTTTGCTCAGAACCAATATGGACGCAGGCCATAGCGGAGCCTCAGGCCGTTTTAAACGTTATGAGGAGACCGCGATGATCTATGCATTTTTATTGGATCTGGCCGGTTCCGTTGACCTGTGAGGTCTCCACCTTTTTTCAGGATTCTCATTAACCAGGACATTCTTCTTAAGCGCCGGGCAACATTTCCCCAAGTGAGTCCAAGGGAGCGTCAAGAGCATCCCAGTGTTGGTTCCTGTGCCCTGATGGGAGCTGCCCTCTTTCCATCAGAAATGTAACTCTATCCGCGAAGTGTCTTTTCACCCCTTGGCGGAAATGGAGAAAAGCTCGATGGTAGGCTCTTGCCAGATCAAACGAGATTCTCTACATTCCTAGCCATGACCCCCAGACGCTTCCGGGCTAAGGTTCTTAGCGTTCGGCATCTGACTCAAGATGTTCGCGAGTTGATCTTGGAGTTGGTGGATACCCCGACCTTAGAGTTTCTTCCAGGCCAATCAATTGCCGTGACCATCCCTGCTGGAGCGTCGGGTCTCTCATTCCTGAGATACTATTCGCTTGCTTCACTTCCCAGTTCCTCTCATCAACTCGTGCTACTCTTTAATGCCGGAGAGCAGGGGAAAGGTGCGGGGTGTGTATTGGAACATTCAGTTGGTAATCAACTTGAGTGCTCTGGGCCCTTCGGGTCATTTCACCTTCATGAGGACCCGGAACGCGATCTATTATTTGTTGGGACGGGAACCGGTATTGCCCCCTTATGGTCTATGCTGTCCAGTCTTTTTGAGCAATCCTGCTCCCAGACTATGACCTTGTTGTGGGGACTTCGAAGCGAGTCCGATATATACTATTTGGAGGAGTTGCAGCAGTGGGCGCAATCCTACACCAATTTTTCCTTTAACCTGACCCTGTCTCAACCCGCTCATAATTGGAAGGGAAAAACGGGACGGGTGACGCATCTGCTCCAGGAGTTTCCTCAGGTGGATCATCTGGCAGTGTATGTGTGCGGCAATCGAAAAATGGTTGCGGAAGTCACCAGTCTCCTTCAGCGCAAGGGAATCTGTCCTGTCTATCGTGAACGGCATCATGAAGAGAAATAATGGGTTGGTCCTTGATTGGCGGATTGGTCCCTTCATAGGTCCGTTTTGTTTATTCCTTTGCCCATCCTTCAGGTTCATTCTCTTCTAGGCGATGGCTTTCGCGAGGAATAATTTGAAGGATAGTTGACATGCAAGATGAAGTGAAAGTCACGGAACAGAAACGTGAGGGCTCAGGAGAACACGACGAGCTTACTGCCGATCTTGGTATTTATCTACACGTTCCTTTTTGTGTGAAACGATGTCATTTTTGTGCATTTTATCTCGTCCTGCATGAAGAGCAACGGGTGGATCAGTTTCTACAGGCCATTGAACGAGAAATCGCGC
>JBGSSO010000366.1:0-5258 GCA_041737015.1 Nitrospirales bacterium
GGAGTCCCGACCAAGGGAGTACCGGAATCACCGGATTGAATAAACAAATTTTTCCCAATAGGTTGCAGACCATCAGGATTGATGAAACGTGTCAGGGCCACCTGTCCCAGATTGCGAGTTGTTCCATTGGAAAACCTTCCCTCAATCAATCCATTTTCAGCAATTGACGTACTCGAAAGAGTCCCATTCGCAAACCCGTCTTGTGATAGGGTTAAGAGTACGGAGGCAGCTCCTTGCTGCAACATACCATCCGATCCGGTTCCACCGTCAGTGGTAATACTTGTTCCAAAATCGAAAATGATTGATTGCGGCGCAGTGGATCCATTGTTAAATGCAATCGCATGCCCAGCAGGATCACTTTCTGTCAACAATAAACCATTTGAATTAAAAGTCAGAGTTCCTTGTGCTACTAAGGCATTGCCAGTCGTGATATTTTCATTTGCTGGAAGAACCGTGACTTCACTTTGGTTCGCAATTACATTATATTCCCAAGTATTATTAGCTGTTTTAGAAAAATATACGGTCACATCATGCCCCACACCAAGTGAATCATACACTCGAACTCCAGTGCTGAACTGAGAATTTGAAGAATTTGATGGATCGGCTAGAAGTTGAGCTGTTGTGGGTGCAATGATTGGTTCCGTTGCATCGATATTTCCACTCATGCTCACATCGACGGTGGCCGACCCAATTTGTTGCTGTGTCGTAAGAACCAAGTCCCCGAGGCTTCCTACATTAATATTTCCCACAGCATCAGCCTGGTATCCTTGAAGCCGCAATCCGGCCGGGTTCACAAGATTCCCGTTCGCATCAACATTGAATTGCCCTGCACGCGAGAAAAATGGAAGGCCCGAAGCATCACTCACCTGAAAAAACCCATCACCATCGATCGCCAAGTCCAATGCATTGGAGGTTGTTTGAAGCGACCCCTGGGTAAAACTGGGATCAACGCCCAAGACCCGCACGCCTCTCCCCTCCACTAATGACGTCGATGCCCCTCCAACGCCCAGACTCGCCCCAAACAAGTCACCGAAGGATACGGTTCGGGTCTTGAATCCTATGGTTTGCGCATTGGCAATGTTGTTTCCGATTTCAGTGAGCGCCCGGCTGGTTGCGTTAATTCCACTCGTGGCTGAAAAAAATGCTGAGGTAATTCCCATTGGTGCTTACTCCTTCTGTGTCATTTGCCTAAGGCCCATGATTCGTCGCCCACAACCGTCCCTCTTATAATATGGAGATAATGTCCTCGGTGTGCAGTGTCTTTCCACTTTGAACGACCACCGGACTCTCCGTTCCAAAGACAATATTCGTGACCCGCTCACGCGCGAACGTGAAGTTCGGAACCGGCTGTTTATTGGCGTCTTCGGCTTTGACCCTGAATTGATAGACGCCTTCGGGAACCCGGTCTCCTGACTCATTCAACCCATCCCATTGAACCTGATGTGCTCCCGGCTTTTCAAAGTCGGTGGAGGTGATTTTTCTGATGACTTCTTTTTTCGGACCAAGGACTTCAATATTCACACGGCTGGCGGTACCACTCAGCGCATAGGCCAGCGTGACCTCATCATCCTTTCCAAGACTCACCGTATCCCCTTCGCTGACTACGGTCCGTCCAATCAAATTCACCAGGTCCAGTTGTGTCCGTTGTGTATCCTGGTCAATCAACTTCTCTAAGAGTTTATTGGTACTCGTGGTTTGCTCCAACGTGGTGAACTGCGCCAACTGGGCGACAAAATCCTCATTTTGAACCGGGTTGGTCGGATCCTGACTTTGCAATTGCGTAACTAACAAACGAAGAAAGACATCAGACCCGAGCGCCGAGACAGCCTCTTGAACACCGGCATTGCCTGTGACGTTCGTTCCGGATTGTGTTGACGTAATCGGATCCATGACTCTCTACTCCTTCCTTATCCTGTCATTCTTCCGTGAGATCATTGTTCAATCTCATGCCACCAGGTGCAACCCAGGACCCTCAGCACGAATCGAAACATTGGAAAGCGATCCCGTTGCCTGATTGGAGGACATCGTTGCCGGTGGGCTCATCCGTGTTCCCTGCCCATTTGATTGTGTGTTCGACTCCTTCTCCCCGGGATGATCACGAACTTCTGCAGAAAATTCCTGCAACTCCATATCGCCCTGTGTCAGTTGCTCTTCCAATTGTGGAACAAACTGGACAGCCAGATTTTTCAAGGTGGCCTGATCCATGAGCAAACTGGCATAGACCTGACGGTGCTGCACCCCCACATCAATCTGCACCCGATTATTTTCGGAAAGTTGTACTTCCATTTGGAGGCGTTGGAGTGCCGGACTCGGAAGATCTTGCATACGCTCTTCCGCCATTCGCACAACACCCTGTCCTGATGAGGAAGAAGACAGGGATTGGTGAAGAAAACCAGACTGAGAATGCGTGGAACCGCCCATGCCCGAATTGAGCCCCTGCCCACCATTGGGGTCGATTCCCCCGGTTTTCCCTGTTGCCTCGAAACCCTCTCTGGAACGATCCCCCGTCAATGACACATTGCCCTCTCCAAGAAGATCTCCTGGAATTCCGATTGAGGATTCTTTCCCATTCACCGACGCTTCACTCAGCACGGACGACATCCCACCCGCGTATTTCAATCGGTTCTGACTCGTTTGAACCGCATCGGCAATTCCCGCTGGGGTTTGTTCAAATGGTAGTGGCGTTTGAAAGGCCTGCTTGGCCACTGGCTTGAGTGGCTCCTGAGGCGTTGTGAGCGGGGGTGGAGGTACTCGCAGTACAGGCCTATCCGCGTCCTGAAGAGGATTCAGAGTTTTCACCACTATCTTTTCGTGTTCTGAAACCGATTCTATTTGAGTCTCCCCGCCAAGGGATTCGACGGCATTTCGAAGAATGTTGTGCGGGCCTAAATTGATTGCCACCTGTGCGGCCCCCTTATCAGCAAGACTGCTCTCAACCAGTGGCGTCTGGATGGAAGAACCGGGGATTGGCAAACCCTCCTGATTGCCGGTGGGCGTTCCCTGTAGACCATTGGTTCCCGGTCCTCCGGCAGGAAAGACATGTGGGGATAGAAACCCACCAACGATCGGTCCTTCCTGGGACGCATCTAGAGGCAAGAGCTCATCAGACGCTAACGACGTCACTCGATATGGGTACGGTTGGACGTCACCCGATAGAAACAGCGTGTCGAGAAAAGACTCAAGATCGGACACTCGCGGCTGAGCTCCGACTGCAGTAGTGTCTGCCGGAGGTGCAAACGAAGAATCCGCCGATGACTGGTCACCAAAAATTTTGGCAAACGGGTTATTGGAGGGATGTCCTGTCGTCTTCGGGTGATCCAGACGGATCTCGCCGGCCTGATTGTTTCCTTGAATTGAATTCCCGGGAGAACTGGAAAAGAGTGAAAAAGGATTGATCATCGGTTATTTCTGGGGTTTGGAATCAGTGCGTTGTTGCAGCTTAATGTCCCGATATCGTCGGAGGCCTTCGGACAACCTGGCCGCTTTCACCGGTTCGACTCCCGCTAATACCCCGGCGGCTTTTTTATCTTTGATCGATGCCAAAATATCCAAGGCTAACCCTTCTCGCATTTCTGCGATTCGCAAAGCCGCTTCTTCGGGATCCATGGATTCATAGATTTTAATTAAATGGATTAACGCCGGATCCTGTTCCACATATCGACGCTGTTCTTCTGCTAGGGAAGAGGCCTCCCCCACTAACCGTTTCCCCTCTTTAGTTTGTCGTGCAGCCAAGGCCTCTAAATCCTGCTGGAGTGCCGTGACCCGCTCTTCACGTTGTTGCAAGGCACGTTCCCTCTCTTCCACCTCTTTTAGACGTGCCTGGAGCTGTTCCAATAATGTCGTTTCTTTACTGGGCGCTTCTGCCTCCAGTCCCGCTTCAACTGATTGATTTTCATATGAATCCGTTACTCCCACATCCGGGGTTTCTTGAACGGACCCGACCGTCGTGGCCCACAAGATCATGGCCAGCACCCACCACATAATGAGTCGTCGACTAGGCAACATGGTTCTACTGGGTCATTTCTTCAAGGTGAGAGATGGCATAAGCATGCGCAGTGACATCTTCTTGTATCCGTTGCTCTTGACTCGCGACTTTCTGCATGACCTCTTCCTCCTTTTTGGCGATGACCAATTCCACCACACGTCTGGCATGGTGAGCCTTTTTTAATGTGGCCCGTAAACCAACCAGTTTGGCTTCCGCATTCTGAATCTGTTGGCACTGTTGTTCGATGTCCGTACTGATCCGATCCAACCACTGATAGCGTTGCTCAGCAATCATACCGTCGATACCCCCTCGTATCCGCTGCTCTAATTCAGTGGCCACCACTTCCATTTCAACCATCAGGTCATCCCGTTTCGAGACGATCTGACTTTTTCCCCACTCCGCCAAGACCACTTCTTCACGGGCGAGGTCTTCCACTTGTTTGCGAAATCGGAGTAATGTTGTCCAATTCATACGGTCTTCCCCTTTCTCTCAAGAAGACGCCGGCCCTGTTGTGCCAACGATTCAAGACCGTGGCAACTTTCTGGTATTCCCACCCCTTCCTCACGGGTTTGCCTGAGAAAGGCATCGATCGGCCCTTTCATGTGGATCGCCGCATCGAGACGAGGATTCGTCCCCAATTGATACGCCCCTAAATTGATGAGGTCTTCCGCATTGCGATATTCCGCCATCATCTGCACCAGGAACCTGGCAGCATCCTGATGGGCGGTCGACGCGATATCCGACATCACCCGGCTCACACTTTGCAGAACATCGATCGCGGGAAAATGCCCTTGCATCGCCAAGCGCCGGGACAACACAATATGTCCGTCTAAAATGGACCGGATGGAATCGGCAATGGGATCATTTAAGTCATCACCGTCAACGAGCACCGTATACAACCCTGTAATGGATCCCGTGCCCACCGGCCCCACACGCTCTAAGACTTGAGGGAAAAGCGTAAAGACCGAAGGCGGATACCCTTTGGTGGTAGGCGGTTCACCCGCAGCCAACCCCACTTCCCGTTGCGCATGAGCCAGCCGGGTTAAGGAATCGACCAGGAGCAGGACCTGATTCCCTTGATCCCGGAAAAACTCCGCTATGGCCGTAGCCACAAAGGCCGCCCGGACCCTGACTAACGGAGATTGATCGGACGTGGCCACCACGACCACCGAACGACGAAGCCCTTCCCGCCCCAAATCCCGTTCGAGAAATTCCTTCACCTCCCGTCCTCGCTCCCCCACCAGCGCGATCACATTCACATCCGCAGACGTAG
>JBGSSO010000373.1:0-3112 GCA_041737015.1 Nitrospirales bacterium
TAGGAAGATTGAGAATAGATACCTGCTCTCTGTCATCGCCAACGGCCGGAAGACCCCAGGCTAACCCTGTGGCTCCAACTAACAACAACAAGAACATGCACATACGGATCATGGGTTGGCCTCAGGTTGCATGAATATTCACTGTCTCGATTGCATTGCGAAGATATCCATTTGGATTCCATCGGGCACCGAACCGCTGGGATTCTCCAATCCGATTGATGGCCAGTGATTGAAGGGCATACCCATGTCCAGGCTCCGGAATAAATTGGGCTTCCCAGGGGCGGAAGCTGAAATCTCCATAATCCTTTCCTAATCGGGCGGATAGCCATTGTTGTCCTCCATCCACGGAGACCAAGACGCGATCAATGCCATAGCCCTGGTCAAAGGCGATGCCTTTAATGGTGTAAGGTTCCCCTCCCGGAATGGTTCGACCCTCTTCCAGATTCGTGATAAAGGAACGAACTGGCATTTTCCCGATTGGCACGGTATCGGTTAAGGGTTCTCCGGGATTCACGCAGTGACAGGGATCAGCCGGCAAGCGATAGGCTTGGGTCGTCCAAAAATTTTGATCGGTCTGGTTGAGTACTTCAATGTCATTCAGCATCTTCACCCAATAGGTCGCATACCATCCAGGCACCACGAGGCGAAGAGGAAAACCGTTCAGCAGGGGTAGTGCCTCCCCGTTCATGGAGTGAGCGACCATGATCTCTTCCTGGAGTGCATCATCAAGGTTCAGAGATTTTCGAAAATCAGGCGTGGCTTGTGCGACCGGTTGGTCCAGGCCATCGAACCTCACCTGTACCGCATCTCTTTCTATCCCCGCTCTGTGAAGGAGATCACGAAGTCTGATTCCCTTCCAGTTGGCATTTCCCATTGCCCCATTTCCCCATTGTCCGCCGGGGACCCGGGGTTGGAAAAACCCGCGACTATTTCCCCCACATTGGCAGACGGCCGCAATTTCGACTTGTTCAAATTGGGTTTGTAATTCATGAAGACTCAATGATAGGGATTGATTGACTCGGCCGCGAATAGTCAGCCGGAAGGTGTTCACGTCAATTTCACGAGGGATATTGGCAAGATGCCAGCGAACAAAAAATGCATCATTGGGCGTGAAGATGTCCTCATTAAAAATCTGAAAGGGGGTTTCCAATTGGGGAGGCCTTGTGGTCATTACCATGAGGGGCCGCTTCTGTGGAAAAGCCACCAATGGACGACGACCCCGCTCGAAAGGAAGGGTGACGGTCGAGGAATCGTTGGCCCAGAGGCCTCTGGGGGTGAGTAGGCTTGCCAACCCAAGAGCCAGGCTCCCTTTTAACAAATGTCGACGGTCTATTCCCGGCGTATTTTCTTTCATGGGATGATGTCCATTATTTTTCAAGATGATAAGCCAGCCCACAAAACGGTCAATCAATTTCAAAAAAAACACTTAGGATGAGACATAGCGATTTTCTTTATTTTGCCAATGTACCAAGATACTGAATGATCTGCCAGACGAGTCATATGGCCTTCCAGGAAATTCTAATATGCCTGGCCTTGGCTACTCATTTGGATAGTTCAACATCGTTTTCCAACAAAGAGATCCTTCATCGTTTTCGAATTTTACACTCGGCATAGATTATTCCAAGAGATATTCAATTTGTGTGAGGTTCACAATGGGAAGAATCATGCCTTCCCCTTCTTTGGCGGTTGAAAAATCATACATCAAGGATTCCTCAGGAATAAGTTTTCCAATGAATAGAATAGTGATTCCTACCTGTTCATGGTGTAACCGTTTCTTTTGAAGCTCTTCTAATAAACTTGAAGGAGGGACCGCCACCATTTCTGACGGTTGATTGGCGATTTTGAAACGAATGATTCCCCAAGCCGTGGGGATTTGGCTCGGTCCAATTGCTACCCCGAATCCTTTGCGTTCGGGCCGATAGCTGGTGAGGTCTCCTTCCCAGAGGAAGGCTAAGGATTGATTGGCTGTGGTGTTTCCTATCCTGGCAGCGTCGCGTTTCTCAGTTTCCTCAAAAAGACGATCATACCGTTCGTCAACATTAGACCCGAACAGAAATTTCCAGTCTGGGGGAGACCCTTCGAGTTTTTTGAGGAACCGGTCGAGGGTTTCAGGATCATTGAGAAAAAGAGTTCCTTCAGGGACGAATGTTGATAGAGGTTTCCCGTCTGTCAAAAGAAGTGGTCCAACCCCATCAGGTAACCCGCTTCCCAATGCCTGAAGGGGAGCAGAAAAAAACAAGGGAAAGAGAAAGAAGAAAAGGACCTTATAGAATTTAGGAGTTGAACATTTCATGATTTTTATTCATTCAGAAAGTTTCATAAAGCGAAAAAGCATTTTTGTGAGATTGAGGGCTGAAGGGGTTTAGTCTAGGTGGGTTGCCTATTACTCGTGCACATGGCGTTCTCCCTTCCAGTAACTTATATCTATTTTAGGAAGGGACTGTAAATCGTTCTTGACAGATTTTACCAGGTAAAGCCTGTCAGGCATGTACAGCCAGGAATGCAGGCTTTTGAATCGGGTACGCCGGCTCTCAGTGCCGTATTCCCAATCTTGAAAATTTTCAAACCGTATACTGTGCCCCAATTCACGCATTCCCATTCAAGATGCGTTCGGGCTCGAAGCTGACTTTGCATTGAGAGTGTTGTAGGCCTAAGATCAGCACCATTCCTTTAGCCCACTGGTGTTTGCCTTTGGTTTCAATTTGCCAGTTGGCAAGGCAAGTGGCCGGGAATGACACTGTGAAGAGTAGCCATTACCCGCTGTCAGAAACCCGGAGGGTTTCCTCATTTTTTTTGCGGGGGGATGCTGGTGAACTTTATGAAAATGTCCGACAAGCCCATACTATCCACTTAGTGCACCGATTAGACGGATGCTCTTTTCTGGCAAAGGCCCTTCACGACCTCCCAGCGATCAGATGGATGTTTGAGGGAAGAGACCCTGCTGGTTAAGTCGCGTTTCTAGCAGGGTTGTCCGTTAAAGACGCAAGGTTTATATCGGCTCACATCAAAATCGGTTTCTTCCAGATAGACCTGTTCGTTTCCGTTGACACCATCGACAAACGGGTCATTCCACATCGTATGGTTCCACCAATAAAAAATGGGAAACTCCAAC
>JBGSSO010000399.1:0-14647 GCA_041737015.1 Nitrospirales bacterium
TTCCTCAAGTACCAACGATGGTCATATGACGATCCGATTGACCTTTGAAATCGGGACGGATGTCGATATCGCACAGGTCCAAACTCAAAACCGCCAACGGCTAGCCGAACCACAGCTTCCCCCCGAAGTTGTCCGGCAAGGCATCACCGTTAAGAAGGTTTCTCCGGATCTACTCGGGGTGGTGGCACTGAGTTCCAGTGATCCCCGTCAGGATACGGTCTTTCTCTCCAATTTCGCGATTCTCCGGATTGTGGATAACATCAAACGGCTGCCCGGCGTAGGAGATGCGGTGATTTTTGGGGGACAGAATTATTCCATGCGTCTCATTTTGGACCCCATTCGCATGGCTCAAATGGATGTGACACCCACCGACATTGCGAATGTCGTTCGTGAGCAAAACCGCGATTTCCCGGCTGGTCGGATCGGACGTGAGCCTGCCCCCAGTGGAACGGAGATGACCATTCCCGTGATCACGCAAGGACGAATGAGCGAGGCCAAGGAATTCGAGGAGATGATTGTCCGGGCCTATGCGGATGGCTCCATGGTTCGGCTTGGCGAAGTGGCCAAGGTTGAGTTGGGGGCACAATCCTATGATCTTGAAGGCCGGTGGAATGGCAAGCCGAATGTCTTTCTATTGACCTTTCTTTCCCCGGGAGCGAATGCCCTTGAAACCATGAAACGAATCAAGGACGAGATGCAGAGCCTCACGAATATTTTTCCGGCTGGAGTCTCATACGACATCCCGTACGATACGACCCGATTCATTGAGGTGTCCATTCAACAAGTCGTGAAGACCCTGGGCGAAGCCTTGATCCTGGTTATTCTGGTGGTCTACCTCTTTCTTCAAAGCTGGCGTGCCACGGTCATTCCTGCGGTGGCTGTTCCTGTGTCACTGATCGGCACGTTTGCGGGCATGGTGGCTCTTGGGTTTTCTATTAATACGTTGACCCTGTTCGGCATGGTGTTGGCCATTGGGATTGTGGTGGATGATGCGATTGTGGTGGTGGAAAACGTGGCCCGGCACATTCAGAACGGACACCCGCCAAAGGAAGCCGCAAAGCTGGCCATGACGGAGGTGACCGGACCCGTCATTGCACTGGTCGTGGTGCTGGCGGCGGTCTTTCTGCCTGTGGCGTTTCTGGGAGGTATCACCGGGGAACTGTATCAGCAATTTGCGATCACCATTACGCTGTCCGTGGTTCTTTCCGGGATCGTGGCCCTGACCTTAAGTCCTGCGCTCTGTGCCTTGATTCTCAAACCCGATCAGGAAGGGGAGAACCGGTTTTGGAAGAAATTTAATGAGGGATTTGATTGGACGCAGAATCGATATGTGGGGACGGTTGGGACTATTCTCAAGCACGCGGTGCTGTCCCTTGCGATCTTTGGGGTCCTGCTTTTTGTCAGTTGGGGATTGCTTCAAGCTCTTCCCTCCAGCTTTTTACCCGAAGAAGATCAGGGATACTTTATTTCAATCATGCAATTGCCGGATGGCGCCTCAAAGCAACGAACGATTGAGGTGCTTCATAAAGTGGAAGAGTATTTCCTCTCAGTTCCAGAGGTGCATTCGACGGATGCGCTTGTCGGACAAAATTTTGTCTTTAACACCCGAGGAGCGAATCAAGCGACGATGTTTGTACCGTTGCATCACTGGGATGACCGCACCAGACCTGACCAACATGTCAAAGCGTTGATTGGCAACGCATTCAAAAAGTTTGCCGAAATTCCCGAAGCGTTGATCCTGGCTTTTAACGCCCCCTCTATTCGGGGGTTGGGCGCCACCGGAGGATTCTCGCTTCAATTACAGGATCCCAGCGGCGGAGATTTTCAGAAATTTGCCTCGGTGACGCAAGATTTCGTCAACAAGGCCCAACAGGATCCAGCCATTGGCGCCGTCGGCACAAGTTTTCGCGTGACGGCGCCGCGACTGTATGCCCGAGTGGATCGGGAACGCGCCAAAGCTTTAGGCGTGCCCATTTCCGAAGTATTCGATACGTTGCAAGCCTATTTTGGCAATTTTTACATCAACGATTTCATTAAGTTCGGACGAGTCTATCGGGTGCAGACTGAGGCCTTGCCGGAGTTCCGGTCGAGTCCGGATGATATTTCGAAAATTTATGTGCGTGCCCGGAATGCCAAGGGCTCGACGATGATTCCGCTTGATACGGTGGTCAGTACGGAATTTACGAGCGGGCCGGATACCGTGACGCATTTCAACGGTTTTAATACCGCCTCCGTCCTGGGTGCCGCTGCTCCGGGATATAGTTCAGGGGCTGCCCTTGATGCGTTGGAACGACTGGCTCAGGAGATTCTGATACCACAAGGGTACGATATTGATTGGAGCGGGATTTCTTATCAGGAACGGAAGACCGGCACGGAGTCTATCTTTGCCTTCGCCTTTGGGCTCTTGATGGTGTTCCTGGTGCTTGCCGCGCTGTATGAAAGTTGGTCGGTGCCCTTTGCGGTGATTCTGGCCGTGCCATTCGGTCTCTTCGGCGCGTTATCCGCCGTGTGGATTCGAGGCTTGAGCAATGATATCTACTTTCAAATCGGCTTAGTGACCTTAATCGGGCTTGCGGCACGAAACGCGATTCTGATCGTCGAATTTGCGAATCATCGCTATGAGGGAGGGATGCCGCTGGTGGAGGCAGCCTTAGAGGCCGTCCGTCTTCGATTCCGGCCGATCATTATGACCTCTATGGCGTTTATTTTAGGCGTGGTGCCCTTGGTCATTGCGTCCGGCGCGGGCGCGGCCAGTCGTCAATCCATCGGGACAGGCGTCTTCGGCGGAATGTTGGCGGCGACATTTTTAGCGATCTTTTTTGTTCCGCTGTTCTTTGTGCTGATCAGGAAGTTGGGGGCACGAATGAAGGGAAAATCTGCCGACATTCTCGCTGAAGATCAAGGTGAGCACGTTCTTGAGGGAGAACGATAGGATGCGTGCTGTCTGTGGCGTTTTCTTATCGGCCTTGTTGTTTATGTCCTGCGCCATGGGACCGGACTACTCCCGGCCCGATATCGAAACGGCCGACCAGTTTCGCATGTCCGATATGGAAGGGGAATCGGTTGCGAATCTTCCCTGGTGGGAATTGCTCCACGACGAAAAATTGCAAGAACTGATTCGGGTGGCCTTGGAGGAAAACAAAAATCTGAAGGAAGCCGCCGCCAGTGTCGAGGAATTTCAAGCTCGCGTGTTCAGCGCGCGCATGGATTTTGCGCCTCAAATTACCACGCAACTCAATGCTCCGGTTTTAGGGAAGTTTGGCGGTTTTGCCGTACAGGGATTTCCGAGCAACTTTAGTTTTTTTGGAACTGGGAATCTGAATTGGGAGATTGATATCTGGGGACGCATTCGTCGGTCAAATGAAGCGGCGTTTGGCGATCTGCTTGCCCGCGAAGAAAATCGACGGGCCGTCATCCTTCAGTTGGTCAGCGGTGTGGCCGCGGCGTATTTGGATCTGTTGCAGTTCGACATGCAGTTGGATATTGCCAAGCGAACACTTGATTCTTGGGAAGAATCGGTGAAAATTGCCCGTGCAAGATTACGACAGGGAATCAGTTCAAGACTCGATGCAGACCAATTCGAGGCGGAACGGGCCAATGCGGCAGCTAGGGTGGCCCAATTCGAGCGGCAAATGGTACAGAAGGAAAACGAACTGAGTGTGTTCCTTGGCCGGAACCCCTTCAGGATTCCGCGAGGCCAGATTCTCACCGAGCAAATTTTTCCTCCCAAGGTCCCGCCCGGCCTGCCTTCGGAATTGCTCCAGCGGCGTCCGGATATCGTACAAGCCGAACACGAATTGGCCGCGGCGACTGCCCGAATTGGTGTCGCGAAAGCGGAACGGTTTCCCAAGTTCTCGATTACGGGTATTCTTGGCCTCGCAAGTCCCCAACTTTCAAGTCTGGTCAGTCCCGGCAGTGAATTTGGACAAGCCGGCCTGGGACTCACCGGCCCATTGTTCAATGCTCAAATTCTGGGGTTTCAACAAGAGGCCGTGGTGGCCCAGGCGAAGCAGTCGTTGGCTCATTACGAGCAAACCATTCTTGTGGCATTCAAAGAAGTGGAGGATGCCCTGGTGGCGGTGCGCACGGCCGATTCCCAACGGATTGCCCAGCAGGAACAGGTGACGGCTCTCCGGTCGGCATTGCGTTTGGCCGATCTTCGCTACAAAGGCGGCCTGACCAGTTATGTTGATGTGCTTATCGCCAAACGAGATTTGTTCGTTTCCGAACTCGAACTCACGTCCACCCATCGTCTGCATTTGGTGTCGATGGTGCAACTCTATAAAGCGTTGGGTGGAGGATGGTCCCCGGATCCTCAGGAAGGAGCCATTGCTATTTCCGGCCCATCATCCTAACGAAGCAATTAAAAAGCTGAGAAGGTTGAAGTTCCAGAGCCGGATCATTATCTCGCAACAGATGTGACAAAAATCTCACAATAAGGGTTACTAGAAACGTAGGTAACCCAGAATTCATGAATAATATGTAAAAATTTTGATTTCACCATTTAGACATCGGCCCAACAAATGGTGCCGGCAATGGTTCTCCATCAGCCCGTCATGACAACCCTTCACATGGTCTTGGTCTTTTCGTGACAAGCACTACAGCGTCAGGCATGGTTTGTCCCATGAAATGCAGATTTTTTGAAAATAGTGGTACTCAGTGCATCGCGTCTTGAAGCCTTCCTTGTTTCTCTGAGAAGCCTAAGACATCTCACGAAAAAGTTTCTATCCGGCACCTGCGTCTCGTTTTTCTTCATAGATTGCCTGCCTGCCGGGTGACGTTCCTTAAAATATGCAGATTATTCTGACGGTGAATTTTTTTAAGAGTGGGATCTTAATCGTTCATTGTAGGGAAAAGCCTGCGCAGCTCAAATCTTCCCGACGATGGGCAAAACACATTGAAAACACTCGACATATGGCTGAGATGAATCGCGTGAATGCCGCGAGTACGTAGTATTACTGTTATTTTATTAATACATACTACTTGGATAAGTAAAAACAACTTTTCCTGAAATTTATCTCTAACTATTTGTTATTAATATAAATTTATTCGAACTATTATCTGTTTTCCTGTTCGGTCCATATTTTGCTTTCTATTATGTTAATGCATATTGTTTTTAATTAATGGTTGATTTGCACGACTCAATTTGTGTATTTTTTATTAGAAATTGCACTTAAATATTTTATCTTACGCATCACTCATCATTTAATTTTCATACGTGCGATGGATTCAATCTTAATTTCATACAATTCTTTTCATCTTCCTCAATTTATCTCCGCCTTTTCCAATTCAAATCCTTGCAGAACTGGTGATGTGTTACACGATATTGCGACGTAATACTCCAGGCAGATAATTCGTTCGGACTCTAAATTAGTTTTTAATTTGTGCAGGACATTCGACTGTTTTGGCTAACGGGCCGATTTGTTAATGCATTCCCAGGTGGTCACGACCTGACCGCTAATAGGGAAACCGGAAGACCCCTTTGAGCGGACAAGGAGTTGGGCCACTCCAACCTGGTTTTTTGAACATCATGGTCTTTTTCTATTGAGATTATTAAATGTCTTTTCGACGCGTTGTATTAATTCAGGCCAGTAAATTGGTCGATGTGTTGTTGATGGGCATTTCCTTTATGCTCGTCACCTGCCTTCTTTATGCTCCTTCCAGCTCCCTCTTTGAGTTTGAAGAATTTCTTAGTATTCGAATTTCCATTTACAACGCGATATTGGTCGTGGGCATGCTGTATGCCTGGTATAGCATTTTTTTGGTTTTTCGGCTGTATGAATCGAAACGTCTCTCCTCCCTGAAAGATGAGTTGCAGGACATCATAAAGGCCACCACGCTAGGAACCCTTTTGATAGGGACGGTGTCCGTTATCTTTCAGATACAGATGATTTCTCAATGGTTTCTTCCCATTTTTTGGGTTGTCGTGACTCTCCTGACCTGTCTGAGCCGTGTCTGCTTACGAACTGCCTTGCGCTGGGCCCGGCGGAAGGGAAGGAATTCACGAAATGTGTTGATCGTCGGAACCAACCCGCGTGCTACACGATTCGCACACGACATTCTGACGCACCCTGAGTTGGGATATAAGCTCATTGGTTTTGTGGATGAACAGTGGGAAGGTCTTGGCCAATGGCAGGACAACCGGTTCCCGCTTGTGGCAAATCTTGAAGGGCTCCCGGCTTTTCTGCGAACGTTTGCCGTCGACGAAGTATTCATGACGTTACCTCTCCGGTCGTATTATGAACAGGCTTCGGAAATTGTTTCACATTGTGAAAAACAAGGCATATTGGTCAGATTTCAGGGAGATTTGTTCAGTCCAAAATTGGCTAAACATTTCGCCGATCAACTTGAGGCACACTCCACCCTTACCCTCCAAACAGGAGCCATTGGGGATCAAGCTATTTTCATCAAGCGAGTGATCGATATCCTCATTGCCTTGCCGGCATTCATCCTGCTTCTCCCTTTTTTAGGGCTTGTCGCAGTATGTATCAAAGTGACATCTCCTGGACCTGTCTTTTTTGTTCAAAAGCGGTTGGGGATTAATAAGCGTCCATTCAACCTGTACAAATTTCGCTCAATGGTGACGAATGCTGAAGCTCTGCTTCCCAGTCTTGAACCATTCAATGAAGCAACGGGAGCTGCATTCAAGATTTCTGATGATCCACGAGTGACTCGCATTGGAAAATTTATCCGGAAAACGAGTATCGATGAACTTCCGCAATTGTTCAATGTTCTCAAGGGAGACATGAGTTTGGTAGGACCCCGACCGATTCAGCTACGTGATTTTGAAGCGTTTTACCAAGATGGGCATCGTCGCCGGTTCAGCGTGCCGCCAGGCTTAACCTGCCTCTGGCAGGTGAATGGTCGGAGCACACTCTCATTCGAGAAATGGATGGAGCTGGATCTCGAATATATTGACCAATGGTCGTTGTGGTTGGATTGGAAAATTTTACTGAAAACGATCCCCGTGGTCCTCAGAAGAACCGGCGCGACTTAGTTATCTACGCACTCTAGAGGAAGATCGTTCATGAAAAAAAAGCTCTTATTACCGGTATTACTGGACAAGATGGTTCCTATCTGGCTGAACTTCTCATCAGCAAGGGATACGAAGTGCATGGGCTCGTTCTTTGCTCTATCAACCTGGTGTTTGGTTGGATTGAGATGACTGCTTAAGATTTTTCCTTCCGAATTTAACTAAGGGAAAAAGGCTTAGTTGAACGTTGTTGGTGCCGACGACAACATTTTCTCCTAGCATCAAACAGTGCGTTACGTAACGTAAACTCGCCAAGAAAACCAGCTCGTTTCGCAGTCTCAAATCTGAGGGGGTATTCACGTAAGATCGGGGCGGGTCGGTGTTTGGGGGGGGCGTTTGCGCCATCGCACTTGCAATTCTTCGATCGCGATTCCGGAAAAAATTGCGAGAAATGGAATGAGGGGCACCGAATACCTGGCTAAAGCAATAATCGGCAAATGGATGATATAGAAATACCCTGCAAATACAAGAATTGGAACCATTTGTTTGAAGTAACCATTTCGGATACAGAAGTAAACGCCAAGAGCAGCCAAAATGAGATAAGGGGTTTGGACTAAAACGTTGAGTATCGTCGACTTCCAGGTCCGACCGGCAAACCAAAAGTTGAAAGCATTTTGCAAGGAACATCGAGCCAGTAATGCTGGGGATTTTAGATATTCATCGTAAACGGTATTCAAGAGATACTGATTAAAGCGAACCTCATCTTCAGCGTTGTAGAAATATTGGAAAAACATTTCACGGTGAGGTAGTTGTAACTGCGCGGCAACCGCATTGAGCTGCCTGGCTGCTTCATTATATTGCAGATTCATATTGGCTTTGAACGAAAAATTCTTGCAGACATATAAGCCATGGGTTGCTGAAGTCCCCTCTACTGTCATGGTTGGAATGAATTGATGGACTAGCAAGTAGTTGCGCACCATCCAAGGAGCCAGCACAAAAAACATGCTTATCACCATTAACGCTAACCTGGGCAACCAATATTTGAAGACTGAGTGCCCATTCCTTGTCAACAGAACGCAGCCGAATAAGAATGCAGGAAATAATATGGTTGTGCTTTTCACCAGAGTTGCCATCCCTAATAAGATTCCAGTGACAACGAAGCCCATTAATTTTTCTCGGTTAAATGCCTGGCATAGAGCAAGGACAAATCCAGTGGTAAGGAGAGTAAATAACGATTCCACGCCACCTCTACTTTGAGCCAAAATCATAGCCGGGTGAATGAGGAACAATAAAGAAGCCCATGTTGCGGCCCCTTTCTTGGTCGAGAGTCGCCATGTAAGAATAGCCACCATCCA
Source organism: Nitrospirales bacterium (assembly GCA_041737015.1). Taxonomy (GTDB): domain Bacteria; phylum Nitrospirota; class Nitrospiria; order Nitrospirales; family UBA8639; genus Nitrospira_E. Next base: position 8,329 of record JBGSSO010000399.1, read on the forward strand.
TGCCGTAAAAAGGCCTAAAGTCAGGTTGACTATCTGCACGGCAACTAAACTGTTTGGGAAAAAATAGAAAACAGGCATCAAAAAAAGTGGGTAGCCTGGAGTTCGGAGAAGCGTTTCCGAAGTATCAGGGAAAAATCGATAACCATTCCCGGCCAAGATGTTGGACGTCAAGAGATCATATCCATCTGGAAAAAAATTGATTTGGTAAAGGCCAGGAAAATGTTGTAAGAAAACGGGAAGAACTAAAAATAAAATAATTGCATCAAACGCACATATAGACAGGATCCAAAGGATAAGAGATTTATGATGTGTCGTGTTAAATTTCACTTCGAGACCACGGTGGAATTTAATAAGTTAATCTACTTAAGACGGGGGGAGGCTATCATAACGGCCAAAGCAAAAATATTCAATTAAATCAGTAATCTAAGCCCTCAACAAGAAAACGAAATAACAGCAATGTTTTCCCCATCACTTAATGGAGCACAACTTAGATTCGCATTTGACGCTGTAATCCCTTTATAAATGGCGGTTTTTAACCAAAGCTTCAAAATTTTTAATTGACATAGTAATAAACTGAAATGAATTTAGTTAAACGTAAAAAGCCCTCTCTTGTTTTGGGTTGGCTTCTTCTTTTTACCCTTCTTTTTGGGTTTTTGGAGGTCTTTTCCTTTATCACTCTTAATTATTTACTTCCAAAAGGAAAGACAGATTTCCTTTTATTTACCCCTCCCCCCACTCCTACAAAACAAGAGTATATGAGTTACCTTACCCAGCGTGATCCTGACCTAGGATGGCCCACTACCAAGGCCTTTGCAGAGAACAGTATTGATTCTTCTGGATCACGACCTAATGTGAACTTTTCAATCCCCGGTCATGAATGCTTATCTTTGTATGGCGATTCATTTGTCTACGGCAGTGAAGTAAGCCATGTTGAGGCATGGAGCAACATTCTGTCTGGGCTGTTAGGCTGTCGTGTAGGAAATTTTGGAGTCCCAGGTTATGGATCCGACCAAGCTCTATTACGCTTTAAAAGAAATAAAAAAGATGTAGCACCGAAAACATTTTTCGGTATTTTTCCTGATAATTTCAAAAGAAATGTTAATCAATACAGATACTTCATTCAGAAATCCAACTCAAACCCCTTCCTATTTAAACCCCGGTTTGTCATTAGACCTTCAGGGGATTTGCAGCTTATTAGGCTACCAGAAATTCCGTTGAAAAATTTCGATCGGTTTCTCATGGAACCACAACAGTACCTTCAATATGAATATTTTATTCCTGAGTCTTCGGACGGTCCAATTCCATTGAGATTCCCCTTCTTATGGAGGTCATGGAAATTAATTAATAAGCCAGAGATAAAGAATTGGTTGCTTGGAATGCCGGAATGGCATGATTTTGTCCAGCCAGAACATGCTTCCGGCGCACTTGAAGTCACAAGTGCGATTACCTCTCAGTTTATTGATGAGTGTAGGAAAAGGAAAAAAGAGTGCCTCATAATAATTTTCCCGGCTCGCAACGATTTCGACTATTTTCGCAAAACAGGGAATTTTGCCCTAAAGAAGTTTATGGATAAATTGGATGAGTTGAATCTGCAATACCTGAATTTAACACCTGAGATATCCAATGAGTTAAAAGAAAAAAGTATTTGTGAGATCCTTGCAAACCGGGACCAATGTTCAGGCCACTTTGGTCCTGAAGGAAACCGTCTTATTGCAAAAATTTTATTTCAACATTTAACGAAGGGGTTGGCCATGGAGAGAAGCTTAAACCCCTTTAACCATAGTATCCACTAATATCTTTTGATAAAAAATTTCCTAAATTTTTTTTGGTGGGCACCAAAGCTGATGGGCGGGGTTAATCGGGGCGTGAGGTTTGTTGGTGGAGGAAATGCAAGAATTAAGGGGACATGAAACTATACTTAATTTTTAACGGATCCCCTGCGGTATTTGTAGAAGTAAAATCTGGCTGGTGGGGGTTTAGCCCCGGACAAGGAAATACTTCAGGTGCTGAGAAGCAACTCTGAGGCTCGTCTTTCATCGGTTGGAGGTTATACCTTTGGAGAAGGGTTTCAGGAAGTGCTCGGTGCATTATTTTTTTTCGACGGCCGGGTCCACCTTCTGAACCTGTAGTCTACGCCCTCCCGCCGCTATTTTGGTGTAAAAGGGGGTTAGGTTGATTGTCGAAATCAGAGTTTTTAATGGATCCCGACGAATTAAACTGTTGTTAGAAGGGGAAGATGGCGAATCAACCAGAAGCAAATGTGCGGATGGTCTCATAGTGAGAAAAATTTGATTTAGCCGGGCAATCTTATCTGATCAACTTTCTTGGATTAAAAATGAGAACAAAACTATTCCGCTTCGTGAGGATTTTGAAGGAAAGTAGATATATTAAAACTTTTTTTGCAAATATAAGGACAGGGAATTTCCCACGCATTAGATTAATCATTTATCCAAAATCAAAAATATGGCTACATAGGGATGGAAAAATAATGATGGAGAAAAATTCACTTTTAATGTTTGGATCTGCATGGGAACACACAAATTATGGTAGTTCAACTTTAATGGTGGATAAGGGAGGCCTTTTGCAGGTCAAAGGAAAATTCGAATTGCACACTGGTGCATATATTGTTGTAAATGAAAACGCAATCTTAGAGCTTGGAAGCGGATTCACAAATAATGAGGTAGAAATATGTTCTTTCAAAAAAATAAAGATTGGTAATAATGTGGCAATATCAAAAGGAGTAATAATTAGAGATTCAGATAATCACATAATAAATGGAAACGAAGTTAATCTCAGCCAACCCATAGAAATTGGGGATCATGTCTGGATCGGGCTAAGAGCAATTATTTTGAAGGGGGTTAAAATCGGCAATGGCGCTATTGTTGCTGCTGGTGCAGTTGTCAATAAAGACATACCAGAGAAATGTTTAGTTGGGGGTGTTCCAGCCAGAATTATTAAAGAAAATGTAGAATGGGAGTGATATGATATTCTCCAAAATTTTATGAATTTGTCTGTGTTTATTACGAAATCCTCACAAACCAATGTGGCTGGCCCATCTGTACTTATTCTGTCCGATCAAAGTCCGTCAATTTAAAGAAGTGATTGGCTGTTTGCCTGAAGAGGTAAAAGGTGGCAGATGACCAGAAATCAGGAATTCGATCAAGGAGTTTTTGAAGTACGGAATGACCTGAATTTTTTGGAAAATGCAATTCCGAGATCCCAAAAGTCAACATCAATGTTTTGAATACAGGGGGGCTAAAGGAATCTATTTCCAATGCTTCTTTTTCATAAAGCATAGTAGGGTGGAGAAGAAAGATTTCATTTGACCAATACTCCGAGTCAAACTTCCTCGAATATAATTAACCTTTTTGGTTTTTTCATGACAAGCCTGGGTTCTCAAAATGGATAAAAAAATCAAAGCGCTTTTCATTCTTCCCTCTTTGGCTAAAGCAGGAGCTGAAACGCAATTAATTGATTTAATTAATGGACTAAGTGCCAGTAAATATAAAAAATACCTTTTTACCTCCAACCCTAATGAATATCAAAAATCTCGTCTCGATCTAGAAAGAATTTACTACAGAAATGATCAAAGGAAATTCAAACTAGACATTTCTCCTGCCATTACTATTGCAAAATTCATCGACAAGGAAGACATAGACGTCATACATTGCACATTGCAGATATCTCTCTTTCTGGGATGGATTGCAAGAATTATAAGCAAAAAAAAGCCCAAACTTATATCAGCCATTCACACAACCATCAACCGTTCCTTAAAGGATGACCTTCTTGATCAGATTGTTTATCGATTCATTATGAAAAAATGCCACAAAATAATTTTTGTCTGCCATTCCCAAAAAAAGCATTGGGTAAGGCGATTTCCTTTTCTTTTAGGAAAGTCGGATGTCATTTACAACGGAATTGATGTGGAACATTTTAACCCTGTTTTATGCGAACATTCCGGGAAAGAATTAAAAAAATCTTTGGGTATCAATGATAATGAATTTATCGTCTGTTCGGTCGCAAATTTTCGGGAAGAAAAGGGGCACTTCCATCTTTGTAATGCTTTAAGCTTAGTTAAGAAACCAATTCATCTAATTCTTGCCGGTGAAGGACCCCTAAAAAAAGACATTCAAAATATAGTGAAACAAAAACAAATGAGTAGTTATGTGCATTTCATGGGAGTGGTTTCTGATGTAAGACCAATTTTTTCGATTTCTCATTTGTCTGTAATACCCTCAACAGCCGAAACCTTTCCCCTTGCCATGCTTGAATCGATGTGTATGGGCACCCCTGTGTTGGCGAGGAATATTGGTGGACTTGGGGAGGCTATTTTGCACGAAAAGACAGGGTTTTTGGTTCCACCAGGTTCGCCAGTGGACTTAGCGGAGGCTCTTCTTATGGCCTATAATTCTCCGGACCGTCTTCGGGCGATTGGGCAGAATGCAAGAACAAAGGTTTTGGAAGAATTCTCTAAAGACAAAATGATTCAGGAAACGGATGAATTAATCACTACCACACTTTCCCATTATTCTTAAACATTTAATGTTGCAGGCAAGTATATGCACGGAAGAAATCAAACGGTAAAAGACGGAACGGCTGGTTGCTCTCTAGTTAACAATCTTAAAAAAGAAAAATCTGTAACAGCCTAATGCCGAGAGAGACATTTCATTTGCTTTCCTGAAATTGAAGAGAATGTCCGTATGGAAATATTTAGATTTACAAACGATTTTAGAATTCCTGCCACTGCATACGCTTATCCAGAATAAAGAGTCCAGAAAAATCTGGATTTTGAACTATTTAATTAAACTGTCCAAAAAATAGAGCCAGGGAAACTAAGTGGTTAAGCAAGGTTGAATATTGTGTCAGACATATGTGTTGAAAAAAATACCAAGGTTGAGATCCATGTGTACTTATTAGGAGTTGCCTTATGCATGCTTTTTATCCCACTTCCAAAGTTACCCTTTATTCACATCGCACCAATTAATTTAGTTATATTGGTGCTATCGTATTTGTTAATTTTTCGTTTAAAAGATCTTGTGCGAGCAAGGGCAAGCGTTAAACTTATTTTATTTTCTTTATTAATTTTTTGCATCTCAGACTTTGTAATTAATACTGTGGCAAGTGAAGGAGATCCACCAACTCCACCATTCTTTAGAGCCATTAGAGGTCTAGTGATACTTTCTGCGACGGTGATCCTGGTTAAGAGCATGAGTGATTTGAAGGTATTAGTTAACTGGGTACTGTTTGGTATAATTTTTTCTGCTCTTGTTGGGTTGTTTGTCCATTTTTTTGGTGGTGGATTCCAGGATTTCCGAAACTGGATGCTTCAGGATTCAGATTCAATATCCGGAATCTCTGGAAAGGGTATCTGGGTCTCAGGGTTGAGTGGGAATCATTTTACGTTTGGATACCTTTTGGCTGGTGGGACAATTTTGCCGTTGATATATGCTGCATTGGAAAAGCGAATGAGTCTATGGTTTATAGTGTATTTTATTTTTATTGTTGCTCTTATTTTGAACGCAGAGCGATCAGCGGCTGTTGCCGTATTTGGCAGCAATCTGTATTTTGCTTACAAATGCGGGATATTTAAAAATAAAGTGACAGTTATAGTTATGATCGTCGGTATTATCTTGGTAGTAGGAATGCAAAATTACCGTCATTCTGAAAATATAGAAAATAAAAATCATGCGTTAACAAGTGCGGAAAGGTTTGAAAATTCTGATGATTTTTCCAATAGAATAATGTGGCAATTCCACGGTATAGAAAGTGTACTTGAGTACCCTGTTTTTGGCCCATCAACCAATCAATACAGGAATGTTGTTCTAGGAAGCACGGTAACAAAGAATAGCTTGAGAATGTTCATTCCCTATCCACATAATCACTACATTAATATCGGTATGCATATTGGAATACTAGGATGGGCGTTACTTCTGGCATTCATGTTGGGCTTGCTAGCAACTCTCCGGCATTCCAATAAAATGGCTCAACTATTAAATATCGATTCAACCTTCATTCAGGGGATCAATATTGCACTAGGTGCTGCAATGTTTAATGCGCTTTTTCATAATGCGGGAATTTTCTTCTTCGAAGCGATGACGTTAACATTGCTAGCAATTACACTTGGAATAGCAAGTTGGTTGAGTCGTGCAAAGGCTTTCTAGGGAAAGGATAAATATCCCAAACCAAACTGAAAGTTTCCAGGAAGTATAACGGTATCTACTTGCACCAGTAAGGAAAGGGAGGGGGCTAGTCCGAAAGGCCATCACGCATTTCCTATTTTAAAAGCCATCCAAGGCTAATCCAGGCTCGAGATATGGCA
>JBGSSO010000023.1:0-2946 GCA_041737015.1 Nitrospirales bacterium
TCATTCATCAGTTAGACAAGCACGCAGCCTTTCAGAATGTTTTGCTATCGCAGCATTCCACAAAAACCACCAAAGAGGAGCAAGGTGGCTCACATAGCGTGTTTTCGCTCACAGTCACGTATGATGCCCGACACTCGACTTCTCACCTGACAGGGGTACCCACGCAACGATGAATTCTTTTCAGATCATTCAACGATCAAAGACCACGATCCGGATCTCAAAATATTTAAGTCCGCTGTTCATCCTGGCGATCCTTACCGGACTGTCATCGGTCGGGATGTTTGCCTTCATCTTTTACCCGGCCCAAGACCGTTTTGAACACATTACGACCTTGAATCAAGCTTCCCTGCACACACAGACAACCATGCAGACGGCCAGGCAGACCCAAACCATTCTATCCACCATGTGGAACGCTCTTCCGGATTCCGGAGAATTCACAGATTTAAGCTTGGACATTGCCGATTTGGCGAAACAAAATCACGTACACATTCCTGGTATGGGATACGACTTCAAACCCCTCCCTCATAAACTGGCTACGAAAGGCACGTTTGCGTTTGAAGCCGCAGGACCCTATGAGGCTATTCGAAAATTCATTTTTGAATTGGAGCAACGCTGGCCCTACCTCTTTATCGAAAAACTTTCCGTTGAAACATCTAAAAAACAGAAAGGGGTCATCTTTAAGCTGAAGGTCTCTACCTTTCTGAAGGAATTCCCTGAACCGGTCAAAAAGACGAAAGCCTAATGACGAATCAACGAAAATGGCTAATGTTAGGAGGCTTACTATTGGCCTGGGGAATGGTGACGATCTTCCAAATGTGGGATTCCGCGCCAACAGATCCCATGCCTTACTCTGCCACCTCAGGAACCCCACTTCCACCAATTAAAGATCTGGAGTTAGATCCGGCGTTTCCTAATCCTCGCCAAACCGCGACATTCTCTCTACCCCGCAATATTTTTGCACCTCTGGGCATGTCACAAATAGTCTCCAGACAAGAAACAGACAGAGCCTCCACTTCTCGTCCAACCGCGAAAGCACCCTCTCCGCCTCCGCCGCCCCCGCCCCCAGGTCCCTCTTTCGCCGACCTTGCAGGACAACGGGCCCGAGAACAACTTAACCAATTCCGGTTCCTTGGGTATTTAACCAAGGGGGGAGAAAGCCAGGCCTTCCTCACCAATGGGCAGGCCATCTATATCGTCAAACAGGGAGAGATGTTGGAAGGTCGCGTGCAGGTGCACAAGATCGAACCAGAAACCGTGGTCTTGTCTACCCAGGTGTTGGAAACCGGCTCTCATGTTCAGGCCACCATTCCCTTAACGCCCGATACCAGCGGATAATCACTTTCATAGCGTTTTCACCACGCATCTTGGTATCCTTTTCCCATTATGTATGAAAGTCGCCGTGTTTTTTTTCTTAGGAATCCTCACCACGCCACCTTATGGTGGCTGGTCGGAGTCATGGTATACAGTGTTCTATTGGTGTCTCCAGGGCATTCAGCGACGTATGACTGTTTAGATGAATCCGGAGCACGCGTACTAACAGACAATCCAGCCCAACTATTTAACTGCACACTATTGCCATCACAAAGCTCTTCTCTCACCAATCAAGCGTCATCCACGGCTCCAACACTTCAAGCAACCACCAAGTCCATTCCTAATCAGGCGCCTACTGACACCCAGATTTCTACCCGTGCGTCCTCCCTGAATGAGGAAGAGCAGGACAGACCTTTCAATAAGGAAATCACCATACCCCTCACCAAAAATGGAGGGTCATTTGTCGTTCCTGTCATGTTGAACCAGGAACGATCGGCCCAACTCATTGTGGATACCGGTGCCTCCATGACGGTCCTTTCGACTCAGGTCGCCATTGATCTCGGAATCCTGGGAACAACGGACAATGAACTCTTGACGGTCAACACGGCAGGTGGGTCAGTCCAAGTCAACATGAACTATCTCTCCTCAATCTCGGTAGGAACGGCACAAGCTACCAATGTCGCCGTAGCCCTTCACGATCTCCCGGATATTCCAGAACACATCGAAGGTCTGCTCGGCATGTCCTTCCTTAAACACTTTCTCGTTACGCTCGACGCCGAGCATTCTCGGTTGATTCTCCGTCCCAAGCAAAAACCCTAATCCAAAAAACTGGAGTTCCAGGACGTCCAGAATCCTAGGAGCCTGTCCAGCATGGCGTTTGTGCGAGGCAAAGAAGGAAGGCCGAAGCCACTTGGACAGGCTGAGCTGAGAAGGAAATTATGGGTTGGATGAAACAGGAGGCAGTGCCCCTAAATAGGGAAAAGCACCAACCTGGATCATGGAAGAATCGGACTGAAGACGAAAATCACCATTTTCAGGGCTCACAAAGCCAGGGGAAAATTGTACATCGGTTTTCCCTGCGCGGTCCGGAGCCGGCGTTGGTGGAGTCCCCGTCATGATATAATCCCCCTGGTTGCCAGACAAGGCATTGTAGGCCAGCGTGGTGTGACTCCCCGGAAAAAACAAAAAACCTACTGCACTCTGACTAATAATATTTCCCTGCACATCGGCCTGCGCGTCGTCCTGAAAGGCAGCCCCGCCTCCGTTCTGAGCCAGAGTATTTTGAATTAACCGGGCTTTGGACTGATCGGTCATTAACACGGCCTCATAGAGACTTCGGGTAATGACATTCCGTCTTAGGGTCACATCTGAGTTTCCACCAATAGCCACGCCATGATCATTATGGTAAATCAGATTGCCCGAAAGGGTGCCGGTAGAATCCGCAAATGCCACACCCGTTGTCTCACTGTCACCAATCACACAATCTTCCAAATGAACATCCTGCACCTGTTGACTAAACACCATACCATTGACACGAATCCGTGTTAATCGCACGCCACTGCCATTAAAAATCCCAACTCCCAATCCTCCATGTTGAATCACGGACAGATCTCGAATCGTCACATTCGTTGCCCC
>JBGSSO010000157.1:0-2046 GCA_041737015.1 Nitrospirales bacterium
GATTACACAAACGGGTTCAAATGGTGAATAATAGAGTTGAGAGCCATTACACGGCTATTATGCATACATGTATCCTATCAGTCCTCGTGCTCTTCTGTCTGGGAATCTGGGGATGTGGCCCTGAGGAGAGTTCATCTCCCAATATACCAGAGTCCATGAATCGCAGTTCCGATTTGTTGGGCTCTCGGCCCCAATTCCCGGCGGAACAATCTTCATACGAGCCATTGGTGCGAAAGAACGAATCCCTTCCTAAAATCGTGGCCTTTGGTGATAGCTTAACGGCTGGATTAGGCGTGTCATCGGAGGAATCCTACCCGGCTCAATTGGAAAAGCAGTTGCACGAACGTGGATTTCACTATGAGGTGGTTAATGCCGGAGTTAGCGGAGAAACCTCAGCGGGGGGAATGCGACGGGTAGAGTGGATTTTAAAAAGTCAGCCGACGGTTGTCATATTAGAATTGGGAGTCAATGACGGACTCCGTGGGCTACCCTTGGAACAGACCTATGAAAATCTTCGTAGCATAATTGACCGGTTGCGGGAGGCAGGAGTGGTAGTCGTTTTGGCGGGCATGCGCATTCCGCCAAATTATGGCGAAGCCTATACGGGGGAGTTTTTTGAAATGTATGAACGGCTGGCCCAGGAATTAACCCTTCCACTGATTCCATTCTTACTGGAAGGAGTGGCTGCTCAACCGAGCTTAAATCAGGCAGACGGAATTCATCCAACGGCAGAAGGCTACACCATTGTGGCTCAGAATGTTTTTGACGCCTTGGAATTTTTACTCAAAAACAGGATCGAGTCATCAGGCCAAAAAGCAGACAACACCCCTCCCCCGAATGGGAAGGGGGCAAGAAGGGGAATTCTCTAAATGGCGTGTTTTGGAAAGCGGGAGGCGTTATGACTTTTTGAAGAAAATGTCATAGACCCCATAAGCCAAAATTATGGCAATGGTCCCATAGTACAGCCCCGTGATCCCTTCATATCCTCCGCCTGGTTCATTGGCAAAGGCTGGGTTTGCGGCCAATACGAGAAAAGCACTCAGAATGCTAGTAATCCGATTCATACGATAATCCTCACTTTCGGACATTGAAAATTTCTTACACAACTCTATTTTTTTGGATAGCCTCGAATAGGGAGGTCAGCTACCCATAATCGTGGTGGATTGTAGTAAATTTTATTTCCGTGATGCAAGTTATTGACTAGTAATTTATAATTAGATTTTTTATGCTAGTTTATAATACATAAATTTGAGATGAAGTATTGATTCGGGTATCAACGGAAGACTACGGTATTAAGGGCTACATTCAAGATAGAACACGTGCCAAATCGCTTCTTTAAAATATCTGGCTGAATTCGCTGAATTCAATGAGTCGAGATCTGTATTTTACGGTTCCAGCCTGGAATGTGTGCCGTCGCAGAATGGGGATTTTTTGCTGTGCTTGCACCCACACCAAGCCACCTTTTGTTTTTCTTTGAGTTCAACCTCGATAGGGGAAATGTCCGTTCCGGTGTGAGACCCATCGCAAAATGGCTGGGTTTTTGATCGCCCACATCGGCACCAATAATAGGTTCCTGGTTCCATGGTCAGGACGTAAGGGGTTCGTTGTGCAATGATAATCGGATCGCCCATGTGGTTGGTTCTCCTTCATTCTTCAGAAAATTGGGTGATAAATACCGTTAGCCGCAACGGGGCTGAAGGCCTTTGGGGCCCAAAGGAGTTAGCCAGAGGAAATCGGCAATGCCGGTTTGCACCTCCGAACGAACCTCCTCGTCTTTGGAGGGATCCCATGCTTCGAGATAAATGGTAATGGATTTGACGCCGGGGTGCTTTCGTTCAACTCGCTGAGGAACAGGGATCTTATACTGAATATGACCGCCGCCCGTGTAGCTCACCAACGGTCCGTCAGACTGGGATCGCGTGTTGAGGTAATTGGCAATAATCTGTGCCATGCCCTCATCCCGGAAGATGGATGCTTCGAAGATTCGGCGATACACGTGATCTGGCAAGCCAGGATGGCACGCTTCAATTTGTTCAAAGATCAATT
>JBGSSO010000167.1:0-2676 GCA_041737015.1 Nitrospirales bacterium
CATTCGGCTTCCCCTTGATAAGGGGACGGGTTTCTACCTCTTTGCCGGGTTTACCGGGATTCATGTCCTGGTACCCATACTTGATGCGCCACCCACTCGGATTAGTTTTATCGGGAAAGGCCTCGACCAGAATCAACTCACGATAGATGAAGCCACCTTCGTAGTGGCGCTTCATGAACAGCAGGCCATCCACGACGTAATCGGGCACAAGGACCTTGATGTCGAAGGCGAAGCTGACCGATTTTGATGTTTTAACGCTCTTACTTGGATCCAGAAAAATGGAGAAGAGATGCGGACTGTTTGAGCGGTCCGGCTTGCGCTTGCTGCGATCCTTCCCCGGGAACAGTTCCTCGTAGCTGCGGAAGATGGCGGAATTTTCGCGCACCTCACGCCGCGTCATCTGCCACTGACAGCCGCGCACGCTGGCCGCAACCTCGAACTGATACGACGCACGCACCGTCTTGCCATCGTCAAACGCCTTTTGGACTTCTACCGGCAGGGTAATGTCGTCAATGTCCAGAATGCCATCCACCCGCAGTTCCCCAAACAGAAACCGTGTAAGGTTCTGGTAGCCTTCCTCGGAGTTCACGATACCGTAGTGGCCGGAATGGCTTCGGTGCACGAACGCGCGCGACGAACTCACATCCTTGCCCTCAGAGCCCGTCCCATGGGTGGTGGCATTCTCCAGGCGCACCAGCCCGTCGCTGGCATCTCCAGCGGCCCACGACGAAATGCCCCCGGCCACGGTGTAATCGCGTGAATCCGTGCCCACCAGGTTGAAGATGCGCTCGGGTGGAAAGTTTTTCACAACCGAGACATCATCACCCTTGGGCACCGCGAGGTATCCGGCCATCTTGTCGCGATTGAAATTATTGATATCGCCGAATGAAAGCCAGCCCGGCACATTACGCACAATCCGCATATCAATGCCATTGTGAGGCGTGGCATAGGTAAAGACTTTATCCACCGCACCGCGCGCCTCCGCTGGGCTGAGTTTCGTATTCTGCAGAAAGGCCCGGCAGATCAGCCCTCCCATGGAGTGAGCCACGAGATACACGCGAAAGTCTTTGGACGTGACCTTGTTGTCCTTGTTCGCGCAGACTTTTTCGCGTAAACGCAGGATGAGATTGCCCAGGCCTTTGGCGAAGTGCTCAATGGGCGGCGTCTTGCCGTCCCCAAAGTCCTTCGAGGCCTCATCGTAATAGCGGTAGATGATAATCGAGCGGTATGGAACGGCATAGTCGGTACGTTCGGCTGCCACGAGGTCGTCTCCATCCACGAAGACATCCTCATATTCGTGATCGCTCATTAACCGCACGAGCGGCGACTCGAAATAAAAACGCTTGACGTCGCCGGTCCATGCCACGCGCGACTTGGTCGAACCGATATTAAACCCCATATAAGGGTCGGCCACGGTCTCCTCGATTTCACCCTGAGTCGCTGCGAAGCCGCGGACGTAGATAATCGGGTGGTAGGGATGCTGCGCGGATGTCGTCATGGAAATACCTCCGAATTACAATTGCACGAATGTCAGTGTGAGCACGCCTTCTTCTGTTCCAGTGTATTTTCCATCGCAGACGCTGCGATCGGCTGAGAGGAGATTTTTGGTCAATTAAAGAAATTAGTCAAGTTGTGGAGGTGCAAAAGAAGAACAATCGGATCAGCATGACATCAGGAAGATTTTGAATTCCTCATCAACACTTGATAGGGTATACCTAACACATCATTGATGGCCTGACAGACCAGATAGATCCAACCCAATGGAGCGTCCCATGCTTCACCTTCTGAGCCGATGGAATCCAATCAGGCTGCTTGCCTTCTCCTCCCCACGAAACCAGCATGAACGAGATGCCGGACCGCCACCGCAGCGGTCGGCGATCCGATACCTGAGAGCTGCATGGAGTGGGTCTTTCATGGTGATCAGTCTGATCCTGACGATTTCTCTCACGGATAGACTGTTAGCCAATGAGGAATCAGTGCCCAAGCCCTCATGGTCTCAGGAAGATCAAAAGATCCTACAGAACATTCACACCATACTCGTGACCGGCAGCGTCCAAACCTGGTTGAATGTGCCAGCTCCGCCCTACAATGTGGGCGTGACCTTGAAATTGAAGCTGGAGGATGCGGGGTTTCAAGTGGTCTTCGACCCCACCCAACCGCATGATGCGAACCTCCGGATTGCCTATGAGGAATACCCCAGCGGACAGTTTCAGGTATTGGAACAGGCGACAGCCATTCGCTACCGGATGCAGTTGATTCATGACCGCTTAGGCGAAATCTTTACGCACGAATTTGACGCGCAGCCCAATGCCATTCCCCTTGGTAGTTTGTATTGGGACACGATCGGCAATCTGGAAGAAGACCCATTTTATTGTTTTGTGGGAGATCTCATTCGAGGACACATCCAGCGTGGCCAGGATGCAGAAGAGACATTGATGGAAGTCCTGGTACGCCCCTATGGCCAACAGGGTGGAGTCAACCCCGCCGGGGCTCGAGGCGCCACCCAGGCTACCGTCCAACAACACGCCAGGATCAATATCATCCAGGAACTAGGACAAGGGACGTTTCATACCCCTCAAGCGCAGGCTGTCTTGTGGACGGTTGCCAAAAAGGCGCAACCCAATGAACGGGGGGCGGCCATGACTCAACTTGGCGAGATTGGCGACACCACGTTTC
>JBGSSO010000183.1:0-8040 GCA_041737015.1 Nitrospirales bacterium
TTCTTCCCCCGAAGAAGAAGCGGAGGACCAAATCCTCAAGGTTTTGGTCGTTTGCAATTCAGGAAGAACCTGGTTGCGGAGAAAATCAAAATGCACCGGTTCTCGAAAAAAGTCCGTCTTGTTCGTCGAAACCAGGTCCAACAATTTCATGAGTTCTTCTTCCCCGCCTTCACGACTCACGCAATCGTAATAGGCCTGATAAGAGGGGAGGTGAAGATCCCGAAGCCGTTTTCCTAAACGAGAAACTAGAAGTGGTTTTTTGGGGATATCGAGCGTAATACCGACCTGCTGATAAATCAGATGCTTAAACAGTTCAAATTCTTTGTCAGTCAAGATTGCCGTGGCCATTTAACTTTTCTCGTTATATCATTCACTGAGGAAAGTGAAAAATCAGGGAAAAGGAGATAAAAGTTTCGTATCTTCTTCTTTACTCCTCGCTCCATACTTTTCACTCCCCCGGAACCCAATAGAACAACATGGCATAAACCACATAAGTAGGCTTAAAAATTCCCCCAAAAGGTTTTCAGTGGCCATATTTTCTATATTCAGTTTTCCCTTATAGTGGGGCGGCGAAGAAAAAAAGTGAGGACTGATTGTAAGGAGTAGGTTCCGTCGTTAGACGCGAACCGATAGAATAAAGGTTGTACCCTTACCCCCTTGGGCCTGCGTTCTTCCTTTTCCAGTTCCATCTCATGTTATCGGCATACTCATGCCCGAATTTAGCTGTCAGAAATGGGTAATTGAAAAAACGGGAAACCGTAGTGGAAATAAAAAAGGCGAGGAAGGTTGTTAGCCCTCCTCGCCTTTTTCTCAAGACGATTGATCTGGAAACGAGGTTATTTCATTCTAACAACAATGGCTCCCATAAAATCACCCTTCTTCCAATCTTTTTTCGTCGTTTTGGGGTGCTTATTATGGCAATCCGCACAGCTATCAACAATAGCATAATCAGCCGACATGCCGACGGTCACTCCGCCATCATCGGCAACTAACACGTTTTCTTTCCCTTTGGCCAATTCCGCTAGCATGTCCTTTTCCTTGGCACTTTTCGCGGCATTTGAGGCATACAAAGGATCCGTCCCCACCAAAGACAATTCAAATTCCTTTAATTCTTTTCCAAGTTCTTTCACGAATTGAGCCGGAAGCATCATTCCGTGATCATCCTTCACCCAATCTTCATCAGGTTTCATTCCACCTTTGCTCGCGTCCGCCACTATACTTTTGACATAGACTGTTCTGGCAGCCTTAGCCGTGGCCAGGACATACTTTGCCGCCAAATCCTTGGCCGCGTCTGCTGCTTGCCCCATCGGTACCACCAGGGCGAGCCCAATCATGAAGACGACAAACATCATTGCGAATGCAGCCCATCTTCTCATAACAACCCTCCTCCTGTGAGTGTTGATAAACATACTGTGCACGGTTTCTCTCTACTTCTGGGGGAGTCAACCATATCCGACAATACTAGGAACAGTCAACCTCAAAAAACAGGGCCTCTAAATTTTCAGATGTCAGGGGATGATGTAACGGTACGTAATGCTAGATAAGAAGGCGAAGCCAAAATACTAAATTCGAAAACATGCCCGGGAGAAATTACGGAAGGTATCCCAATATTAGGAAAAGAACAAATTAAGGCGTAGGGGGAGAATCTTTTCCCCTTACGCCTGCTAACTCATCATTCTTAGGGCATAGGGTTTTCTAAAATTCTTCAAAAAAATCGTTCTCGGGATTTTTTTGTCCGTTGGAACCCGAACTCCCAACACCCGCAGCAACCCCTTTGTTTGTAATGTGATGTTTTTCATGGGCATTTCCAGTTCCACCCGAGCCAGTTCGATGATATTGGGCGCCCAGTCTATTCTTTGATTGATTATGAACGGATGAGGCGGTTTTGGACATCGGCTCCAAACGTTTTGACCCGGACTCAATCTGGACCTTGAAAAACTCAACCTGCCGCAACAGATCTTCAGCTTGTTGGGCCATCGACTGGGACGCTGATGTTGCCTGCTCAACCAAGGCCGCATTTTGCTGTGTGCCTTGGTCCATTTGCATCACAGCCTTATTCACTTGATCAATACCTGCCGCCTGTTCCTGCGAAGCCGCGCTGATTTCTGAAATGATATCCGTCACCCGTTTAACTGAGTTCACTATTTCTGCCAGGGTCTGGCCGGAGCGATTCACGAGGTCGCTGCCGTCACCCACCTTTTGCACCGACTCATTGATCAACGCCTTAATTTCTTTGGCCGCCGTGGCCGAGCGTTGTGCTAAATTTCGCACTTCCGAGGCCACGACCGCAAACCCCCGCCCCTGCTCACCCGCACGCGCGGCTTCCACCGCCGCGTTTAATGCCAGGAGATTCGTTTGGAACGCGATTTCGTCGATCACATTAATAATATCCGCAATCTTTTTACTGCTCTTATTGATTTCATCCATGGCTTCCACGGCTTTGTCCGTCACCGTTCCACCTTTTTCTGCCACTTCCCGCGCGGCCACTGCCAATTGGTTAGCCTGCTTTGCATTATCCGCATTTTGCTTAATTGTGGAGGTCATCTCTTCCATTGACGCACTCGTTTCTTCCAGGGCTCCTGCTTGTGCCGAAGTCCGCTCAGCGAGATCCGAGGTTCCTGCATTGATCTCGGAGGTTCCAGTCGTGATACCTGACACCGCCGTTTTCACCGATCCAATGACCTCACTCACCCGATCGAACATCATATTAAACGATTCACTGGTTCGACCGATTTCGTCCCGGCTGGTCACGTCGGCCCGACCGGTGAGGTCTCCTTCCTTGGCTCGTTCAGCCATGGACTCCAGACTTTTCATGGGCTTCACCACCAACTTCGCAATCATCAAAAACAACAGTCCCATCATCAGCACACCCACCCCCAAAATCCCCATGTACATTGTATTGAGGTTACTTTGTAATTGCGCAGTTGAAGCATCCATGGGAACTTGTACCGACACGGCCCCCAACATATCCCCAATTTGTTTCCCTTCATGACAACCTATACAGGCTTGGACCGTAGCCAGATCCGGGGTTGCACGTCTGAACATCATTTTCCCATTCACGATCTCGCTTTTGATAAATTCTTTTTGCCCGGAAGCTAAGGCCGCAAGGGCTTCCTTCTCAAAGGCATCTTGCGGACCATTTTTTGTATTCAAAGGCACGAGACTAATGACCCTGGCATTGTAGACACCGTCCTGAGCCAACTGCTCGGAGGTTTCACGAGTAAACGTGGCCGGAAAGGGAATCGTATCGGGAGCACTGTGGTCCACACCGGTTTTCATCCCGGCGGCTTTAGCTTTTCCCACGAAATTTTTGGTGACATAGGCTCGGGTGACCTCAATTTGTTTTTGAACTATCACCGCCTGGTCAGCCAAAACTCGCTCCAGATCCCTTTGCAATTGCTGACCCATCAAAAAAGCTCCCACAGCCAGCAAAGTCGCGAAGACCGCCATAATAGTCATCACCACTTTGGGACCAATGCCTATGGAGTTCCAAACTTTACCCATGCCACCTCCTGTATTTTCCTTGTATCGTTAATGAGCGATCAGCATTTTGTGTCAACTCGGATTAATTCATCAGTCATTTAAAAGAGTAGTGATTTCCAATGCGTCTGATGGTTTCCCTTTTCATATTAGAACTCTTCGAAGAAATCATTCTCACGTTGACGGCGGTCTTGGCCATTCGAGCTGCCTTCACTCATGGGTGGGGACTTAACCGTTGTCTTTTGAGAGGAGGCAGCCTTCCCTGAATGCAATGGCTTACCCACGGGGAGGGACGTCTTGGCAATTAATGGTGGAACCCTGCTTCCCGCTCCTCGTTGTACCCGAGAATTAGGGGACTGTCCTTGTTTTGTATCTTCTAATTTAAAAAAGGCTACTTGCTTCATCAAGTCGGCAGCCTGTTGTTTCATAGACTGAGAAGCCGACGTGGCTTGTTCCACTAAGGCCGCATTTTGCTGCGTGCCTTGGTCCATCTGCATCACCGCCTTATTCACTTGATCGATTCCGGCCGCTTGCTCCTGCGAGGCCGCACTGATCTCCGAAATTATATCCGTCACCCGCTTGACTGAGCTCACAATCTCGCCCAGCGTCTGCCCCGAGCGATTCACGAGGTCGCTGCCGTCACCCACCTTTTGCACCGACTCATTGATCAACGCCTTAATTTCTTTGGCCGCCGTGGCCGAGCGTTGCGCCAAATTCCGCACTTCCGAGGCCACGACCGCAAAGCCCCTGCCTTGTTCCCCGGCCCGCGCCGCTTCCACCGCTGCGTTTAATGCCAGGAGATTCGTTTGAAACGCGATTTCGTCGATCACATTAATAATATCCGCAATCTTTTTGCTGCTCTCATTAATTTCATGCATGGCGTCCACGGCCTTGTCCGTGACTGCCCCACCCTTTTCCGCCACTTCCCTCGCAGCTAGGGCTAATTGACTGGCCTGCTTGGCATTATCCGCATTCTGTTTGATGGTAGTCGTCATTTCTTCCATAGAGGCACTCGTTTCTTCCAAGGCTCCGGCCTGAGCCGACGTACGTTGCGAGAGATCTTCATTGCCTTGGGTGATTTCACCCGAAGCGCACTCAACATGTTCCGCCGCTTGGCGAACTTCAGCCACCACCTGCACTAAATTATCCATCATGGCATTCATGGCTCTGCCCATGGTCCCCAGTTCGTCTTTGGAGGTCACGGTGACTCGCTTGCTCAGATCACCCTCGGCAGCCCGTTGGGCGACTTCACTCATTTGAATCAGACTGTTCGCACCACGACGCCCGATATACAATCCAACCACCAAAATCAGAGCCACACAAATACCGGCCGTCATGGTTAAACTTCGCTTGAAGGCAATGGCCGCGACAGTGGCTTCTTCTAGGGGAAGACGTACCAACACGGACCAATTCATTCCGGGATATCCTAATGCCCCTTTCAAATGGGTATAGCCGGCTAACTGGTCGATTCCCTTTCGCACATGCGCGGAGATCATATATCCTGTCTTTCCTATCGCAGCCTCTTTGGCAGACAACTCACCTTTTTCCACCAAGTTAAGTTTAAACAAGACAGTCTCCAAATTATGATTCACCTCATCCTTACCCTGGGAAGAAGGATCATAGTCCACATAAACCTGTCCGTGATCTCCCAACAGCGTGATTTCAGATCCAGGGAAACCCGATGATTTGAGCTCCTGGTATGCGGTTTGAATAATTTCCTCCACCAGGGAAAATTTGACCCGGTTGCTCCAATAGCCAATCAAATCTCCATCGACATAGACTGGTGCGGAGAAGCCCATGGTCAACCCATCATCCCCGGGGTACACGGATTTCACATCCTCATCCACATGCAGATCTTCGATGAAAGTCCCTGTAGACGAATCATTGCCGGGAGCCGTAAAGGGTTGTTTCGTGGTAAATTCATTGGCTTGCAAGGCCTTAAACCATGGCGCGTCGGCGTATTTTTTTGAGTATATCGCCGTGGTGTCGATGGGGTTACCTTTGGCATCATGTGAGTTGACCGCCATGACATCCCCGACCGTATCCACAAGAAGGGTCAAATAATATATTCCGGAGGTCGTCACATATTGGTTCATCGCATCGGCGATCGCATTATTCTCTTTGGAATACCAGTGATACCGTTCGCCCACGATCTTATTGAGGCCAAAGGATTGTGGATCCCCGTAGCGTTCGAACAGATTCCTGTCAATTTTATCGGCAATGTTTGAGGCCACGATTTGGACCCGCTGCCCGGCAGCCTCTTCCATCTCCCCGGTCGCCGATGCTCCTAAATACCCCACCGCCGCCATGGGCACCATGCCGAAGATAACGAACACCACCACCAGCTTGGCTGCAATTCCCCAATTCCACATGTCCTTGACCATATTGTTCATACAACCCTCGCTGATCTTTTTAAAATTGTTGTTCCCCTCTGATGTCCTGGCCATCCCTGGCTCCAATCCGTCCTCTAACAACCATTTTCTCTCCGAAGGGAAATGAACCAACCAAACGCAATGATGATGTATGACTTTTCCCGTCAGGCGGGGATTTCGGCGTTTGCTTCCACGTCCTGGATCTCCCCTACCACCGCTACTTCCTCTTCCGTCAGCACCCGATCAATATCCAACAGGGTCACCAAACGGTCTTGGGCATTGCCAATTCCGGCAATGAACGTGATATCGACCGAGCTGCCCATGTCCGGAGGAGCTTGAATATTTTTGGCATTCATATCCAATACATCAGAAACCGCATCGACCAGAAAACCCATCACGCGATTCCTGACATTGACCACTACCACCACGGTAAATGACGTAGGTTCGGTTACACCCATGCCGAATTTCATGCGTAGATCGACAATGGGCACGATGGTGCCACGAAGGTTGAGCACCCCTTTGAGAAACCCTGGGGTATTCGGAATTCGGGTCACGGTGGTATACCCTTTAATCTCCTGCACTTTTAAGATATCAACTCCGTAATATTCATCCGCCAGATTGAAGGTCAGATATTGTTGGTCGTCGCTAGAATAGTTGGTCCGAACTTCGTGGTGTTCCGTGTTATCAACAATGGTCGTAGACATGGTTGGTCTCCTTCGGCGTCAATGTCGTCGTTATAATGAGATAATTTTTTCTTTTGAAGAAGAAGCGAAGATTTCCATAAAGCCTACGAGGTGGGCATAAGGGAAAGAAGAGTCCTCTTTTTTAGTCCTCAGGTCTTTTTCATTCATACCTACGCACCTCTTCTTACGCCGCCGCAGTGTGACCAACCCTCGCCAACTTGGCCAATCCCGGCACATCCAAAATCAAGGCGACCTGCCCATCTCCCAGTATCGTGGCTCCAGAAATGGCCTCGACCTTGCGGTAGTTTTGTTCTAGGCTCTTAATCACAACTTGTTGTTGTCCCATCAGCTCATCCACGAGCAGGGCGATTCGCTTCCCTTCCGCTTCCACAATTACCAACAGAGCCTGGGAGGGATCGGTAAAGTCCGGCCTGACCCCAAAGGCCTCATAAAGTTTGACCATGGGCACCCATTCCCCGCGAAGATTGACCACTTCTCCTTTGCCCACAACTCGTTGCAACTCATATGGTTTGGGGCGGATGGATTCGGTCACCGTGAGAAGAGGAATGATGTAATTATCCTGACCTACACGGACAGTCATTCCATCAATAATGGCCAGCGTGAGCGGCAATTTTAGGGTAAGCCGAGAGCCCTTACCCATTGTGCTCTGAATCCCCACCGACCCGCCAAGACCTTCGATATTGCGCTTCACGACATCCATCCCCACCCCTCGACCGGATACATCGGTGATGGTATCAGCCGTAGAAAACCCAGGACGGAAAATCAGTTGATTTACGGCCTCATCCGTCAAATTGCTTCCATCGGCAATGATCCCTTTTTCCACCGCTTTTTTGATAATTTTTTCCCGGTTCAATCCTCTCCCATCATCTTCCACGGCGATACAAATATTCCCGCCATCATGATACGCATGCAGACGAATCGTTCCTCGGGCCGACTTGCCTTGGGCCAACCGGTCATCCGGCAACTCCAAGCCATGGTCGGCCGAATTGCGAACAAGATGGGTGAGTGGATCGCCAATCGCCTCAATCAGCGTTTTATCCAATTCTGTTTCCTCCCCCGACATGACCAATTGAATCTGCTTGCCACTTTTTCCGGCCAGATCCCGAACTAATCGCGGGAAACGATGAAACGCACTGCCGATCGGCATCATTCGTATGGACATCACCCGTTCTTGTATCTCTCGGGTATTACGTTCCAATTGCGTAATACGTTCCTGGAGAATGGGAAGCTGCTCGATCGAAAACTTCTCGCTGAGATCCGTGATCATCGATTGCGTAATCACCAATTCGCCCACCAGATTAATCAACTTATCGATTTTCTCCGTATCGACCCGAATGGATGCGACTTCATTTTTTTTCAATCTTTGTTGCTTATGGAGCGCGGCAT
Organism: Nitrospirales bacterium; assembly: GCA_041737015.1. Classification (GTDB taxonomy): domain Bacteria; phylum Nitrospirota; class Nitrospiria; order Nitrospirales; family UBA8639; genus Nitrospira_E. The sequence continues at coordinate 7,943 of JBGSSO010000183.1, forward strand.
CCACTTGCTGAAGAGTGGCTTTTTTATCTTCAACAAGAATTTCGCCCAGTGGTTTTTGCTTCGCGAGACTTTCAGCGACTTGTTCCGGAGTCACCACC
>JBGSSO010000190.1:0-14599 GCA_041737015.1 Nitrospirales bacterium
GGGACGAGACCATTGGGTACACTGGAATCTATGTCCGGAAAAAAATTGTGGTGGTGGAAATCAGCATGCCCTTCTCACCATCGGCAGAAAAATTTACCCAAATGATTGCACAACACATTTTGAAAAATGATGACAACCAATCCTGAGAGCACTAATAGGACACGACCCTTATCCCAATGTCTGAATCAGGGCACGCATCTCTGGTACAAGATCCCCTCCCCCGCTGGATCGGCCTGACAAAGCCGCATCGATACCTGCCGTCAGAACAGTCTTGGCTTCCTCATTCCGCTTCAGTCCAGCCAATGCCCGCCCTAAAGCCAAATGGGAGGCGACATGGATAGGATCCAATGTGACAGCAACACGCAAATGCTCTACAGCCTCTTCAAGATGCTCCCCTTCCTTCAGCAGCTTGTCTCCAAGCCCATATCGTCCTAGAAACCCATCGGGTTTTTTCGCCACCATTTGGCGAAATATATCAATATCCATGTTTTGATCACCTTTCAAAAATTTTTAATTGCGCGTTTTATCATACCATCCCCCTCAAAGTATCAGCCAGACTCAAGACCACATTCACGGCACACCATCACCACTTTGCAAATAGACCAGAGGGGAAAATTCGGCCACATGAATTTTATCCCATGACCTCTAAGACAAAGTCACGAACTAAAAAAACCATTTAACACCCATTCCGGTCACCCTGAACCGTCAAAGACTTTCTCATGATCCGGTGTCACTTGATCTGTACCTTCCCATGTAGCCCGAAAAGCTGAGAGTGGTGAAGTCTTTTCGCAAGACATGAACTGGGATTAGTTATGGGGACGATATGGACAGGGCGGGGCCGATGGATGTGCGTTAGCCTTGTCAGGATGCCTGCCAAAACTGTTTTTTACATCTGCATTTTTCGGCCAAGACGAACCACAATAGCGGCATGAGTGTAATGGACGCCGCACAGGTAACCAACAATCATGGCATGACGAACTCGAGCATGGCAGGTGACCATCGAGACTAGACTGATAAAAATTCTCGCAAGCCCTGCAGTTTAATTCCCTAGCACACACATACAGGTAATTTAGCGGAAAATTTCCTCCTCATTTTCATCTACCCTGCTTCACCTATTCTGTACATTTCCCTGAAAACCCATAGATTTTTTTAAAACCTTTCCTATGAGTGAACTCAGCTCAGGAAGATCATGCGGCTTTTTCAGCACAGCCTCAAATCCGGACTCTAACGCCTGCCTTCGAATCTCCTGATTAAGACTCCCTGTCACCAAGACAAATGGGGGGCAACAACCATTACCCACATATTCAAGATTTCTTCGTAACTGAATACCATTCATCATGGGCATTTGAAAATCCGTCAGGACGAGGTCATAGTGACTCATTTGAATATGGGTAAATGCCCAGGCCACATCCCAAACTTGACTGCATAGATACCCTTCGAGCTCCAAGTATGATTGATAGATGTCCAAAAGTTGGCGGTCATCATCAATAAGCAGAATTCTTTTTGGGTTGCCTCCAGCCACCGTGCTGAGGGACTTCTCCTGCCGATCTTCAACAATCAACATTTCCAGAGAGTGGCTTTCAAGCATAATGGCTCTCATCAAATGAAGGAAATTTTCCCAAGCGTCATAAGTTTTTCCATCTATGCCATCCCCCCCGAATTCCGTGAGCACGTGCAATAGGGCATAGACGACAGGAGGGTAATGTTTGTTTTTAATACCATACCTCTTATGGCGTTCCCCTAATTGAACGAGGGTAGAACGTAATTCCTGAGGGTTTTCCATGTGCAAGACGAGGGTGCGCAATCCGCTTAGAAACGCCGCATATTGTTGGGATAAATGGCTCTGAGGGAAAAAGGTCTGGAACTCCGGGAATTTATCAAACAATACCTCATAAAATCGAGAAACCAACTGCTCTCCGTTTGAGGCTAACACCCCAAAACTTTCTTGGATCAGTGATATATCAGGAGGCGGAAGTCCCGGAGCAATGTTTAATTTACCATTCTTCATCGTTTCCTTTCTGAAGATAAAATTCCTTCTTGGCGTCACGGGTCTAGTGAAAGAGTCGCAGACATTTATCCCTCAATACGTCCTGAGAAATCGGTTTGATGAGAAAATCCATCGCTCCCTTTATAATGGCGAGCTGTAATTCCGATCGGTGTTCGGTGCCTGACATAACGATCACCGGTGGAATCGTTGGAGATTGCGCTAATTGTTCCAGCATAAGAATGCCTCCCATGACAGGCATATAGAGATCGAGTAACACGCCATCCACCGAGTGATGTTGAAGAGCATCAACCCCTTCCTTCCCATTCGCAGCAGTGAGAACTTCAAAACCCAGGGCATTCAAACGATCTCTCAGAAACAGGAGGACGTCCGCATCATCGTCGACAATGAGAATACGCTTTTGGCTTTTCATCGGTAGTTAGTAGTCGGCTGATGGAGAGGTTATCCCTTCCATGATAATCCGCCGCCTGGATGATCGGATGAATATGGAATGAATGACCACAACCATGTTGTTACTGAGACTCCTTCGCATGAGTGGTCAATGGATGATCGTGTATCGCACCTTGACTAATGACCGTGTGATGGGGAATGACAATAATTTCCCCCTTCATGATGGGATGAAGCACGCAATAATAGGAATACCGCCCGGGAGGGAGTGAAGAAATGGTAAATTCCTTCCCGGGTTGCACAGCTCCCGTATCAAATGCGCAAGACCCAGCCCCTCGACAACCATCGTGTGTCAAGCTGTGCGGGGATGAAGTAGGATTCACGACGTGAATCGAGACTCCATCGGGGACCATGGCCAGCGCCGGCCTATAATAGGGTGCCCCATAGTCCATTGAGACTTTCACACCTGAAGGCTGCGTGGAGGCCAATGCATAGTTATAAATTGGTAAAAATAAAAGGAAAATTCCTACCACATTCAGAGTGGGAGAGATTGTTGTCCAGTTCAAAATCTTCATCTGTTCACCTCCCGCTTCCTTACTTCCTCGAACCGGTTGTTGTCACTTATCCGAATAGTAATTTCCAAACCCATAAAGAATCTATTTGATTTGCGGCCCGTTCAAATAAAGATTTCATAAAGATTCCTGATGGCGCCATTTCCTGATTCCCACATAGATCAACACGGTGATTTCCCTGAAATGATGAAGTAGGCATAGTGTCACTACCGACACCAATGAAGAAGAATCGGGCCATGAATTCAATCAGCATGGGCATTTCTTGGCCTGCAAACCCGTTCCCGTGGAAAAACGTTGTGCAGAAGAAAAACAAGCAAAAGCAGCTTGGGAAATGAGGAGAGGAGCTAAAAGGAAAGGAGATTGTTACAGAAGCTGGAAAGGCAAGGGTCAATGACTGATAAGGAACACTTCACAAGAAAACGCACAGTCAGGAGGTTTTTTCACTTTCCACAAAATCGGTGGCAAATCGATAGCCGACCCCAGGATCGGTAAGAATATACTGAGGACGTGCTGTGTTTTGTTCCAATTTTTTCCTCAAATTCCCAATAAAGACACGTAAATATTGAGCCTGCTCGCTATATCCCGCACCCCAAATGGCCCGGAGAATGGTTCCATGCGTCAGAACTTTTCCGGAATTTTGAATGAGGTACTTCAGCAAATCATATTCCGTCGGGGTTAACTTCACGACCTTGTTTCGAATACTGACAGTACGACTTTCAAAGTCGACCTGCAAATTTCCAAATGTAAACACGGGATCGGTACCATAAATTGAGGAAGTACGTCGCAGGACTGAGCGGATTCTCGCCGTCAGTTCTTCCATACTAAACGGTTTCGTGACATAGTCATCAGCCCCTACTTCCAGAGCTTCAATTTTTTTCGCTTCTTCCCCAATCGCAGAAAGAATAATGATCGGCATTTGGTAGGCTTCACGCATCTGGCGGGTCAGTTCGATACCATCCATTCCGGGAAGCAGTAAATCCACGAGGGCCAGGTCGGGGAGGCGGTGGCTCATAATTTGGAGGGCCTCTTCTCCGTTTTCAGCCGTCAGGACTTCATACCCTTTTGCCTCAAGATTGATCTGCAATGAACGACGAATCTGCCGTTCATCATCAACAGCTAATATTCGAGATCCAAGAGCCATGGGTAGACCGCTTACTCCTCTTCCCGGTCAAAAGGCATCACAGGTGGTGCATCAGGGGTCGGCACCGTGAAGCAAATCGTCACGACTCGATTCTGTGACTCGGCCCAAATTCGACCACCATGGGCTTCGACCATACCTTTACAGATCGCCAATCCGAGACCGGTACCTCGAATGAGTCGTGTCTGCGGACCCTTTAGCCGGTAAAAACGATTGAAAATACTTACTAATTCTTCCTGAGGGATTCCTTCTCCTTCGCTGGAGACCCTTACCTCCACCTGGTTCGGCATCATCCGACCAACGATGCTGACCAAGGATCCTGGGGCAGAATATTTTATAGCATTATCTAACAGGTTGATCAGGACTTGCTGAATTTCCATCCCATCCACAAAAATAGGAGAAATTTTTTCCCCGAGGTTCACTTGCAGAGATCGGCTATCTAATGACGTTTCCACCCGTCTGATTGCGCCTTCGACCAAATCTTCCAATAAATGCCATTCACGATGAGGAGCCAGCGTTCCCGCTTCAACCTTTGACATGTCCAGAAGATTATCAACCAATCCATTTAGAAAATCGATTTCCTGATTGATACCCTGGAGAAATTCCTCCTGAACCTTGGATGCGTCCTGCCTGGAAAGTTCAATCAATCCAGCGATGGAGGCCTTGATGGCCGTAAGTGGAGTCCGTAGTTCGTGGGAAACCAAGGACAGCAGGGCGGTTTTCAGGGCATCGCTTTGACGAAAAGCCTCAACTTTAGCGGCTTCGCTTTTTCGCAAATTCTCTTCTACCTGTTGTCGTTCAAACCCATTCACGAATATTTCTCCTGCCATTTGAAGAAGCCTGATGTCTTCTTCGGACCAGGTTTTTTCATGCTTCACGGAATCAAATCCAAGAAACCCGAACAACTTTACCCGGAATACCATGGGCACAATCACCAGCGATTGGATTTGCTGCCTTTGAAATAGCTGCTTTTCGGCACTCGCCTCAAGCGGAAGGTTGGCCACGCTTGAGATTTGAAAAAACGGGCCGGAGATAAGACGTTCTGCAAACCAGGGTGTTTCGTGCATTCGGAGCCCCTGAAGTTTTGAGATTTGTGGCTCAATACCCGTCTGGCACCATTCATGGGTATTGTTCATGGTCTTTCCGTCATCCTCAAATAAAAACACATAACTTCGATCCACGCCCCCGAAAATTCCGATGGCCTCCAGTGCCCGATTAATTTCCGCATCCAAATCTTTTGTTTCAAGACTGATAAATTGGGTTGAAAGGTTCGTCACGAGATTTTCAATTTCGATTCGATAGCGCAGAGCCGTTTCTATCCTGGAGCGTTCCTGGATTTCATGTTCAAGTTCCTGATTGGCCAGCTTGACCTGTCTCGTCAGTAGAATTCCGAAAGGTATCACTAAGATTCCGATCAGAGATTCCCACACGATCATGTTCGAGATCTTTTCTTGGGAATTTTTGCTGTATAACTTTACGGCCTTGTTGGCGACTTCAATCAAACGGGCATTTAAAGTCAGGAGCCCGTCTAATTCCAAAGAATATCCGGAATGAACGGATGGCGTTTTCAAAAAGGTATCGGCCCGTTGTATAAATTCGGCCATGAGTGTTTGTTGCTCACCTAATGCCTGTCGTATTTCCTGGGATGGAGGGGGAGGAAGGGCCGCCGTTTCGCCACTTTCCGGATTCATCACGGCCTGTCCACCGACGAGTAACGCATCCAGAGTTTGGGTCAATATCTTTTGGGTAAACCGGTAATCAGCAGGAATCCCTTGCGAAGTCAATAAAATTTCATTCATGAGTCGTTGAGACAACATCCGCTGTCGTCCAGCCAGGTCTACCGTCACACTGTCGAGTTTTTGATTCTGAATGGTGGTGATCGTATAGAGCAAGATGCCAAACAAGGCTAAAATAAAGACCGTGGTGAGAACCATTAAGGCTCGTCCGATTGATCCTGTTCCTAACCATGAACGTTCTGGTGGCTTCACGACACTCCATCCCTTGATGTCGACCCTGGCCGCTCAATCCATACAATAAAGGAATTTCCTGATTTTCTCATCATATCTTAAACTATTCGATATGTTTCGAAACACATGGCTGGCAAGCATGTAAGTGGCCAGTGACCTTATGAGGCTTTCGAAAAAGATTCACCCTGACTCGATATTTTTGATCACACGATCTATACTATCCCGCAGTAACGAACCATTCGAGTCCCTACCCTCTTACTTTTCATCTCGCTTGATGCCAGCCCAAGACCTCATACGACTCCAGTTATTTCTCTATAACGTTGAAAACTCGCAGGCCTTTCCCTTCACGGTTGTCTTCTTTTTTGGAGAAATTCATGATTGAACAATCTCAAATACACCTAGACAGACAGAAGGAAAGCGGCGCTCACATCATCCTGGAAGGCACTCCGTCCCGGTCTGGGAAAACGCCTCTCACATCCGATTTAAGAAAAACAGGTCTTCACCCGGACAATTGGTATCCGCTCGCACGCTCCAGAGATCTGAAAAATGGAAAAATGCTTGGAGTGTCATTTGCCGGTGATCCCATCGTGTTGGTCAGAACCGTAACCGGAATGGTCTATGCGCTTGAAGACCGATGCGCGCATCGACAGGTACCGCTCCATTGCGGGGTGGTACATGGAGAGCATATTCAGTGTGGGTATCATTCCTGGACGTTTGACCAGACAGGGCGATGTATGGGTGTACCATATTTAGAAAAGAACCAACCACGGCCGGCAGGAGTCAGGAGTTATCCCTGTCGGGAAGCCTATGGGCTGGTGTTTGTGTTTCCGGGGTCGGTGGGCAGAGTTGAAGAGGTCGGGTTCCCGAACGTGTCCTTAGCAGCTGATCCGCACTATAAAACTCGATACCTTGACCGTCAGGTGGGCTGCCATTACTCATTCATGCATGAGAACCTTATGGATATGAACCATCAGTTTTTGCATCGTCGACTGATGGGCGGAATTCGAACGGTCTTTCTGGAACTTCGAGAGCGGCCGCATGCTGTGGAAGTCGACTATACCTTCTCTCGAATCAAAGGCGCACAACCACTCGGAGAGAAACTCATTCTAGGGAGCACCAAGTCATCATCGGATGGCCCAAAGCATGATCTGATGACCATCTGTACCAACTACCCCTATCAAACGCTCCAGTTTTGGACAGCCGGAAGTACTCACCCTGCGTTAAATCTCTGGAATGTGTATGTTCCCATCGATCAGGCACAACGAATCAATCACACCTTTGGGTTGATGATGGTCCGGAAACCGTCAATTCCCGGACTCATCCACCTCTTGTGGCCATTTATTGTGTGGTTTACCAATGGGATCTTTGCACAAGATCGGTGGATTGTTGAGGAAGAACAGAAAGCCTTTGATCGCCAAGGCGCCGACTGGAACCAGGAGGTTTTTCCGGTGATTCAGAGCTTAAGAAGCTTGTTGGGTCGCGAAGGCATTACCTTATGAGGATTCCCCGGTCATGCTGACAAGGGTTGCCAACGCGGAAGCCGGATTGTCCCTTTAACCTGCACACTAAGGTATCCGTACTTCGATCAGGCCACATGATAGCGAGAAGAGGACAGTGCCTCATTCTTTTGCAGGATCTTGCGACAGGCTTCCTTGAGAGATTTCAGATGAAACGGCTTCACAAAAAATCCTTGAGCGCCTTCCTGTAACAGTTGCCGGATGGCTCGTTCGTCCGACGCGCCAGACATCATCAGCACCGGCATTTGATGTCCCAACCATCGTAATTCATCCAGCATGGTCCGCCCATCCATAATGGGCATATCCATATCCAATAGGATGGCATCCACCGTTTGGCGGCTTGCCACAGCCAGGCCTTCCCATCCATTTCTCGCAACAAGCACCTCATATCCCCATTCCTTGAGCGCCTGACTTAACAGCCTTCCCACAGAAGGATCATCATCGACCACCAACAGACATGGCCGGACTTCCTGGGGCTCGGTCTCATCAGTAGGCATACTCCCTGATGCGGTGTTGAGTTCCTGAAGGGTTTGCAGACAAGAAGGGCAATAGGTATGCACCAGATCGATCTCAGAGAATTTGAGATGGTCCACAGACAAAAACGACGCCAAATTCCGCTTATCTTTCGTGCCAACCTGCGCGGCAGAGGGATCCGGCACGCGTTCACACCACCCGCACGAAGAGACGGATCGGGAAGAAGCTGAGGATAACGGAAGACAATGCTGTAACACCCTTGCCCGGGAGATGACTCCCACAAGATTATGATTGCGCACGACAGGCATTCTCTGGACATGTTGTTGGGTCATCACATCCAACACCTTATCAAGCGATTCATCCTCATGCACGTACACAGGCGTGGCCATCGTATCTTCAACTCTCAGATCATCCATTGAATGCAACCGTGAAACGGCCTCGAACAGCCGGAGATCCGACACGATCCCAAGAATTTTTCGTCCGGAATCAACCACCGGCCATCCACTATATTGACCGGAGAGGAATTGCCGCGCCAGTTCGTTCTCGAATTTCCCACGGCTAAGTGGTAACGCATTGGGGTTCATTAAGTCTTTTGCCAATGGAGGCAATGAAGGCAGGTGGCTCATGAGAGGGCCTCTCTTTCAAACCGGTTTCAACAAGGAAACCATCGGGTGAAGGGGGAGCGGATGAACCGATACAAATGACCGGATAACTAAAAAGAACTATAGAAAAAGCTACAAATCTAATTGAATGAAAAGCAAAATACAGACCAAACAGACTGGAACGAGTTCTAAATGAAAAACCTCTTAAATTTCATAAGATAAATGAGGGACGGTAACCCTCCCCATAGAATTCCATGAAGGTTTGACCTATTAAAATACTCAAAAACATTAGGGTAAATCATACAATCTGAGGGTTGGAACTATCCTACGGACTGAAGAAAAGGGTCCGGCAGACATCCGACATTAATAAATAATCGCGGAATAATCGATTATATTCGAGAGGAAGCAAGCAGAAAGTTATAAAGCCAATTCATAACTCCCCCCCTGTTTATATATAGCGACAACCCCCTTGTGGAGGGAACTTCGAGAATAAGCGTTTAAGCACGGCTTACGGTGTTGGTAACTGAGGGCAATAGGAACGAAATTGAACTCTTCGGTTTGGCAGTTAGAGAATCCTTTAGGCAGAGTCCACCCCAATCCAACACAGCATCCGCGGATCCGGATAGAGGGAGAAACCCCTTGTCTTTACGAAAGGTGAGAAAAGACTCCACACCTATTTTGTCGGATGACAACACTCAAGAAGTTTGGCCTCACGACGCGACCAAGACAGAGCACGGTTTGTGTCCATCAGACCTTTTCTCCAGCGCCCACATAGACCTCATTTGCGCCCACTCTCGGGGGTATGCTACCAGTGACATCTCCCAACATTGAACGCAGAATTGGATCATGAAGGACCTTACCGAACCTATAGAAGAACGATTGTTGCTCAGGAACCAAGGCGCGATCATGTTCGTCTCATGCTATGAATTGGGTCACCAACCTCTTGGCATCGCCCAACCGATGGGATTTCTCCAGCAAGCCGGGTTTTCGCCGGTTGGCCTCGACATCGCCGTTGAAAACATTGATGAATCTGCTCTCAGGCTCGCCAGATTTGTCGGAATCTCGGTACCCATGCACACAGCGCTCAGGCTTGGGGTACGGGTAGCCGAGCTGATTCGCGCAATAAATCCAGCCTGCCACATCTGTTTCTATGGCCTGTATGCCTCGATCAATGCGGAATATTTGCTTCAGGAGTTGGCCGATACTGTAGTGGGTGGAGAATATGAGATCCCGCTACAATCACTCATTGAGGCACTCGATCGAGATCAGACGATCAACCATCTCGAGGGAGTGAGCTCTCCAAACCGGGTCGTTGCTCCCTATTTGAAGCGACCCTACTCAACCACTTCAACGACGTCCCAACCGACCCCAAGTCGGACAGGACTCCCGATGTTGGACCAATATGCCCGGCTCGAGGAGAACGGGACAGAACGATTGGTCGGGTACGTCGAGACCAGTCGCGGATGTCTCCATCTTTGTCTCCATTGCCCGATCGTGCCCGTATATGAAGGGCGATTCTTCCTGGTCCCGGAGGCCGTCGTCCTCGAGGACATTCGGCGCCAGGTACATGCAGGCGCAACACATATCACTTTCGGCGATCCTGATTTTTTGAACGGGCCGGGGCATTCCCTCAGCATTGTTCGCAGAATGCATGAGGAATTTCCCCATCTGACCTTTGATTTCACAGCGAAGATCGAACACCTCTTGAAGCACCATACTCTGATGCCGGATTTTGAAGCACAGGGGTGCCTGTTCATTATTTCCGCAGTGGAGTCGTTCAGCCACCATGTTTTGGAACGATTGCATAAGGGACATACCGGAGCTGATATCATCACGGCACTCGCCGTTCTGCGCGAAGCCGGTATCACGCTTCGCCCGTCGCTCGTGGCTTTCACGCCCTGGACCAGCCTCGACGATTACCTTCATATGCTGGACATGGTGGAAGACCACGATCTTATCGACGCGACAGACCCCGTACAGTTGAGCATTCGTCTCTTGGTGCCTCCCGGCTCGGCTCTTCTCGCCAAGTCCGATATTCAGCGATTTCTCGGTCCACTGGATCAGGCCAGCTTTCAGTATCCATGGACGCATCCGGATGAGCGGATGGATCAACTACATCAGGCGGTGAGTGCGATCGTGGAAGCGAGTGCCAAGGAAGAGGAAGATGCGATGGTAACTTTTGATCGTATACGAGCGAGTGCCGATAAGATTGCCGGCCATCACGCTGAATCTTCGACTCGGACAAGGGTGAGCAGGCCTGATCGTCCGAAGCCCCCTCGATTAACGGAATCATGGTTCTGCTGCGCTGAGCCGACGAACCAGCAGTTCAGGCCGTTGCTGACAAAGGGGCATGGTGAAATCTAGCAGCCTGTGAGAAATCGATGTTGGCTCTCTGAAACCTCGATGGTCCGCAAGTGTGGGCAATAGAAAAGCGCTCCCGCAGGTTGCTCAAAATGGCCGTCCAGCAAGGCCGCAGCAAGTGAAGGCCCGAGGCGTACCCTCTGGGTACGTTGAGGGTCTGAACGAGGCGAGAACGACGCTGGCGGACTTTTTCAGCATCCTGCAAAAATGGATGGGTAGAGTCACATATATGTTGAGAAGGGGATGAGACGTGGAAACTGAACTCAAAAGACAAGGCACGAAGATACAGGAACTTTTAGGATTGAAAACCCCGGCAGTGGCCATCGCATTTCGGGACACGGCACCTGCAGGCATTCCACGGGTCACCGCTCCCGCACCGGCAGGATGCGGCTATTGGAAGCTCGCGGCTGAGGGCCAGACCTTCTATACGGAAGGATCGGATCACTTTGGTTGTCCGGTCGGAGCCCATACCCACGGTGTGGAGCTGCCACCCCAGGTCGCGACTGAGCTGAACGGTCTGGTACAAACGATGGTGGACATGCAGTACCTTACGATGAATGAAATTCCGATGATCCCACATCGAGAGGAGACCTTTCACATGGCCGTCTATGCGCCCCTCACACAGGCAACTTTCACTCCAGACGTGGTGCTGGTTCGAGGGACCGTCAAGCAGCTAATGCTCCTGGCGGAAGCGACACAGGCAGCGGGCGTACCCGGCGGGAGTGCGACCATGGGAAGGCCGACCTGCGCCGTGCTGCCGGAATCACTGCAATCGGGACATGCGGCAACCAGTTTTGGCTGTATTGGAAACCGCGTCTATACCGGACTCGGAGATGATGAGGGCTATTACGCCATTCCTGGTGCCAGAGTGACCGCCGTCGTGGATAAGTTGGCAGTCATCACCGAGGCCAATCGCCAGTTGGAGGCGTTTCATCGATCCCGCTTGTAAAGAGTCCCTCAAACTGCCCACTAACAGGAAGTGGGAAAACCCTAGACTGCCTAATCGTACCCTCTCTCCTGTATGGCGAGGATCCGAACGATGCAAGCACCAAGCTCGCGGAACTTTCCAGCCTCCTGTTAAGAAATCACGATGCCAAGACTCCTCCTCCTCTTGCCGACCACCACCTATCGAGCAGAGGCGTTCCTCGAAGCAGCCCGGCGGGTGCAGGTATCCGTAACCATTGGAACAGAGCGGATTCCGGAAAGCCTTCTTGTCGCGTCGGACCATGTGTTGGTGCTTGATGTTCGACATCCACAGGCGGCCGCCCAAACCGTAGTCGAATTCGTCCGACATCACCCGATCGATGCGGTGATCGGAGTAGACGATGTAACGGCCGTCACGGCTGCTGCCGTCGCAGAGGCAGTCGGATTACCCCATAACTCTGTCGCGTCCGTCACCGCAGCCAGAAACAAGCGGCAGCTGCGCGAGCTATTGTCCCGACAGGGCATTCCTGTCCCTCGCCATAAGGTGTTCCCCCTCGACGGTGATTCAAGAACCTTCGCAAAACAGGTGGTCTATCCCTGCGTCGTCAAGCCACTCATTCTCTCCGCCAGTTGCGGGGTGATTCGTGCAAATGACGAACAGGAATTTGAGAATGCGTTCCGTCGGGTTGGGACCCTCCTCATCAACCTAAATCTGGCAGCAGTGGACGAGCAGGCCCGTTGGATCCTCGTCGAAGATTTTGTTCCAGGAATCGAAGTGGCGTTGGAGGGTTTGCTCACAAAGGGAGTCTTCCAGCCCCTGGCGATGTTCGATAAGCCTGATCCCCTCGACGGCCCCTATTTCGAAGAGACGCTCTATGTCACGCCTTCCCGTCTCTCCTCCGACCGACAACAGCAAGTTGTCGACTGCGCAGATCGAACGGCAAAGGCCCTCGGACTCCGGGAAGGGCCGGTGCATGGAGAGTTCCGCTTGAATGAGAACGGGGTATGGGTCATTGAGATGGCGGCACGAGCCATCGGCGGGCGATGTTCCAGAACGCTGGACTTTTCAGCAAATATGTCGCTCGAAGAACTGATCCTCCGCCACGCACTCCAGATGCCGATTCCTCGACTCATCAGGCAAGAGCAGGCGGCGGGCGTGATGATGCTTCCAATTCCCTATAGCGGGAGGCTACATGAAGTGAGGGGGCAAGCTGAAGCCAAAGCGGTAACCGGAATTGTCGAACTGACGATCACGGCAGAACCTGGGGAATTACTCATTCCGCTTCCGGAAGGGACCCGCTACTTGGGCTTTCTCTTAGCACGGGGCAAGACACCGGAGGATGTGGAGCGTTCGCTTCGCGAGGCTCACCAACGATTGACCGTCGTCATAAACGCCTCACCATCGACAACCGACATATCGCCATCATCACCTCACTCAAGAGCCATGAGATTTTGAAGACACTCCAACCAAACTCCGCCAAACTGACGTTCCCTAGCTTGGTTTCTTCTTCACCTCTGTGGTCATACTCCGTGACCACTCATCCAGGCTCTTCCCCTGTGCCGGCACGTCCGGAAGTTCGGTCATATCGTGCACCCATGCGCCCTTCACGGTCTCACTATCGTCGGCAATGGACTTCTTGATGGCCTCAACCTCTTTGTCGAACCGTTCGGGGGCTTGCTCAAGGATACGCCTGATCTTCCACTTCGTCGTCGGCTTACCTTCTGCATCCAAGTCACAGGCGTAGTGGACGATATCCACCTTGCCGGTCTCAAGGATCCTGGACAACATCCGATACGTCACGCCTGTACTCGACTGAATCAGCGCGGCCTTATAAAGACGTTGACATTTGTCGGGATCCACATCTAACGCAGTGAGATCCTCCATGACCTTGGCGGCAACTGCTGGCGATGTATCAACTTCTCCCATAGTCGTATTCCTCCCTGCAAGGGTTTAGGCCTGATGGCAAAACACCAGTCTTGAACCTACCAGACAATTCTAAAACAGAGCAAGACGAAGGCAAAACGGTGACTGCGGACGGGCTTCCTCCTGCCTGCGAGGCCAAAAATCAGATTAAAGAAATAAACCGGAGCTACGTGGCAAGGCACGAACGGGAAGGGACAAACTCAGATATGGTAGACACCGGGCAAGGAAGATTTAAAAGAAAATGCCTCTCAACCAGACTTTTTTATTTCTTGTTCGAGCCAGCGGGGAAATAAGAAGCGGCATATTCCTCAACTGCATACTATGCAAATACTTGTCTGCAAGTGTGCTGGAGTGATTGGAGATGAAACGGTTTCAAAAAGATGCCCTGGGCTCCTTCCATCAACAGTTGACGATGAACCTGTTCGTCCGAATCCTTTGACATCATCAGCACAGGAATCTGATACCCCAACCATCGCAATTCACGAAGCATGGTCCGCCCGTCCAAAATGGGCATGTCCATATCTACTAGCATTCCATCCACCGGGCAGCGACCCGCCAAAACCAAGGCTTCCCATCCATTCCTTGCGACAACGACATCGTATCCCCATTCCCCCAGCGCCCCATTCAACATTCTCGCATCCGCAGAATCATTACCCACAATCATTAGACATTGACGATTCCCCTTGGTATTCCTTTGAGATTTATACTTCCTGGAAGACGCGACCTCC
>JBGSSO010000208.1:0-5482 GCA_041737015.1 Nitrospirales bacterium
TGAGGAGTCAGGCTTTTTTGACATCCCCTATTGTAGATTTTTTCTGCGGCAGTTATGCGAGGCAATACAGCCAAACCATGAATCCAATGTTCACTACGATGAGAAAGGAGGATCGAGTATCACCGGCATGACAGAAGCATTCAGAAGCAACATTCCATTGAAAAACGTGATAAGCCCAAATGAGCCGCTGCCTTTTTAAATGTGGAGGTGATCAAAGACATCTTTGCCTTCTCCTCTTCTTTATATGGCCCCTAGCATCGAATGAAGGCCAGGCCAAAGAACTCTTCAACTTGTTCACGGTATTTGGGGATAACACCATTAAGGGAGGGCAGCATAGTGGACCCACCCGTTTGATTCCACCAGAAGATTTTTGATGATATTTTGACCACCCTATCCGAATTATTCTTGGGAGTGACCGAGGCGTGAACAACGTGCCCATATTCTTATCCTCCTCTGTTGAACCTCCCTGGGGAGCTAATCACGGGGTAAGGACGGGAGACAGTGAGCGAGGCTGAGTAAGGGATCATGGAGGTTTTCTTGGAGAGTGTGAACAAATCAGGACAACCGGCTCATCCGCTTAGATGGAGATCGTTAAAGTTAAGAAAAAATTATTCTTTTTGCATCATTTCAACTCGAGGGTGATGATGGTGTCCTCGTTAACGGGATAGTCCCTGACATGCCTAGATCCATCACTCGGGAAAATATGCACTTTACCGCCATAACTGTTACCTGGTATCGACAGGCTGACTGTGTTGCCAGAAATTTTGGCGCGTATGGTCTTGTGTTTGTTGGTATCGCCGGCGTCCACCACGGTAAAAATGGTATTCGCGCTGGCGTTTCGCTGGGGGTAATAGAAAATATCCAGATGAGGCGTGGCTTGGCTCCAAGTACTGTCATTACCCTGATAAATATTTCCTTTGACAATCAAACTGTTGGCCTTCACAAAAATCGGCACATGCTCTCTCACCACGTCTACCTGGAGCCATTGTTTACCGGAATGAATAGCGCCGTTGTAGTAATCGATCCAGCTTCCCTCCGGCAGATAGACCTTTCGGATGGGTTCTTGATCATGAATGGGCGCGACGAGTAATGAGGGGCCGAACAGGTACTGGTCCCAGATGGCATACGTTTGTTCGTCATCGGGGTAAAGGCCCGCAAGCGGTTTCATCAAGGTTCCCTGCTCCGCTGCGGTATTAAGCAGGGAGTAAATATAGGGAATCAACGCCATGCGCTCTTCGAAAACCTGGCGGTACAGGTCCTGAAATGACTCCGAGTAACGCCAGGGCGCCCGATCTTTGCCGTGACCACCGGCGCCATCCAGCTTAATCTCAAAGAACCCGGTCCATAGGCCAAATTGAATCCAACGCAGATAAAGGTCTTCGCTGATGAGGCCCGTATTGCCGGTGAACCCTCCGGCATCCGTACCCCAATTGGGAAAACCCAGATAACTAGCGCGGATGGCATTGGCCATATTGCTGCGCAAACCCTCCCAATTTGTCCTGACATCCCCTCCCCAGATCGCACTCAAATAGGGCTGCGTGCCATGGACTGCCGCGCGAGCAAAATTAAACTGGTCTTCGCCCCAGTAATCCGCCAGCGCCTCATGGGTATGTTTGGCATAGAGCCAAATGAATTTGCTGCGGCGCTCCAGAATGGGCGTGCCATCGTACCAGCTTTCGTCATAGGGAAAGTTCTCATCCGCCCTATCCATTTTGTGGCCCTGCACGCCGACTTTGTACTGCAAGTCGGTTAAACGGCGCGTAAACTCTCTGACAGCCTTGGGGTTGCTGAGATCAAAATACCCTTTATGACCCGCCAGGCGCCCGGGAAAATGCTGTTCGGCAAAAGTCATCGGCGCAATCCAGGTCATTAGATGGATGTGGTAATCCTCATGCAATACCTTTATCCATTCCCGGGGGTTGGAGAAACCACGACCAAAATTCATGTCCGACCAACCATGGGTGCCATCGCTATAGGGGCGATCGACAAACAACCCCGTAAAGGGAATTTTCATTTCGGTGAAGCGTCTGGTGTCATCAAGAACATCCTGCTTGCCTCGCTTATGGACATCACGCCAGATCACAGGGCCGGTACTCCAAAGCGGAACCTGTTTCGGTGCGCCAATTAAGTGGTAATAATGGACCAACGCATGATCCAACGTGGGGGCATCAAAAATATGCCAATTGAACTCTCTGGCGGCGTGGTACAACTCGGTTCGGCCATTCATCGCAAATTGATAACGGCCCTCAGCGAAGGTGTTAAAAAAGCTCACATAGCCTTTGGTACTAAAGAACATGGGTGAAACCGCGGTGGCATAGTCGGCACGAAACCGGTTGTGTTCTCCGATCGCATTGACATCTTGTACCAAACCGCGCAAGTCCGGGCTTTTTTGATTATAAGGCTCGGTGGTTTGTTTCACGCCAAACATATGTCCGCCGAGGTCTTCCATGAAAATATTGACATGGGAAAACCAGTCAGCATCACTGGAAAAATGCAGTCCTGCCTGATCAGCTTCAATATCAATGATGACTCTGGAATCCTCCATGGATTCGATCTCTTCCTCGTCAGCAACATCCCGGTAGGTCAGTTGCAAACGATAGAAACTGTTACTTTTCCTGATGAGCTTGATATCATCCCAGGAGTGAAAATCCAGCATGATATCCTGAATCACCATGATGGGGTGTTGATCCCGAAACACCACCAAGGTGTTCTTCTTTTGCTCAATGGTTAACGGTATCGGGTCGGCGGCACATGCAAGGTTACCAAGCAATAACGCAACCAGAAAAATTTGAAGAAACTTCAACATTCCTCTCCTGAAAAATTTCGTCCACCCCATCCAATGCATTCTCGGTTTACAATTGCAGCAACCTTAACGACTTGCCTTTAAAACCCAACATCGGCATAGGAAAGACAGGAAAACGAAGGCATCTCACATGGAGAAAAAGGTTAAAACGTTCTTCCTCTTGATCAGTGTTTTGGGAGGACGAACACGGGGGGATTGTGACATAAGTTGACTGCAGGTCCGTTCCAATTTCATGGCTTTACTTTGATCATTCCCTTAGAACGGAAGATGGTCACACTGGTCCATTACAAGGCCGCTGGGTGTCGGTAGCGCTGCATCAATCGAGAACCCGTTAAATCATTCAAAGAGTTGACTAGGTGGAAGAATTCCAAGCAGGTCGTTTCTAGGCAACCCAGGTGGCCTTCCTGGCCGCTAAAAATTCTACGATCCCAGCTAGTACCATTTCTCTGTGGAAAGCCGGATTTGCAGAAAAAGCGGAAAAGGAAACAATCTGCTTATGGACATGGACCAGAATCCAGACTGGTACTTTCTGGCGGCAACTCCTCGCAGTCAGTTGGGTATAAGGGAGGACAGAATAGACATGGCTTCCTGCCTTGGTTGTAGGGCTATACCATTGATCAGGTGTGACAACGATATGAGTAAACCCACCGGCATTTAGTCAGAGCCAAGGATTCTAATTGGCCTGGGTAAAAACAGAACAATGAGAAAAGATCTCAAGTCTTTATAAACGAGAGGTTAAGCTGAAGGAGGAAAAGTGAGTTGCCTGGTGGATAGCTCCACCTACGAATCTATTTTTTGGAATTTGGTGCGCCCGGCTGGAATCGAACCAGCGACCCCCGGCTTAGAAGGCCGGTGCTCTATCCAACTGAGCTACGGGCGCATGATAGGAAAATCGCATAGTTAGTGAGTTTGAGTCAACGACCCAGCAGCCTGCTGTACCCTTGTTGTGCCCCTCAATTCATCCATGAAAATCAACCCACCCCAAAAGCCAAAGCTTTTGAGTGGAGTTATCATTGCTCTACAGAAACGAAGCAAGTCCAAAACGCTTAACGACCCTGTCCCCGAAACCGGGGAAAGGCCAAATAAACCTATTCATATCTTCAAAAACGGCAATAAACCAAAGCGGTTCACCACTGAACACTGCAATCTTGACACAACTTGCTTAACGTGTGGTTTTTGCATATAGGAAATTCGTATCCAACCGATAGGGTGAGCTATCGGAGGTGGAAATGGGAAATATTTGGGCACTTGGTGTTGTGGGCTTCCTTGTACTCCTTGCCGGATGCGCCTCGCATCATTCGCCCAATAATAATGATGAACAGGTGGATCTCTATCTCAGCACTCTGGATGATAAGCATTTCGTCTGGTGCCAATTAGATCTGAAGCAATGTCGACGTGACTTTGAGGAATGGAAACTTACCACACAAGGTCTCAGCATAATTAAGGAATTCGAACGAGAGAATACTGGGCAAACGGACAATACTCAACATTTGCCGAATGTTTTTCGTACGCGGTTTGTGGAGGAAGGCCGGTTAGGAGAGGAAATGGTAGACAAAGACGGCAAGGGGCAGAGCATCGATCGGGATCCCGAAGGCTTTGGTCGGTCCAATTGGACTACCGATAATAATGGCCATCCCACACAAGAAGGAATGAGTATGGCTCCAAGAATTCATGGTCCCCAATTCACCCACTAATAGCTTTGAGGAGCCGTGGCGGCATTTTCACCAAAGAAGCGGATTTTGCCTGTTTTTTTTCAAGGCTTTTTACATTCTTTCTGACACGACAGATTTAAACTCACCATTCGGTTCAGATCCAGCCACTTGATTCCCCCAACTCGCTAATTACCGAACCGGCTTTCCCCTTATTCTTAACCAGAGATTTCCGTAAAGCTTCACACGACATCCTCCGTCAGGCTCAGTCATGCCAGTCCACTGGCTAAACGGCGAACTAAATGGAGCCGGTAGAACGCCTCCTTGTTAGTTTTCCATAAGGCGCCTTCAATTTTCGCTGTACCTGAAATTCGCCATAAAAGACCTAAATATATGGAGAATATTCAACGCTATTAACGCAAAAGAAAATTCTTATTTCAAATTTTATAAATTTACTCCTGTAAAGCTTCAATTATCTGCCGTATCGATAAGAGTGATGGCAACCACCTAGTCTAATCGAAGAACTTATTCCCCAACCCGAACCAGCATGCCGCGATCTTTACAGATATTGAAGGTGTGATAGAACCATGCCACGATGATCACAAGGAACCCAATATTGAGGCCGGTCGCCCACAGCAAATGCATCACCGGTAAGTCCCCAGTGGTGAGGACCGCACGCATCCCTTCGAAGATATGCGCGGGAGGGACCATCCAGGCAATGGATTGCAGCACAGGCGGAAGGACCTCAATGGGGTAAAACACACAAGAGATCGGTTGGAAGAGAAAGACCATGCCCCAGGCCAGCACTTCGGCCTGCTGTCCAAAGCGCATGATGATGGAGGTGGTGAGCACGCCAATGATCCAGCCGGATAGCACCAAATTGAGAACGAAGGGGAGCAAGGAGAGTCCCATCTGGAGGATATCGTAGGAATAAAACACCCAGGCAAAGAGCATCATCAAGCCACCCACGGCCGTGACTTTGAGCACACTCATGGTCATGGTGGCGACGAGATATTCTCCGACCGTTAAC
>JBGSSO010000213.1:0-5386 GCA_041737015.1 Nitrospirales bacterium
CACTTTGGATGTATCACCTGCAGTCAGTTTGCACTCCTGCGAGGGGTCGAAATGGTATTCTTGTACAAGCGAAAGTTTTTCGGGCATGGGAGATCCTATGGCGAGAATGCCCTGGATGCAGGCGGGGTCATCCCGAAGTTCTTCTGATGTCGCGGTGGCGCGGTCAAACATGCGCCACCACATGGGCTTTTCTTCCCGGCGATGAAAGTCGATCACATCAGCAAGAATCCCGGAGATGGCATCTCCTTGCGTGCGAAGCTTTGCAGCGGTCTCCAATCGCGCCACGACCTCCGGAGGCAATTCTTTTGGCGCCGACGGAGCCGTGTCGGAATCCCGGGTCACGGAAGTGATCTGATGTTCGACGACCACGTTCCGTAACCACTGCAGCAACTCTGCTGTGGACTCACAATCGTCCCGGTTGTAGTCGCGAATGTCCTTCAGGATAGGGCTGTGATTCCAATCATCCGGCTGTTGGCTTTCGATCCACCGCGCGTATTGAACGATTGAGTCAGCCGCAGTGGCAACCTCGGTGGCGCGTTTCGGTCGGTAGAGGCGCTCGACCGTCTTGAGGGAATAGCTGTCCTCGCCGAGGCGCAGGCCATGACGAACGATCTGAAAGAGATCAACGAACACCTCGTTCCGGAGCAGCGCATCCACCTCGTCCTGACGGGTATCGTGGCGGGTGCTCAACCGCCGAACTGCGCTGACCTCATAGGGGGCGTAATGGTAGATATGCATGCCGGGGTTGTGCTGCCATCGATTGAAGACCCAGTCCACGAAGCCTTCGAAGGCGAGCTTTTCCTGCTCCCGGTCATGTGCCCACCAGTCCATGAACTCAAAAGAATCCGGCTGTTCGTTCCGCGTGCAGACTCCAAACAGGTATTCCAGTCCGCCGGCAACCAGCGGGTACCCCTCCATGTCGAAGAAGACATCCGCCGGATGATCGGGTGGAAGAGCGGCGAGGCCAACGGGTTCGCCATTCGCACCAATGGAAGGCAGGACTTCGTAGCGCGGCGGGGCATCGGGATTCCCGATCCGGTCGGCCCGGGTCTGACATTGAAGTCGCGCCTGAGCGACGAGCGTTTCCATTGAGTCGACAGCCAGTTTGCGAATGGACGTGCCTGAGGCCGCAGAGAGATCGGCGACTGTGGCGATGCCACCCTTCTTCAGCTTCTTGATCTGGCCTACGGTGATTCCCGCCACTTGCACGAGATGGTCCGTGTCCTGAAAGAATTTTTCGGCATGGGAAGTCCAGCGGCCGTGATCCGCTCGAGGAAGTGGCTCCGGGCGATCCGTGAGATTCCCGGTGAAACCGTTCTGCATGGTCAGGAAATTCGTCGCGATGCGACGGTAGTAGTGAATGAAGTCCTCGATGCGAAACTCAACCCGTTCCTTCGTGCCGAGGATGAGCCCGAAATGTTCGGGCATTGGAGCGCCGGTGACGGCGGCGAGCAAGTCCGAATAGCAACAAAGCTGAATCGCATAATACGGCTTAGGCGAGCGGGCCAACTTGGTGTCCCACACCTGATAGCACCCAGAGTCTTCGAGTAGAAGAAAGTCAGCAAACCCAGCGAATGGCTCATGCTCCAAAAACGCCTGATAAATAATGGGGATCTTTGCGTTGATTGCGGAAAAGGTCGTTGTCCGGGCAACGTCAGGATTGGTCCTTGAAATCTCGACCAGGTTGGCACCAGAAGCTTTGAACTCATCGAGCACCGCGCGTTCGTGCTGCGCGCCCGTCTGTGCGATCAGTTGTCCATCCTCGGTTTCCTCGTCAGGCGTGACCGCGCCAGGATTCTCCAGGAAGTATCGGTCCATCCAGGACGCAAACGGTGAGGCCAGATAGCAGATGAGATCGCTCGGTGAAAACACCAGTTGGCCTGAGTGATCTTTCTTCATATGCGTAGATCAGATTTAGATTGCGGTTTGCAGTTGTTCTCAAACACAAGAGATCGGAATTTTTAATTTCTTCACGTGGGTATCAATCGTATTTGAAGCTAGATCGTGTAGCGAATTTTGAATCAGGACCAGATTGATTTCTCCAAACCCATCATCGTGGAAACGATTAGAGAATTGTTTATGAAGCAATACTAGAAGCTGGCATTGAAACGCTTTTCCAAGAAGTTCGAAACCGTTCTGGCACCAACACCTTCTTCCCCGCCAAACTCACCATAGATGTGCAGTCTTCCAATATCGAGAATGAGAAGTAGTGGCTTGCTAGCTTGGTTGGGTATTTTTCTTGGAACGAAAGAATAAGATGAGATTTTTCCAGTTTAACTTGAAGACGGTGGTAATAGTCTGGGAACCTAAGAAATAGGGGGTCTTCCCCCATCCTTCACGGGTTGTAAGTTGAATCTAAAATTGCCCTATTCTTTCAAATACAGAAAGCCTTGCGCGGAAAAACTGGAGTATATAAACGTTTTGACATCTCAGAAGGCATTGTTAAGGTCAATCTCTATGCCAGCTTCCTTAATCTCTTTTGCAAGTTGGAACTTCCATGCCCCCGGATCGTCTAAGGTTTTGAACAGGACCCCAGAATAGTCTGTTGGAATCTCGATATCGCCCTTCTTTAGGGCACAGACTTTGTGTCTACCCAATTTTCCGAGGAAAAATCCTAGTTCAAAAATGACATTTTGGCGTGCTCGATTCTTGGTTTTAGTGGGATCCTCTTTCGGGTACCCAATGTCGTCGGGGGTTAATAATATTATCGCAAAGCAGACTTGTGTATTTTCTTCGAATTTTTCAATAATTGTCCTACCCTTGTCTGGTTTTTCATGAAGGATTATGGGATTGAGCCCTAAGTTATTTATGAATCGAGCGATCTCGTGCTTTACTGCGTCATCGTGCCCATGAACAATGAATATATCCTTGCTCGTCCCCGTTTCGTTTGTCGAAATTGGAGGAGGCATAACCTTATTTACTTCTATCGGGAAGAACCGTAGCCGCTCAATAATAGATTCAAGATCCGCAATTCTCTTGTACATCCAAGAGAGAAATTCTTCCTCCTGGTCTCCATGCAGTGAGTAATTTATCCAGTGATCGCCAAATTCATCCGCTGGCGAATGATCACTGAACAAACTCTTTAGTAGGTGGATCGAAAACTTCGCCCATTTCTCCTGATTTTCTTGTGCTTTTTCAAAAATCCTCTCAGGTGATTGTTTTGAATTTGTCTGTCCCGATGTCAGGGAACTCAAAATGAGTCGTGCTTTCTCTATCTGAACTTGTAGTTTATGCCGGGCTTGCTCCTGTGGAACAAGGAGGGATGTCGGTTTTTGTCGTAATTCTGACATGTTAATGGGTCCGTAATATTGAATTTATTCGAGAATCAGTTTTTGGCGGAATCTTTCCATTCACTGAAATTTTATTCCGGTTGCCTTAAGATAAATTCAAATGTATCGAAATTTAGACACAAACTCTTTCGATGTCAATCATTTGTCCTATGACTGGGATTGTGTAAAAGAATGAGAAAGTCGGCTAGTGTTTCTGTATCTTGAACTGGAGTTGAACCTGGTTTGAGGTTACTGGAAAGTCAGTCTTGGCTTACAATTGCCGAAATGCAGAATAAACCGAATTCCGTCTTATCCCCTGCCCTCAAAATCTTACCGGCCTATACGGGGTTGAATACTGTTGAGGCGATTCTTCAAGTCCCCAGGGCCAGGCGGTTGCTCTGGTTGGAAATTCTCTTTAACGATCAACTTGACCTCCAGCCGTGGCAGAATCACTCTGAGGTTCAGGACGCCTATCAGAAAGCTTGCCAGTGGTTCACCACCTATCGGAGTTTAATCCAATCCGTATTGCCTCGGGTGTCGCTCCCTCTCGACAACGGAAAAATTGATCTACGAGACTATCGGACGTTTGCGGAGGCCCTTCAATTTTTAGCTCCTGGCTCTCCTCCACCTAAAAGTATTTCTGAATAATTTCCAACAAATTTGAGCCCATCAATTTATTACCTGGGTGTGATTTGCCTGTTCGAGTTATGCCAGGTTTCGGCCCGGCAGGCGAGGCCCTTTTGTTTCGGCAAAAGGGCCCAAAACCATTGACGCCCCGTCTGGCCCAATTAGAGAGGACGGACGCTAGCTTGCGGAGGGCGGACCAACTCGCGGAGCC
Organism: Nitrospirales bacterium; assembly: GCA_041737015.1. Taxonomy (GTDB): domain Bacteria; phylum Nitrospirota; class Nitrospiria; order Nitrospirales; family UBA8639; genus Nitrospira_E. Next base: position 4,108 of record JBGSSO010000213.1, read on the forward strand.
TGTCCTGAGCCGGGTCGAAGGGCTCAAACAAGGCCCGCCAGCAGATGAGAGCGTCCCTCCTTTGGCCAGACGGCAGGCGTCGGGCTCAAGAAAGTGGAGGGTGGTAGGGTTTGAGAATATCTTGATTGAGGATTTCTATGAGGAAGGAGGAGCCTTGCTACTGCAATGTTGCTCACAGATGGCGAGGGCTTCGGGCATCCATTCTTGAAATTGTTTGATGCGGGTCCCGTGGCTGGGGTGGGTGGACATGAATTCGGCTGGCTGTTTGCCTTTGCTGACTTCTCCCATGCGCTCCCAGAGTCTTGGGGCTTCCGTGGGATCGAAACAGGCACGAGCGACAAACAGCAGGCCCATGTAATCGGCTTCCGACTCGTGGTCGCGGGAAAATGGCAGGAGCACGCCATATTGAGCGCCGACTCCCAGTGCGCCCATGACCATTCTCTGTGTGTCGTAATCCATATCGCCGACGGCCACCGTGGCGGCTATAGTGCCCATCTGGACTAACTTTTGATGAGCCATGCGTTCGGCGCCATGGCGTGCAATGGCATGGGCGATTTCATGGCCCATGACGACGGCCAACCCGCTGTGATTTTCTGCAACCGGAATGAGTCCGGTATACACGGCGGTTTTCCCACCTGGTAAGGCAAAGGCATTGGCCTGTTGAGAGTCAATGACATTAAATTCCCATTCGAATCCGGGATCCACATCGGCTGCCGCATTTGCCAGACGGCGGCCGATGGTTCTGACCAGATCCACGACCTGCCCTTCAGGAATGACCTCCGATTGGCTGAGAATTTCTTGATAGGACTGGAGCCCCAAGGCCATTTCCTGCTCATGAGTCATGTCCACCAATTGGGAACGGCCCGTCAATGGAACGATTTCTTGATTCGAGACGTAAAAATACAGTCCGTATAACGCGAATAACACGAGCGGGATGAGCCGCATTTTCCAACTCATCCGGCCACGAGGTCGTCCGCCTATTCCCCTATTTCTCCCAAATAATCCGAATCCCATCGTCTGTGTTCTCCAAGGGCTTAATCAAACGGTATCGATAAGAAAATTTTGCGGTAGAATACATGGGGAGGCGGTGAAAGCTTACTGCAAAAGAGCCAAGAGAGGCTAGCGTTGATAATCCTGAAGTCGGCATGCGTGTGTACTGCCGGATGGTTACCTTGGAAAGGGAGAGGCGATGAATGCTGAGACATCTCAAGTCGCGGTTTCACGGCGAAAGTTTAGTGGAAAACAGGTTCTTTTTTTTGTCGGGCTTGTGGTGTTGGCC
>JBGSSO010000225.1:0-4475 GCA_041737015.1 Nitrospirales bacterium
TTCTTCAGTTTCTCCTTGTGAGACGCACCCTTTTAACGTGGGACAATAGACAACATACCCTCCGGCTTCGGGGTCCTGTTCGATGACGATTGGATATTCCAGGCTGACCTCCCCATTGGTCTCTCAGTTGATTTGGGTAAAGTATACCAGAAGTGGCATACCAGGGCATTGGCGATCAAATTGTCATTGTTCAGATTGGTTATTCATGTGATTGATGACCAGACGGGGATGCGGTTGTATGAGGAATGTACCCAACCTTATGCATAAAGTACAGAATTTGGTCATGCCGGGGGTGGGCCCCGGCAGGCGAGGTCAAGGAATTCGGGGTTTCGCCCCCGTACGGCGAGGTCCTTTTGTTTCGGCAAAAGGACCCAAAACCATTGACGCCCCGTCTGGCTTTATTGAAGGGGAGGGACGCTAACCTGAGGAGAGCGGACCAACTCGCAGGGCCTGTCCTGAGTTTTGCCGAAGGACTCACACAAGGTCCGCTAAATGCTAAGAGCGTCCCCCCCTGGGGCCAGCCGGCAGGCGTCGGATTAATGGTGATGTGTTGGACCAGAGAGGGTTGTTGTGAAAATCACGTGGCGTGGTTGGGGCACAGATCCTTCGCTGCCGCTCAGGATGACAAGAGGGGACGAGATGAGGGAGAGAGGAAAAGATGGATGCCCGAATCCGACTGTCGGGGATGGTGGAGGCGGAGAATGGGCTTCGAATAGGCAATGACAAGATTAGGGGGTGGGGATATTTATTGATGATAGGGCTCGCTCAACTTAATGCCCTGCTGTACTCCACCCGGCTCTCATGAGTGTGACGGAGATGGTGTGTGAGCATCCCCTTTACCAGCCCTGAGATGGCTAAAGGTCTCCTTCCCCAAATACCGCTCCAGCTTTTCACTGAGATCGGGTGAAAGCCTCTCCATGGCGGCTATACGACGGAGTTGGGCCTCCATGTGGGTTTGTAAATCCATTCGATGCTGCCTGAATTTTTCGAAGACCCCAATCATTCTTGAGGCCACTTGGGGATTTTTGGCATCCAGTTCCATGAGAAAGTCCGCGACAAAGGCGTACCCTGATCCGTCTTCCGCATGAAAGCCTTTGGGGTTGGCCTGCGAGAAGGTCCCATACAACGCTCGCATTCTGTTCGGGGTGGGGTGTTGAAAGGCTTCATGTCCTGTCAGGTCTTTCACGATCTGGAGAATATCATCGCTCTGTGATCTGGCGAAGGCCCCGACCCACTTATCCACGACTAACGCATCATTGGCAAACTGATAGTAAAAATGTTGGGTCACGCCGTCTCGATATGCTTGCGCCTCATCCATATTAATGATGATCGTCAGCGCCGCATAGCGGTCGGTCATATTGTTGGCCTGGCTATATTGCTTCACGGCCAGCTTGGCCACGTCTGCGTCTCCTGAATGCGACAAATAGGCGAGCGCGGTATTTTGCAGGCTGCGGCGGCCGGCATCGGCACGATCATACTGCTTGCCGGGATCATAATTGGTGGTGTACATCTCGAGAAACTCATCGTGAAGTTGACGCCCTAGCGTTTCTAAAAAATCCTTACGAACCGTGATGATGGCATGGGGATCAATCACCTCTTGCTGAGGCGCGATTTCCTGGTAGACGGGCAGACTTAAGGCCAGGCTGATGAGTTCCTGGTCCATGTCAGAGCGTTGCAGAAGACGACGAAACGAATCCAGAACATCGTCGCCAACGAGGATTTCTCGTCCGTGTTCATAGCGATCAATCTGTTCCATGAGTTTGGTGGTGAGGAATCGATTTCCTGCTTCCCACTGATTGAATCCGTCACGGTCATGCACCATCAGATGTCGCAATTGGTCGTCTGTATACGGAGCCTCCAGATTGACCGGGGCGGAAAAATGACGGAACAGCGAAGGGACAGATTGCGGTGGGGCCTTCTCAAAGGTAAAGGTTTGCTTCGCTTGTGTGAGCTCAAGGACACCCTGAACAACATCCTGCCCATCAGGACTCACCAACCCGAATTTCACCGGAATGTGTCTGGGTTGACCGTTTGACTGATTGGTGATCGTGGGGACATGTTGCTCTAGCGTGAGGGTGAAATTTTTTGTCGCATGATCATGGGACCAATGGGCTGTGACCTTGGGCGTGCCTGCTTGCGTATACCACAGCATGAACTGGGTGAGGTCCCGACCGGACGCCTCCTCCATGCAGCGCACCCAGTCTTCAACGGTGACCGCTTGCCCGTCGAACCGTTCAAAATACCTATCCGACGCTTTGCGAAAATCTTCCTTGCCCAATAAGGTATGCAACATCCTATTGAGCTCCGCACCCTTACTGTAGACGGTGGCGGTGTAAAAGTTATTGATGGTGACAAATTGATTCGGTCTCGGTGGGTGCGCCATCGGCCCCGCATCTTCGGGGAATTGACTCATCCGTAGGCTTCGGACGTTATCGATACGATTCACCGCTTGCGAACCCATATCCCCGGAAAATTCCTGATCTCTGAAGACCGTCAGGCCTTCTTTCAAACACAGCTGAAACCAGTCCCGGCAGGTCACGCGGTTGCCGGTCCAATTGTGAAAATATTCGTGCGCAATCACCCCTTCAACGCCTTCATAATCGGCATCGGTCGCCGTAGAAGGATGCGCCAACACATACTTCGTGTTGAAAATATTCAGGGACTTGTTTTCCATCGCACCCATATTGAAATCGTCAACTGCCACAATATTGAACAGGTCGAGATCATATTCGCGACCATACACCTCTTCGTCCCATGTCATCGAACGTTTCAGTGAGGCCATGGCATGATCAAGTTTATCGAGGTCTTTGGCTGCTGCATAAATACACAACGCCACTTGACGCCCGCTGGCCGTCACGAAGGTATCGTCAATGCATGCGAGGTCACCCCCAACAAGGGCAAATAAATAACTCGGTTTGGGGAAAGGATCCTCCCACACCGCATAATGACGTTGATCATCCATTGGCCCATGATCGACGAGATTCCCGTTAGAAAGGAGAACAGGAGCAGCAATTTGATCGGCAATAATCTTCGTGGTGTACGTCGCCATATTATCCGAGCGGTCGGGGAAAAAGGTGATCCGTCGAAACCCTTCAGCTTCACATTGCGTACACCAGTTGCCCCCTGATTTATACAGGCCTTCAAGTGCCGTGTTCTGTTCAGGGTGAATTCTGACCAGGGTGTCTACCGTAAACGTATCATCTGTGGGGAGGAGGGAAAGGGACGCTTGAGAAACCACATAGCCTTCTTTCAGATTGGCCCTCTTGGGTATCGCTAGCCCACTGAGTTTCACCTCCAGCAATTCCAGGTTTTCGCCATCGAGGACCAACGGGTGATCATGACTGCCATTTTTTTTCACCTGTAACGTGGCGCTGACCAACGTCTCTCCATCTCGCAAATCAAAAGTCAGATCAACATGGGTCACCCAGTAATCCGGTTGTTTATAATCTTTCAAGTATGTCACGGAATTTACTTCAGACACGGCATCATCTCCTAATGGTTCATCTTCCTCAATATATGATTATTGCTAGAGTTTTCATTGTTAACATACCTCACACGATATGCAAGTGGATAGGCTCACTGTATGAGGCTCTCCCGTGTCCAAAAAGCTGGGAGCAAGATTACATGTAGCGTGTTTAGAGCGGGGTTTCGTTCCGCGGCCGAGGTCAAGGAATTCGGGGTTTCGCCCCCGAACGACGAGCCACTTTTGTTTCGGCAAAAGTGGCCAAAACCCTTGCCGCCCCGTCTGGCCTCATTAGAGGGGAGGGACGCTAACCCTATGAAGAGCGGCCCAACTCGCGGAGCCTGTCCTGAGTCTTCTCGAAGGGCTCAAACACGGTCCGCAACGGATAAGAGCGTCCCTTCCTTGGGCCAGCCGGCAGGCGTCGGGTCATCGAGGAGATACAACCTTCAGAAATTTTCATGAAAGAGAGAGGACGGAAGGAATGAGGGAGCCGATTGAGCTGGATGGTTGAAACGGATCGCAGGGCTGATAGAGTCGAGGTGGTTGAAATGTGGGAATAAACCGAGGAAGAGGGGATGTCATTTAAAACTTGCGTCGAGTCCAATACCCAGGTTTTCGTTTAAGATGCATAACGGCAAATACTTGAACTGTTTCTGCTTTCACTCTATAGACCACCGCATAGGGAAATCGATGAAGAAGGAATCTCCTTGTTCCGTGCGAATAGGCAGGCCATGCTTCCGGGCTTTCGTATATTCGAGCGACTGCGTATTGTACTTCTTGGAAAAATAAACCTCCTATGCCTGGTGCTTGTTCTTCATACCACGTGTGAGCATGTTGGAGTTCAGCGAAGGCTTCGGAATGGAAAATAATGTCGCCATCATTTTCCATGTGTTATCCGACTTTGGACCTCTTCCCAGGGAATGGGAGTGGCCACGCCATTGTCCAAGTCTGATATTCGTTGTTGAATTTCTTCTTGCCATGCCTGTTCCACCTCGACTTCCTGGACGGGATC
>JBGSSO010000228.1:0-9149 GCA_041737015.1 Nitrospirales bacterium
TACTTTGACTAACGCAATGATCGTTCCAGTTTTTTTTATAGAGGCTCCTCGAATTCAAACGAGCATTTGGTAAGCCCCATTGCTCCTAAAGGAGTTCTCGCTATGGAGGGGGAGAGAAATATTATTGCCGAAATATCGACAGGATGACGATATTCCGGCAGATTAAGAGAATTTTCGAAAAGGATTGGGATAAGCCCGGCACGATAAAAGACCGGAAGAAAGTTACAACATGTAAGTCGCTTCGGATAATAGGCTACGCAGATTCTCCATGGTGGAGAATCTGCGTTCAGGAATTCAGATGGAAACCTTCTCTTATTTATCCTTTTGTCCTTTGGACGCGGCGCCGATACTCTCCAGCCCTACCTGCGCACATGCGGCATCCAAATGACCACCTGGGGCTCCACCAACCCCGATACCGCCGACAATCTCTCCACCGATTTCAATGGGAAGCCCGCCGCCAAGAAGAAGCATATTCTCGTTCATGTCCCGTAACGCTTGAACCGCCGGCATCTTGGCAATCAACTCGCCCAATTCAGCAGTGGGTTTTCCCATACTGGCCGAGGTATAGGCCTTCTTGCGACTACTATCCACCGTATGGGGACCGGCACCATCTTCCCGCAATAACGCCCTCACGACTCCAGCCCGATCCACGACCGCGACGCTCACCCGATACCCGTCTTTGGTGCATTGCTCCACAGCCGCACTAGCGGCCTTGGTGGCCAGTGAGAGTGGCAGGACCGCCTCACGCGGCAGCTCAGCCGCCGACACGCCAGCCGCTAACAGCCCTCCCAGGCATACCATCGCCATTCCGGATGTCAACTTCGAATGTCCAATGATGCCATTCATGAAACATTTTGCGATCATGAAACCCTCCTTTGATAACAGAAGATAATCCGTGTGCTGTTTTGAGTGCGATTTTCTGGCTCGGCGCGCCAGGTTGTCAATCTATCCTCCATCTTGAGGTCCTTTTAGCGAGCGCCTGCCGATTCCAGCATGTGAACGATGGGTGTGAACCTCTTGTTTCGAGCATGTTGAAGGGGGCTGATGCCATCACCATCCGGCAGATTAATATTGGCACCCGCCTTAATAAGCAATCGTATGATTTCCTGATGTCTGGGACCCCCGTCACTCAGGATAATGGCCTCCAACAACGCGGTCCAACCCAATCGATTCACATGATTGATATCTACATCTGTTTGCAATAATTCCTTGACGACCTCAACATGTCCACGCTCACATGCCGGAATCAAGGCCGTTCCCCCGAACCGGTTATAAATCAAAAAATTGGGCTTGGCCTCTAATGTCAGCTTTAAAATCTCGAGGTATCCTCTGGCTCCAGCCAACAGCAATGGACTATCTAGTTGACGATCCTGCGCATTCACATCCGCGCCGGCCTCAATCAACAGCTTGGCGCTTTCAATATTGTTGCGAGCAACGGCCAAGAGTAACGCCGTTTGCCCCTTTCCATCTTGGGCGTGAACACTGGCACCTTGGCTCAACAGTTGCCGGACCATGACTGCATCATTCCGTCCCACAGCCTCGAATAAGGCTTCATTCACCCCTGTCTTTGGGACCTCCGCTTTGGTAAACCCCGGTCCCGCAACCATCAGAAAGAGCGACACCATCACAAGGATTCCGAATCCTTTCATATGTTCGTGCATCCCATCTGCGGTGGATTTCGGCTTTTACTCAGGATAGGGAGAGACCAGACAAGACAATATCTCAATCCAGCAATTAAAAATGAAGAACCGGACAGCCGTAATATCTGAACACGAAAACTCGCGGCTCATTACCGCGTTAACACACCGGCCTCAACATTGTGAAATGCTCGCAATCACCGTACAACCGGTTATTGATCGATTTCATGGTTGTTTTTTGATCGTGTTTTCAACGGTAGAAAAAGCTCCAATGGCTTTTCCAGCGCTCGCTTAAATGACTGAAGAAATCGTGCCCCTTGCGCACCATCAAGGGCTCGATGATCACAGGAGAGCGTGACCTTCATCCGGCGGGACAGTTTAATGGCACGTCCTCGTGCTACTGGAACAATATTTACCGCTCCTATAGCCAGGGAAGCTGCTTGGGGCGGCATCAGGACTGCAATGAAATTGTCCACTTCATACATGCCAAGATTCGAAATGGAGAACGTGGCCCCCGCATATTCTTCCGGAGTGAGTTGCTGGCTTTTGGCCCGGACAAACAGATCACGAATCTCTTCGGCAACTTGCAGAATATTTTTCCCGGCGCAATCCCGTATCACGGGCGTAATAAGTCCCTCCTCCAGAGCCACCGCAATCCCGATATCGATCGTGGCGTGCCGACGCAATGTTTCCCCCATGAATGAGACATTCATCTCAGGATGACGGGCTAAAGCGAGTGCAGCCGCACGAACGAATAAGACAGTTAAACTCAAGGGGGAATTGTTCACTTCCTCCATTTGCTTCCGGAGCCGCTCCGCCTGATCCATGGCCACTTCTGTTGTGAGATAAAAATGAGGGACAGGGGCCTTACTTGACGTGGTCACTCGAGCGATCGCCTTGCGCATTTGGCTCAGGGGAATGTCTTGGGTTTCCCGCTCAAGAACCTTTGGTGTATCAACCTGTCCTTGAATATCGGCTTCAACGATCCGACCTTCAGGGCCGCTTCCTTCGATTGTTGACAAATCAATCCCTTGTTCTTTCGCCAATACCTTTGCCCGAGGAGACGCTTTTATCCTTACATCCTGGCTCGTCTCTGCTTTAGTTTCCTGGGCTTCTTTCTTCGCACTGCTGGATTTTTCACCCTTGGTCGCGTTGGGTGGTGCCGGCGAAGGTTGAGCGGACTTTTCCTTTCGAGAAGGAGCAGCAGAATCTTTTGGAGGTTCAGGCGCTGCAGTTTGAGCCTCAGAGGTCTCATTCAGCGTGGCCTCAATGTCATCGTCCTGTTCTCCAATCACGGCAATGAGCTTCCCGGCTTTAACGGTTTCCCCCTCGGGCACCAACACTTTTCTCAGCACACCGGACCCAAAGGATTCCAGATCAAGGACGGCTTTGTCCGTTTCAATTTCCGCCAGAATGTCTCCGGAGTCTACTGCATCCCCCTCATGCTTTTTCCAAGCCACCACGACTCCTTCTTCCATAGTATCCGTGAGTTTGGGCATGACGACGCGAGTAATCATACATATCTCCCTTCAGGACGGGGGAATCCTTCCCAAGAACATATCTGGATGGTTTTCTCAGGAATATTCATGTCAACAATCCTGTGCGATTTAGAGTATATCTTTGACCGCCGATATGACCCGAGCCAGATCTGGAATGGCCAGATCTTCAAGCGGCCGAGCATACGGCATGGGAACTTCTTCACCGGCGACCCTGACGATAGGCCCATCTAATAAATCAAATCCTGTTGAATAGATGGTCTCAGCAATCTGAGCGCCTAACCCACAAAACTCCCACCCCTCTTCCACAATGACGACACGTCCTGTTTTCTTGACAGATTCCAGGAGGGTATCGGTATCCAAGGGTTTTAATGTCCTCAGGTCGATGACTTCGGCATTGATGCCTTCCTTTGATAAGGCTTCAGCAGCCTCAAGCGCCAGTAAGGCCATCTTTGAATAGGAGACAATTGTCACATCGCTTCCTGTTCGCGTCACAGCGGCCTTGCCGATCGGCAGGGTGTAATCATGATCAGCCACCTCGCCCTTCGTGCCGTATAGAAGTTGCCCTTCGATAAATATAACCGGGTTCTCATCACGAATGGCGCTTTTCAATAAACCTTTGGCATCAGAGGGCGTTGCCGGTGCAATCACTTTCAGGCCGGGAACATGGCAGAACCACGCTTCCAGACTTTGCGAATGCTGGGCGGCCAACTGATGAGCCGCACTACCAGGCCCGCGGATCACCATGGGAGCCGATAACTGGCCTCCTGACATATAACGAATTTTCGCCGCATTATTCACAATTTGGTCAAGGGCAAGAATCCCGAAATTAAAGGTCATCAATTCGACAATGGGACGCAGCCCGGCCATCGCCGCGCCAATAGCCAACCCGGTGAATCCGGCTTCGGTAATCGGAGTATCCAATACCCGCTCAACGCCGAATTCCTCCACAAAGCCTTTGCTCACTTTAAAGGCCCCTTGGTAATACCCGACTTCTTCCCCGATTAAAAAGACACGAGGATCCCGTTGCATTTCCTCACGCATCGCCTGATTCAATGCTTCCCTATAGGAAATCAACATGGTTGGTGATCATTCAAGAATGGTTGATAATCGTGTTTCATGCTGAAGGTAACAGCTCAATACCTTTGCATATTCTTGTTAAGGCCATGACCTTCACTCGACAGAAACATCCTCATGGAGCGCGTCGGGACCAGGAAACGGGCTTTCATCGGCAAACTTCACAGACTCGGTCACCGTCTTAATCACATCTTTATCCATCTGCTTAAAGTCGGCCTCCGTGGCCAGGCCCTCCTGAAGGATACGGGTCTTGAGAAAAATCAACGGATCCTGCTTACGTGCTTCTCCAACTTCTTCCTTCGTTCGGTAATGGCCATGGGCGGGATCGGACATGGAATGACCCATAAATCGATAGGTCGACGCCTCAATAAAAAATGGCTGAGGTTCTTTTCGCATCTTATTCACAACCCGCGAGGTCAACTCCTTCACCGCCAGCACATCCATCCCATCTACTTGTTCCGCTTCAATGCCATGCGCTCTGGCCCGTTCGGCAATGTCTTTATACAGCAGCATTTCGCGTTCCACCGGCGTACCCATCCCGTACCGGTTGTTTTCGCAAACAAAGATCACAGGCAACTTCCACAGCGCGGCTAGATTGAAGGCTTCATGAGTATGTCCGCTGGGAACCGCTCCATCCCCAAAAAAACAGAGAACCACCCGGTCTTCCTTGCGATACCGTGAGGCGAACGCCAGCCCGACAGCAAGTGGCAAATGCCCACCGACAATGGCATACCCGCCCATGAAGTGACGTTCGACGTCGATGAGATGCATCGACCCACCTTTGCCTTTGCACAACCCGGTGGCTTTTCCAAATAATTCAGCCATGACTTTTTTAGGATCCGACCCCTTAGCCAGACAATGTCCGTGATCCCGATAGGAGGCAATCACATAATCATCCGGGCGAATGGCATGCATACATCCCACGGCGACCGCTTCCTGGCCGATGTATAAATGAAGAAAGCCCGCGATTTTCGCTAAGGCGTACATTTCCGCCGACTTCTCCTCAAACCGTCGTATGAGGAGCATGTCCCGGTACAGTGTGAGAAAATCGTTCTTGTTCGAATTGTGTTCCAATGTATTCTTCACCATGTAAATGCAGGAATGGATCAACGTTGCGTATCTGAATTGCCCCTTCCGTTCTGTCCTTGAATACGGTAGAAGAACTGTAGCAAGAGATCGCATGCCGATACAATTTTTCAGGTCTTCCCCGCAATTTTTTAACTGACCTTCCCTTTGACTCACCCGCAAAAAAAAAAGGCCGGGCGTAGACTCCTTCTACGGCTGGCCTGGAAGTTTTAGAAAAATAAGGGGACCAAATCTCACATATTCTCGGAAGAATGGAAAGTTATCACCTCGAGTAGGAAGGGCCTTCCTTTTTCTTCTCCTTAGATCTCACCTTTACCTGATCGAATGCCATTTTTCCCTCGCCTGAGTTAGGTCGCTCCTTCTGGCATGAGCCCTTCGCCAGGAAGAATGGGCGCCATAATGGCTTTCAAGCCGCGATAAGATTGGGGTCAGTAATACAGATGAAGGCCAATGCCGATCCACTCGGTTCGCTGAGAATAAAATTGGCCGTTGGGTGAAGCTCCCTTGTAATATTCCATTAATAATTGCAGTTTGCGATCGCCGATACGTGCATTTTCGAATTGAAGCCCAGCCATCAGCGAACGGTTGACTATCCAATTGCTTCTCTCGTTGACCTGAAAATCTCCGTACGCCACCGGACGAATTTTCCCGCTCAACAACGTCCAAGGACTCGTTAATTCTGCCCCGAATTGGCTCGTGCCGCGCCCTAACGAATTGGGATCCCGATTCACCAGTATCCCGCCGCCGCCATACACACGGAACCAGTTGAACAGCTCATAGGACAACTTTACATCAAATTCTTCATAGGACAAATTGATTCTATTCGGCTGGTTATTGAGAATGAATTCATCCCCAAGATGTGAACTTTGATGATGGACTCGAAGGAAGCCGGAAAACGAACCGGTTCGATAGCTGGCCAGGAGACCAGCCGTATAGTCGGCATTGACGAGATCCTTGGACGACGCGTCCAAATCGAACACGCTGAAGACTCCGCCCTGAAACGCGATTTCCCATTGTCCGTCGAATGGCGCAGCATCCCGATAGATCGCGAACGTTTCTCCAAAATTTGCCGAGCCGGTTTTTTCTGGTTCGGAACCTTCTGAAATATGGCGGTAGGCCACGGAGAAATGCGGCCAACGTGGGTCGGCATGAAGCGGATCGAAGAGAAGACCATTCGGAAGAAATTTGGACTCGGGCTTGGGAATTTCTTGCGTGATAGCATCCGATGGAGGAGTTTTGGGAGGCACGGAGTCGGCATTGCCCTCTATGACTTCCACTCGCTTTACACCTGGAATGTTTTCCAGCGCGGTCTGGACCTTCGTTCGGTCCAGAGTCCCGAGCGAAACGGCATAGACGGTCACGACACCGTCTTTTACGATCAAGGAGGCATTGGTTGCATTGAACTCATGTTGAAGAACAGCGGCAGCATAACCGGCGATGTAGGAATCTTCGACCGCGATTGCGTGAGGCATCCATCCAAAAAGAAGACAGAGCAGGAACACGAGCACATTTATCCATTTCCCCAATACTCTATGGGTCCTTAAGGGGACAGCAGATTTCATGGCGAGAGAAGCAAGCGGTTGGGACATTGGAATCTGCGCTCCTTACGGAAATAATGTGGTGACGATGGATGCAGGTTTATTCTATGGCTTATTGAACAAAACCTGGTCACAAAATAACATGATGCGTTCTGTTCATTGGAGAGACAAAAAGTCAGGTCCAAGGCCATAATTTGGACATTGTTAGATGAAGGGTCCGTCCCTAGGTGGGTAGAAATACCCAACAGAAACTAAAGCTTCCTTCTCCACATTGCGAAAATCGTCAAAGCCCCCTGCCTTTCTCCATGTCATTAATTCTCGTTTAAAATCTATGGGATTGGATCTCCCGCCCATGCCTATCTTCCCTAAGCTGTAAAAATCAAAAAAAAACGGCCGGCAAATGGGAGTACCATCCGCCGGCCGCTCAAACACAATACAGGCAATTCAAGCTTCCTTCTCAGGAAGAAAGAAGCTAAAACAGACCTCTGCTATTTACCAATATTGTCTATCGTTTCGTTGGTCGTTTCCTTCGTTTTATTCACTTCTCCCTTGGCCCCTTCCTTGAGTTGATCCATCATGCCACCGGCCTCTCCTTTCGTAGCGCTCTGGGCTTCAATCGCTTGCTCTTTTGCAGCACCCGTCATGTCCATGCCCTTATGAGCGTCAGTTGAAGTCTCGGTTGCCTTGTCGGATTTACCCTTTAAGGTATCCATCATCCCGGCAGTTGACACTCCGACGACACCCACCACAAACAACACGGAAAGGACTGCGGATAATACCTTCTTCATAAAAAACCTCCTTAAGGAAGAACGTGAATGAGGGGGAAAAATTACTCTGCACGTTTCCCCAAACTGAAGTCAATCAGCAGGGATACGAAACATGTCTATCGACGAAATCGCCTCCCACCACCAGCCCCTCGACCATAATACCCAAAAGAAGAAGCCGAATACGGCCAATACGAACCCCAATACCCGCCCCCGTAAGGCCCCCAATAGGGACGATACCCATACCCGTTTGGTGGAATCATCGGCCACACGTTCAACGCCTGAATGGCAAGAACAGGGTAGGCCTTTTCTTCTTCATCCACTTGCACGGTGGCCTGCCCGGTGACTTCACCTATAATGGTTAAGCGAGTGCCTTGGGGAAGCGTGGCCGGATCAAGAAAGGTCTGCTGAGTGGCAATGAAACGGCCTTGGGACTTGGTCCGGTTCCATTTGGGAACAGAATCGTTGTCTAAAGGGATCTGAAGCACCATCACTTCCGTGCGGTCCACGAGACGTTTCGCGGATAGCACCACTCCGCCCACCTTTACAATCTGTCCTATATGCGTGGAGGGATCTTCTACCAACTGAGGAAACGACACGCCGGCCGTCACCTGCGCTTCCTGGTTTGTAGAAAAAGGGGATGAGGAAAATGTCCCGCACCCACTCAGACCAACCAACAAAACCGCCAGATGAATACTCCACATCCCAATCTTCATAGATCCCTCTCTCACCCCCTTGTCGTATTATACGCCCTCCCCCGCACCTTTGAAGAGGAAGAGTAAGGATTTCTTTTTTGCCAAGGTGAAGTGCTTCCACATCATTGATGTTTGTTCAGAAGCCAACGAGAATTCAACGGACCCATTTATTCCCTCCACGAATCGCAATAAACCCATGATCTGTTGGATCTTTGACTTGTGATTTCCCTTGTTCCAGGTTACATTTCACGTATCACTATCCAAGGAATGACCTCTACATACACAAAAGGAGCAGACGATGGCTGTAAAAAAAGCGGTAATGAGCACGGCGAGAAAAGCATCCAAGAAGGCAACTCAAGTCAAGTCGGCGGCAAAGAAAAAATCAGCAACCGTGGCCAAGCAAGCCAAGACAGCGGCCAAAACCGGAGTCAAGAAAGCCAAAAGCGCAACCAACCAGGCAAAAAATACAATATCCAAAGCCAAGAAAACGGCCACCAAACGATCCGCCAGCGTTTCCTCGCGTGCGAAGAAAACCGTGAGCCAACTGAAAAAGGAAGGGGCGAAGAAAGTAGCCTCAGCGACAAAAGCCGTCCAAAAAAAGACTCGAAAGGCTAAAAGCACCGTGCGCACCGCAGCAAAGCAAGCCGGGAAAACGGTAGGAAAAAATGTGGGAAAAGCGTTAAAAACCGTTGATCAACTGATTCATCAAGCACAGGACTTCGGCAAAACACTCCTGGGCTAACAATCACTGGATGTCAAATATGTGCCTGCAATAATCTTCAACCGACCTGTCATCCTGACCCATTCGGCAAAGCTCAGGGCAAGGTCCACCGAAGGATCTCGCTGAGCGGTTGGG
>JBGSSO010000286.1:0-3331 GCA_041737015.1 Nitrospirales bacterium
TTGCTAGAATATCGGACACTGTGGCAGTGATTATATTCATAGAGAAAGCACTCTGCATTAGACCATCAAAAATGGATGTGTTAATTGAGAAGGCAGCTTACACTGTATGCGATTGGGGGGAGTAAGAATGCTGAAAAACTCGAAATGCTAAGTAAATCCAATGATACCGCTACCTTAATTGTGATCTCTAATCGTTAATCTCAAGTTTTCCTTCCATCATGGAATTTTTTTTAATAAGGAGGGTGCAATATGAAAGTGAAAATTCATTTGACCATAGTCTGTCTGGTTCTTTTCCCTGGATTTCTACTTGCCCAGGGTGGTGAAAACATGGAAACGAAGTGTCAAAAATTAGCGCATGAATTTGCAGAAAATCCTGTCTCTCTCAATGAAATGCAACTCAGGCAACTGCAATTCTGTGTGACTCAAACCATCGAACAGCGCTATAAAACCGATCCACCAGATCTACTCAGAGGGACTATCATTGAGCCTCCCGTATCTACAGAAAACCCAGGCCTGAAAAATCCGGTTCCGTCACACCATCCAGATGGCCAACAATAAAGAAGGCACTCCTTCCTCTTCAAAGCAAAGAAAGCATTAGAGATTCGCCACGTTAAAAAGATAAAAATCCTACCTCCATTCCAACCAGGGCATCACTCCTTTTGTGCTGTCAGTTGCATGAAATCATTCGCCATCACTGGACATCCTTTCCAGATAGATGCCGATGTTCACCTGAATACACAGAAGCCATGTAGAAATGCTTGATACGACTTTTGAGGAATGGTGCCCATCCCTCCCGCTTCATAATCTGGCAGATAACAGCAATTAAACCGGGAGGCAGTTATGTGGATAGACGAAATGGATACGATTCAAACCTGGGTGAATGGCGAAGAAATTATCCTCAAAAAAGTTGGCAGAGAATATTCATACCGGCCTGCCAACGAAACCGGCAATTGGATTCAAGGGCTTCCTCATGGCCTGGTGTGGGGCGACGCCCAAACCCTCTTTGAAGACTCGCTATAACACTCCTTCGCCTCTCCGGCCAGAGACCTCAATCATTTTTTCTCTGTCACCATCAATACATTCTGCATTTTCGCCCGGTATGGCTAATCATTCGGAATACCTGCTACCTACATCTGGACTTCCTGTAATACACAGCAAGACCTTCATTTTCTGACGTTGGAAACTACAACCGTGGGAATATCCCCAATTCCTTATTGTGTCTGCGTCCCAGAATCAGATTGACGAAAACCGACTTTGATCCAAATGGGAATTAAGAGGATTCCCAGCAGCAAGAGTCCGGCAATCCACACCCCACGCCAGGGCATCCATTCAGGGGCCGGACTTCCCACAAGCCAAGTTCCAATACCCGTGAGCAAACAGAAGATGGACAAAGCCGTCAGCCCCATCGCCAGTATCGCTCGCCAAAATCGTCGAACTCCATTTCGCTGCTCCGGCTGAACCCGCTGTTCGATTGGTCCCCAAAATCCCGGAGGACGCGCACGCCGGTAAAAGGTCTCCAAACGATCAAGATCTTCCGGTCCAGTGAACCAGGATACCGTTATCCCAATCACGCCGGCTCCTAGGCCCATGATTAACAACCGCATTTCCTCTTGCTGCCCAGGAAGTGCCCACAACAACAGGGGAGCCATGACCACCGAGGCGACGATACAGGCCAGTTCACCCAACGCCGTGACGCGCCACCAAATCCATCGCAATACCAACACCACCCCCATCCCCGCCCCAAGCAACAAACTGATTTGCCAGGCCGTCTGAATGGATGACAACCACGGGAGAATACAGAGAGCAATGAACAAAATCAGCAGATTACTTCCACGAGCAACCCACACCAGCGCACGAGGAGAAGGAGAGCGTTTGAGCCAACCCTCACAAATAAACCGGCGATACAGATCATTGGTCCAATATGATGCCCCCCAATTCAAATGCGTATCGACCGTTGAAGCCAGGGCCGCTAACATCCCGACCACCATCAACCCTTTAACCCCCGGTGGTAACAGCTCATCAATCCCTTGCACAAAAGTAAATTCGCGAGCCGCGATAAACTGGGGGCCAATAGTCTCCGGCGACGGCGGAAACACCACAAGCAATCCTAACGCCAAGGGCAACCAGATCAAACTGCGGAGCATGACTTGAGCCACTGTAAACACGACAGCAGCCACTCGCGCATCGTGATCGCTGCGACAAGCCATGGATCGTTGAGCCAAATATCCGGTCCCATCCGCGTTCATTTGTAAGAGCCATTGAAATCCATAGACCAAAAGCACCATCATGGTCGCATCTCTGGCACCGAAGGGCGTAAAAGCCAAAATTTCATTGCCAGTCAGTACATACCCTGCGGAAGCCGAAAATTTTTCCTGAATATGTTGTGTCAATGACGAAAGGCCACCCACGTGGTCCACCACCGCCCAGGCAAACGCCATACTCGCGACGAGACCAATCCCAAATTGCACTAGATCGGTGGCAACCACACTACGTAGGCCGCCGGTGGTGGAATACAACACCGTAACCGAAACAATGGCCCCGATCGACAAAAGATTATTGGCGGAACGCACCCACACATTATCCGCATCCAACCCGCCCACGGTAAATGGGACACCTGCCCATTTCACGATGTGGACACACGCATCGAAGACCCCGGCAGGGAGCCACTGATCCCAGAGAAGAAACGGTTCCGCAAGGCGGGTGGCTGCCAACAGTACCATGGCTAAAACCGTGCAATTGACGATAGTGCCGAAATATACGGCTTTGATACCCCGAAGCGCCGCCGCCGCTCCATGGCCATATCGCACCTCCGTCAGCTCGGCATCGGTGAGCACGCCGACACGCCGCCAACTCGGAGCCAATAGAAACCCCATCAGGAGAAAAGCCAGGGCATAGATCCACAATCGCCACAATGCGAAAATACCGGCCGTGGCCACTAACCCCGTGACAAGCAGTGGAGTATCAGCGGCAAATTGCGTGGCCGCCATGCTTAATCCGGCCTTCCACCCTGACAGACTGCGTCCCGCAAGAAAATATTCTTCCAGGTTTTGAGATGCGACCGCTCGCTCTCGAAACCCCGCTTGCAGGGCATAAATAATGAAAGCCGCAAGAATCGCCCAATCCCAACCAGTCATAGTTTTTGGCCCATCATGATTTCGCGTTCGGTCTTTCCCGGTTCGTTACGGCTCTTGAGAAAATCATGCTAAGAATGTTTGGGAATTTCCATTTCATAAAAACAGCGCAGGATACCCCTCGGCTTGCTGGGGAAAACTTCACCTAGAAAAATTCCCGCTTAGTCCCTTTGTCAAAAAAATGGCGTTCCCTCCTAACA
>JBGSSO010000320.1:0-8330 GCA_041737015.1 Nitrospirales bacterium
CCTGCGCGTGGTAGCGTCTGGCATGACCATGACACTCCAATCATTTGCCCACCCCTATCGTAGCAGCAGCCTTAGAATACTTTTCATAATTTGCTTCTGCCTGTTCCCGTGGACGCCTGTCTTAAGCGCTACGCCAATAGAAAATGATCCCAAAGGGTTCTACGGCAGCCTCTGGGGCCATTCCCTCCAGGAACGCTCAGACCTAAAAGAAATTGATTCTATTGATTCCATGCATATCTATACGATTAAACGCGGGGCACCCCTGCTTGGATCCATTGAGTTGGAATCGGTCAAACTTTATACCTTAGATAGAAAGTATGCACGGGCCCTCTTTCATTATCAGGGGGAAGCTATCCACAAAGCCATCTTACAGTACCTGAGAAATGAGTTTGGAAAAACCAACGACCCGTATGGATCCATGATCAGGGGTTTAAGTCAACAATACTCCTGGCGCGGACCAGAAACCGAAATCACGCTTACGTATCATGGATTTCGAGAGCGGGGAATTCTAACTGTCGAAGGTCGAATCTACGCACCGCTGTTTCTTGACACACTTTCTGAGAATTCCTATTAATAGCTAAATTTTCCTTGATCATCACCAATACATTGTCAGAAATTGTGAGAACATTTCTCAGACTTCGCACAGGGCTAATCATGTGTTTTTCGGTTTACCACTCCTCTCAGTTATGACAACGTCAGCGACTTTCTGGCCTCTAACACCTTATCAACCACCGCTTCAACATTGGTTTCATCCACAAAAGGCGAAAGAATAAATGATTTCAAGGCGACGATTGGCTCTCCATAATCAGTGTGGCGGTAACAATCGGTCAATGAGAGTATCACTCCACGCCCGGCCATACCTTCCTGATGCACAAAATCAAAAACTTTCCGATTAAACGCATTGTGTTGTAGCAGAATGTCACGGAAAGCTACATCATGCATTTCCGCCTCCTTTATATGGAAAGTGTCCACCCCTTCGGGATACACCCGAAAGAGCGTGACCGGGCCAAAGTTATCCCGGTTGACCACCGTCATACACTCATGACTCTCTAGGTGCTCCCTCAAGAGTTGCGCCATTTCTACAATATGGCCAATGATCACTCGTAACCCTTCTTTGCCAAACAATTTCAAATTTGCCAGGGCAGCAAGCACTCCCGCACCCGATCGCGATGTCTCCAAGGTATACATGCCGGGCCGCTGTTCCCCAAATTGATAAAGATAGGGCATCTGATCTGGTGGACGTTGCAGCAGATCCAGATCTTTTTTATGTTGAACGAGAATTAAGCTAGAAATGTAGGGGGCAAACCCTGGTTTATGAAAATCAATTCCAATCGAATCGGCCAGAGAAAGGTGCCGAATTTTCTTACAGGCCCCAGCCAAGGCCCGCACAGTCCGAGGACGGAAACCTAATGGATTTGCCTCAAAGGGATAGTCGGTAAAGACGGACCATGCCCATCCAATTACGGCATCCGCATGAATATGTGGACGATAGGGCAGAGAAAACTCCCCGACGAGTTCATTCCGCAACGTCACCATACCCTGGAGATCATCTAGCCCGAATGCATCAGTTGTCCCCAGAGTGGCAATCATGCCTACGATTTTTCGACCCGCTTGTAGGACCTGGACAGCTTGCGCCCGAAGCATCTTGAGATCGATCTCATTGTGAATGGTGGTGGGAATGGTTATAAGATTATGACTCCCCAACCCCAACCACCCTGCAATATTGTAACGACAATAATGGCTGCTATCGCTTGCAAACACCACCGCATCTTCACGAATTCCATGTTCCATGGAACCAGGGAGTGCTTTCTCCAAGCCCAATTTCATGCCATACAGCGTGGTTCCAGTTCCGCCAAAAGTAAACATCCCGCCAGCTTGCTCTGGATCATAGCCTAATAATTGAGCCATCATGCTAACCACTTCCACCTCGGCTAAGCCGACCCGATGACTATATTCATCCCACGCCAAATTCGGGTTATAGAGCGAAGCGAGCAAGACACCAATAAGAGAAGATATGGTGACGGGGGGAACAACATTTTGCTGTGTCCGCGGGTGCCCCCATACAGTGAGCCCGGAACAATACTGAACTAATTCCTGGGTGACAGCCTCCACACTGCTGCCCTTTTCAGCTAATCTGCTAAGCTGAGCCGTGTGATAATCCAATTCACCACGCTCACCGAGAATAGGACGCTCACTCTTCATGGCATCCACGGCTTCAACGGCCCTCATAATGCTATGAACAAAATAGGAGTCATGGACTCGGTCTGACACCGGCTGAGGAAAGGCCATTCGAATCTGCTCTAACACGTTTCTATATATAGATCCCATGCCTCCAGACTCCTCTCAATGCGTTGCTGGCCTCTTTTGCTGATCCTTCTCTCTAAGCCAATTTTATGTAAAGCCCTTGACTCCTCCTGAA
Source organism: Nitrospirales bacterium (assembly GCA_041737015.1). Lineage (GTDB taxonomy): Bacteria > Nitrospirota > Nitrospiria > Nitrospirales > UBA8639 > Nitrospira_E. Next base: position 2,420 of record JBGSSO010000320.1, read on the forward strand.
ACAAGGTTCACTATAGGCCGGTTTTTTTAACGTCATCCCAGCTGAATACCAATAGGGACTCCATGTCCAATCTCATTCGCTCGGATCTTCTCGCCCTCAACCCTCACAAAACGGTATCAATTCAGCACGTTGGACTGGGGCAACATCAGGTCGTGATCGTGGATAATTTCTATCAATACCCTGAGGAAATTCTCCAAGTCGCGTTAAGCCTCCCCTATACAGCCCGGTTCGAAATCGTGGGAAATTTCCCCGGAGTTCGAGCCCGACTCGATCATGACCATCGGGAACTGGTAGAATCAATGAGCACTCTTTGGGGATGTCCCCTCCACACATTTTTCTCACCCCAACCGGTTGTCTTTCAAGGCATCAAGACTGACAACTACCGACTAAACGTTGGGCAACGACAACCCCACATCGATCAGGATATCACCGCCATGGTCTACCTGAATCCTGCAGATTCTTGTACGGGTGGAACCGGGTTATATCGCCATCGACCGACAGGACTCGAACGCGTACCACCGATCCCTGACGCGACGATCCGACACCTTGCGAACCAGCTTGAACTGAGCGACGAATTTTTCACCAGCCCGGAAGGATATGAAAACTTCCAACATAGCATGATTTTCAATCCGCTCTTCGCTTGCCGAGATAATAGGTACATCAACGACGGAAATGAATATTGGGAATTACTGAAACTCATCGAGATGCGCCCAAACAGGTTGATGCTGTTTGATGGACGATGCCTTCATTCTCAGTATATCCAATCCGGCCACTACAACCAGGCCTTTCGAGTGAATCAAATTCTGTATCTCAGTCAAAAGAAAAAAGTGCCCTGATTCTTTAATACCTCCCCCTTCTCCCTTCCCTCCGTCGCAACTTTCGTTTTTTCTAGATTTCTCCCTCCTCCTTGTCAAAACGTGAACTTGCATCAGAACTGGATAAGGCTCATCGTCTGGATCTGGTTTACAGAAAGAGAATTTCCATCTCCTCCTCAACCGATGCAAGGAAGAAACTTGAGCATTAACAGAGTGGGAAGAGCCAGGACCTTGATGCTCTGGTCAAATCATCCCCGCCCTGTTCCCTGCAGATACGTTTCTTCCTCGTAACCTTTTAGCACCAGGAGAAACAGGCAAGCCACAAGAAACATGACCCCGGCAAAAAACCAATAGTAGTCGGGGCCGGTCAACGCAACAGTCCCATCTGTATTCTGAATCCAAAAATTCACAAAGGCGGTAAATCCGTTTCCTAGGGACACTGAGAGCAAAAATAAGCCCATCAGGAGCGATTTGAGTTTGAGTGGAGCCTGGGTATAGGAAAATTCGAGACAGGTAATAGACACCATCACCTCCGCAGCCGTAATCACCACGAAGGCCAATAACTGCCAGCCAATCGCCGGTTCCATCCCCGCATCAATTTGTTGCTCAATATAGGCTGAGATCAGAAACGCCCCAACCGCCATAAAAAATCCCATAGCCATTTTTCGCAATGATGTGAGGAGAATCATTCTACTCAAAACCGGATAGACCACATAGGTAAACAAAGGAATAAATACCATTATCAAGATGGGATTCACTGCTTGAATTTGCGAAGGCAACCATTCAACACCCATCCAGACCCGATCCATATGTTGAGCTTGAAGAACCCATGCTGAAGAGGTTTGGTCATAGAGTGACCAAAAAAATGCGACAAACACATAAATACCCGCCAACTTCCCAATCGCTCGCCAGGCCTGTGGACTAGCAAGCGCGTGAAGCACACCTGACCGGTCAGGAGGAATATGGACATAGTGGGTCCGGCCGGACCAAAAAATGATGGTCGCCACAAGCATCAGGATGCCAGGCACCCCAAATGCCAGGCTCGGGCCATAATGTTCCAATAGCCAGGGGGTGAGCATCACGGATCCAAAAGCTCCGACATTGATGGCGAAGTAAAACCAGGCAAATGCCTTGGTTAAAAGGTGGCCATTGGCCAAACCAAACTGATCCCCCAAATTTGCTGACACACAGGGCTTAATGCCCCCGGAGCCGATCGCAATCAACGTCAATCCAACAAGTAGGCCGAATCGGGTGTGATCTAAAGCCAAAACGACGTGGCCGCCACAATACACCAGAGAAAGAAGAATAATGGTTTTATATTTCCCCCAAAAAGCATCGGCCAAGATCGCCCCCAAAAAAGGGAAAAAGTACACTGCGGAGGCAAACAGATGGAAATAACTTTTCGCTTCTGCCTCCCCCATGGGATTCAAGCTTCCCTGTGTATTCAGCAACATCCCGGTCATAAACACCACCAGAATGGAACGCATCCCATAGTAACTAAATCGCTCAGCGCCTTCATTGACAACTAAATGCGCGACTCCTGATGGCATGGAAACCGTCGTCAATGGCTCAGTTCGAAATTTATGTTTTTTCATGAACAAACTTCCATCTGTAAGAAGTGGACAAGTCTTGAAAATTGGTATAGATCCTAGCCGGAGAGAACCGCTGTGGCAGTCTGACAAGCGAACTTCGGTAGCCACCCGAATGTCATTGTATAATGCTGACTCATTTCCCGCCATTCCCAGGCATAATCCTCTTGGCCAGTCTTTCAGCTCTAAGAATGTTGCTTCCCACGCCGGTACAGGCTCAGGAATCATCGGTTACGACTCTTGATACGATGATTGTCACAGGTTCCGCGCAACCCACCCAACCCCACCAATCAACTCAAAGCATTACGACCCTCAACGCTGAACAGATTGCCCCCCTTCAGCCCAATCGGATTACCACCATCCTCCAACAAGTCCCAGGACTCCATACCGATGAGATGAGCGGGAGAAGTGGAATCAGCTCAGTGTATCTCCGAGGTGCCGATCCCAACTTCACCTTGATTATGCTGGATGGTATCCCCATGAATGACTCAACGAACCAGCGAGGCGGATCAGTTGATCTTTCCACTATTCCTATTGATCGGATCGATCGAATAGAAATTGTTCGGGGGCCTCTCTCGGCATTTTATGGATCTGAAGCCATGGCTGGCGCAATCAATTTTATTACCAAACCTGCTTCCAAGGCTCCCACCTTTCGCTTGTTGGGCGAAGGCGGTCGATTCGATTACCTCAAAGGGCTTTTCCAAACCGGAGGATCTCTTGGACCATTGTCTGCCAATCTTTCGCTATCCCATACCCAAAATGGAGAGCAAATCGAGAAAGATTCATTTTTGATGGACTCGGCTGGATGGAATTTTTCCATACAGACAGATTCCAACTTTGACATTCAACTAAACGGGCAATATACAGATTCAACGGTCCGGAGTTTTCCGGAAGGCAGTGGTGGCTCGGGTTTGGCTTTGCTCCGGGAAACCGAACGACGAAAGACCCAAGAATTCCTGACTGGTTTGTCCGCCTCATTTCACATTCCTTCGGGTTGGCAGCATCAGATATTTCTGAGCGTCACTCGGAGACTTCAAGACGTGTCAAACCCCGGAATTCTTGAGACTCCATCCACCTTTGCCCTGCCTCCGGCTTACTTTGAAACCCTCTACACCCGGTTTCAAACACGTATGACGACAACGTGGACGATCAGCCCTCAATGGAAATTTTCACTTGGTGAACAGGTGACTCATGAACGCGGAAGACGGACCGGGACACAAGACTTGAGTTCCTTCGGAGGCTCCTCTACCCAACCAGATGACTTTGCCATTCGGCGAACACTCGGAGGAACATTTGCCGAACTGACCTCGGTCTGGTGGCAAGCACTGACCCTGAACTCCGGTATTCGAGCCGATATCTCACAAGGTTTTCAGCCGAAGATTAGCCCCAGGATTGGAGCCAAATATCAATTGTTGACCTCAATCCAGATTCGTGGTGGCTATGGAAGTGGGTTCAAATTGCCCAGCTTATCCAGTTTAGGTGATCCCTTGATTGGGAACCCTGCCTTACAACCCGAAACCAGCATCGGATGGGATCTCGGCCTAGATTATCAGACATTCGATGAAAGATTTACCGCAACGATAGAATACTTCCACAACCGCTTCAGAAACCTTATTGACCTCGATCCCGAACTCCTCAATCAAGTAATTATTCGCCTGGCCAATATTGATGAGGCAGAAACTCATGGATGGAATATTTCCCTGTCCCTCACGCCAATCCCTGCCGTTTCTTTCCAGTCGAGTCTCACCCACCTCACCACTCGGGTGACGGAAACGGGAGCTCAACTAAGAAACCGCCCAAAATGGCGCGGATGGCTTGGGGTCACGATGAGGCTTTCTTCGACCATCAATATCAAAAGCCAAGTCACATGGGTCAGTTCCAGTTTAGATTTTCAGGTTCCAACCCAAACCACAAGAGTAGGAGGATTTGCGAAGGCAGACATCACGCTCAATTACCATCCCTTCATGGCATGGAGTTGCTATGCAGCCCTCGAAAATGTCACCAACTCCTCATATGAACAGTTCGCCGGGTTCCCAGCTCCGCCCTTGACCTTTCGTTTAGGATTGGAATACCGGCCAGAATTTTAAGGTCAGTAATGATTCCTCATAAAAAAGCACAGATACGTCATTAGCCCATATTCCCCATGAACCTATCGCAGAAACCTGCTTAAGCCAGGTCATGTTTTGACCGAAAGAAAAAAGACAAGACGTTGAAAAGAGGCAAGCCAAAGTGTGACAAACACTGCTTCCTACCTTCATTTCACTAGGATTCATTCATGCAACTATCACTTCCAATAGATCCCGTTCAGGACGAAGAGATTTCCACAATATTTGAGAGGATTAAAGACTGTAAATCCTTGCCCATCCTATCTCCACTGGCCTCGACCATTCTCAAAATGTGCCAAAATGAAGAAACGAATGCCTCAGAATTAGCCACGATCATCAGCCAGGATCCTGGAATGGCGGCTCAAATTTTATTTATGGCCAATTCAGGGTATTACGGGGGGTCTCGACACAAGGTGACAAGTATCGGGCAGGCCGTGACCTTGCTCGGATTTTCAACGATCGCCAATCTGGCTCTATCTTTTTGCTTTTATCGTTTAATCAAAGACATGAAAGAGGTCTCAACATCCGGGATTGACCATGTGAAATTTTGGCGGCGATCCATTCTGGCCAGTGTTGCCGCTCGTGCCATTGGAACACACTTTGCCTTTCCAGACGTAGAACTCATGTTTCTTGGTGCCTTGCTTCAGGACATCGGACTATTGGCATTAAATGAGGTGGCCTCAAAAGAAATTGCCTTACTACAAGATCACAACCAGGACAATCATGCCACCTTACACCAGTATGAACTTGAACACTTGGGAGTTGATCATTCACAGGTGGGAGCCTGGTTGGCTCAACATTGGCAACTTCCTGAAGAGTTTCAGGTGGCCATTCTCTATAGCCATACTCCTGAATTATTTGAGACTCCGCTGGACTTTCAATCTCTGGTGGATACCGTTGCACTCTCCGGCATCATCGCGGACATCTGGATCAATCCCGATACCGAAGCCGCCATTGCCTCAGCCCGTAAGAATAGTCAGGGTCGCCTAACTGTAGAACCGAACGATTGGGAACCGATCCTTGGGCATATCATGACCGGAATTCCACAAATTGCCAGTTTTTTCCACAGCCGGATTGGGAAATTCGAAGACATAGCCCATATCCATCAATTAGCCTTACAACGGCTGAACTCCACTGATCCCCAATTATTCACCTAAACAAGCCCAACACCTACGGCTCCGGCTCAGACTTTCTTCCCCTCTCCGACATTCTCAGTCGCCAGACACAATTGATTCCGACCATTGTCTTTTGCCCGATACAAGGCACGATCGGCACGTTCAAGCCAGGAGAGCACGGTTTCACCAGGGAGTAACTCCGCCAAACCGATCGATGCTGTGACCGGAATGGTGACATCTTGATAGGAAAATCCCTCTCCTCTAACCGCATCCAGCAACCGCTCGCC
>JBGSSO010000336.1:0-5724 GCA_041737015.1 Nitrospirales bacterium
GTAGATCGAAACGAGCAGGACAAAAAAGTTTATTACGGATTTAAAGAAAAGGGGTCCGCCTATAATAACCTTGATCTCTCCAAAAGTTACCTTGAGTATCGAGGAGTGGATACAACGAGAATTCATACCATTAATGTGGTGCATGATGTTATGCCGGAAGAAACTTTTGATTTAATAACCTCTATTATATCTTGGGGATTTCATTATCCTGTTGAAACCTATTTAGATTATGTGCACAAGCACCTGAGTCCGCAAGGTGCCCTAATTTTAGACTGTAGAATCGGTACCGAAGGGCTCGATCTACTTAGAAAATTTTTTGACGTGGCCTTGATTAGCGAAACAAGAAAATTTCAGCGTCTTCGCTGCATTCTTCCAAACCCTAACAGGTAGGAAAATAGGCCTTCCGACACCCTATCGTGACGAAATTAAAAGCAATTGAACCAAAATTGTTTTTCAAGTATTTCAATTTAATCTTTTCTGTATTTTTATTCAAAAATTTAGATTTCAAAATCCAAATTTTATATGAATTTCATCTTTTTTTGCGCATCCCCTATCTGAAAGATTTCATTTTCTGGAATGCTAGGTAAATTGAATGGGGAAGTCGATGTATTGAATGTGACAAAATTTTCCTATTAACTTCCATGTTATCCATGAATAGGTTTCGTGGTCATTCAATTCTTTGATTTTTCTATGACCTTTTTGGCCTACTCTGGTTTGAAAAAAGTTCTTCCGTTGAAAGCTATTAATGCATAGCTTTTTTGTTCCGTATAAAGCAATAGCATTTTTTTATCGGCTAGAACAATCGGTAGAGGCATGGAAATGCATTATGTCAGATGCTCAACTTGAAAGAAATATTTATCCAGATACTAGAACTAGAATGGTAAAGCCACTAAAATTTTGAAATACGTTTAAGTCAATCTTAGGAAAGCGCATAATTTAATTTTTTCCAACTCAAAAATAGAAAATACGACTCGAAAAGCAATGAAATGTGATTATTAACTGCAGCCTCATTTTTCCAATTGAATTCTTTTGAAGGAAAGAGGGCCCTTCCAGACATTTTGATAAATTTCATAATATGCTGCGGAATTAAGGTGGGTCTATGTTCAGATTAAGCCTTTTCTCAATTTGTGTGATTTTTTTAATTTTATTCAGTTTTAAAGCCACAACTTTTGCAGCCTTTGACCAGGATTTAGATGGGATAAGCGACGCAGATGATAATTGTCCCCTTCTAGTAAATCCGGCACAGTCAGATATTGATGGTGATGGGATTGGTGATTTGTGTGACAATCAAGAAAATTATAATGGCCATAAACCCTTGAGAGTAAAACCAAAAATTACTAAATCTGACAGAATTTCGAATATACCAATCTATCAGCGCCCACGTTTACTTACTTTCAATAAGCAACTTGAAGAATTAAAAATATTAATCGAGAAAGAACCGTACCGAAGTTTCTGGAGAACGGTTCGGCAGCGTGCGGAGGAAAATTCTAGGATGACGCCTCCCTGCAAGGCTAATAAGAGTATTTGTGAAAATAATAAACGAATTACAGAATATGGTGAGGGGCCAATTCGATCTTTGGGCGATAAACTCCCATACATGGCAATGGCATGGTTGCTAACAGGGGAGGAAAATTACCTGGATGGAATTCGTTCCTGGATGAATGCATTGGCATCATATGAAAATTGGGCTACTAATAAGGATATAGGATCAGGTCATGTGTTGCTGGGCATGAGCCTGACTTACGACTGGCTGTATGATCAGCTTACAGAAGATGAGCGGCAACGTTACCGCGACAAGATGAGACTCCAAGCCAACATTTTATATCAACTCTTTGTTGATAGGTCCATTTGGTGGACACAGGATTATTTGCAGAATCATAACTATACAATAGCCACTGCTTTGGCATACACAGCAACCGCCTTGTACGGAGAGATTGAGGAAGCTGATGACTGGCTTAGCATGGTTAATGCCAACTATCAACAGGTGCTGCGCCTGCTTTCGCCAGACGGCGCATCTCATGAGGGAGCCAGTTACTGGGGAGCAGGAATGCAGCATCTTTTGAGCTATTTTTTGGCTATTCGTAGATTTGATCCGAATGTGGGGAAACAGTTTGAGAGTCACGAATACTTTAAAAATGCCGGGCTCTATCGCTTGCATGCCTCCCTACCAGGATTTATTGAACTAGTTGATTATTCTGATGGTCCGCGAACAGACTTCCAGGGTCCCGGGCATCTTCTTAGAGCCTTAGCAGGAAATTTTTCTGATGGGCATGCCCAATGGTTGGCAGATCGAATTGAGTTAGCCCGTGGGAAAAACGCAGAGCACCACTGGCTGGACTTATTTTGGTATGAGGCATCAGTTAATCCTGTCCCTCCTGATGAACTGAAGCCCTACCAACATTTCCCAAATATGGGAATTCTGTTTGCCAGGACCAATTGGTCTGATTCAGCCTTCTGGAGTTTTTATAAATCTGGACCACCCCAAGGATTTCACTCAGAATCACTAAATCACTATGCTGATTCACATATTCACCCTGATGCTGGAGAATTTCTTGCTTGGGCCAATGGCAACTGGCTTGCTATTGATGACGGTTATGTGATGCGGAAGCATACGGAAAACCATAATGTCCTTCTATTTAACAATATAGGGCAACTCGGGAGCGACTCAAAATGGTTCAATCGTGATGAGGTAAAAAAACATAAGGGAACTGTATGGCCCGTTTACTCATCAATAACTGACATGGGGCAGTATATTATTACAGAAATGGCCCCGATCTACCGGAAGACTGCCGGAATACAAAGCTGGCAACGCAGTTTTATCTCTGTGCCGGAAGGGTTTCAGATTATTCGTGATGATGTCGTATTAGCAACTAGTGGACAGGTTAAGGCGCTGTTGCATACGGGAAGTCAGGCCTACCTATCTGAGAGTAATTCGCAAGAAGTTATTCTCAATCCTATTGAAAGCATGTCTAAAGCGTATGACATCAGCGGCATTGGAAATGATGGAAATATTATCGATGCCAGGATTTCAGAAGGTAAGAAGGGGCGTGGCATTGGTTTCGCTGGAGAAAAAACCAGAATTGAATTTCCAAGCCTCGATGGCAAAAGTTTTCCCACCAATGGATCGCTTTCCCTCTGGATCAATTTTCCTGATTCTGAAGGGGGAAAAGAGAAAGTTATCTTTGATCAGTACGATAAGGAGCGTAATCATATTTTCATCCGAACTTATGATGTTGGTATTGGAGATAATATGGGCTTACAAATAGCATTTCAGAAAAACAGTGCTTCTAGTTATCCCTTTAGCAAGAGCTTCGGAGTTACCATAGGGAAATGGAACCATATCGTGATAACCTGGGATATTATGCGCCATGTAGGTCAAGTTTACTTAAATGGTGAAAAAATAGAAGATGCAAGTATAACTGACCCAACCTGGATGCCAGATGGTCAGAAATTTACTCTCGGTGGAGGGTTCAGTGGAATGGTCGATGAACTGCAGATTTACAATCGGGTTTTAAGCCCTAAGGAAGTATGGTCTCTACAAGAAAGTAGAGATATAGTATCTGGGAAAGTTGGTTCTTGGAGTTTTGATGGCTTGGATGCCATTATGTCTGCTGAATATAAGGAGTATAGTTACAAGCTTGTTTACCCCAAAGAAGCCAAGCTGGAAGTTTCAAGTTTTGTAATTCCGCCGGAAGAAAGGGTCTCTACTACCGGCAATTATTCCGGAATGCTTGCTACGACTGTCCTTAATAACATACGGCCAAATGAAAGAGTGCATCTCCTGCACGTTTTGGGTAATAGGAAAGCTCAAGTCAAATATGTAGAACAAGACGAGAAAATTTTTATCGATCACGATGATTATAAAATTGTTGTTGACTTCCAAGCCAGACAGATTTCCCGCCAGACCCTGCCAAACTGAAAAATTCTCCAATGAGCCAGAAATGTATGTCATGAAGAAGGGCAGAAAGTCCTCGCGACCATTCAAAAAAGAAGTGTTCTTGCTGATTGCAGCTTTCTGGCCTTGACCGTATTGGATCTGTTCAACCGAGGATATTTGCCAATTGAAGCTGGCTATGGGGTGAGTAGAGAGCATATCGTGACCGTATTCATTAATCATGAAACGCCGGGGGAGTCCAATGAAACTGTGCTGTGCAATCGGAGTGATTTACGAGCCAGACTATTGAACGGTGGGCGTATCAATGGCAGGTCAAGATGATTCTCCAGCCTTGGGAACCCAACCGACAATGCCTATAGGAGAGAATGGTTGAGAACCCAATGCTTCATCTTTCTCGATGAGGCCAAACACAAATAGGCAGAGTGGGAACGGAAATATAATGAGAGGCGTCCTCATTGAGAATTGCAAAATGGAGCGGCGGAAGAATTTACTAAACCTTCTGCGGAAAATGATACGGTTGAAGAATTTAAGCTAGCCATCGAGCTGACCCTGCAATATTTCTGAAAAAGGGGAGCGATCATCACTTGGAAAGCGAAACATTCCGAATGATCCAGAAATGTGGGGACCTCATTCCCAATCAAGAGCAGCGAACTCCGATCACCTCGTTTCGAAGGGTAAGCCACTGTGGTTAGGTCAGATAGATGTGCCATTAGAAGCATAGTACTAACCATATGAAATTTTCAAATGCATCAATGATAACGGTGTGTATGAGTAGTAATAACTGTTTACTCATTGTTCTATGACGCGTAGAGGATGGTAGCGTGGTGTTAGAGACTGAACAGGTAGTAGTTTCGCCTTCTTAAGCTCGGAGAGAAAGGAAGGTTTTCCCATGAATGTGGTGTGGTTTTTCTACTCAGGGTGTTCTCCCAGCTATTCCTTTGAGTGGACAATTTGTGATTCCTAAGTAAATGAGGGAGAATTAAAGCAAGTGGTGAGAGATACAAAGACAGAGGCGGTGTCCCGTATAATACAAAGGGAACTGAAGAAAGACATTAAGAGAATGCTCGTTGTAGGATGTGGGACGGGTGTGGAAGCGGCTAAATTAGCTGAATGTTTGAATGCAGAAGTAATTGGGATTGATGTTGCAGAAAATTTTAATTCTGAAGCGGCTCGTAAGGTTGTGTTACAGCTAGGTGATGCGACGGCTCTTGAATTTGAAGACGGGTCGTTCGATTTTGTATACAGTTATCATTCGTTAGAGCATATGAACAATCCAATTGGAGCGCTCAAAGAAATGAAAAGAGTACTAACTCCTGCGGGAGGATATTGGATTGGAACACTCAATCGCCATCGGTTTTTAGGATACATAGGAAGTAAGGATGCCACATTTCTCCAAAAGTTACGGTGGAATTTAATGGATTGGAAGGCAAGATTAGAGGGGAAATTCAGAAATGAGTTTGGTGCACATGCAGGGTTCTCCGCGCCGGAACTTTGTGGAATGCTGCAGGGAATTTTTTCCGAAACAAATAATATGTCTGGTGTTTACTTTCATGAGATTTACAAGAGATTTCAGGTCATCCTGTATGTCTTAGAGCGAACGAAACTGTCAACGATTGTCTATCCAAGTGTTTATTTTATGGGTAAGAAGTAGTTGATGCAGGTTTTGGTTGTAGGTCCAGATCGGCAGGATCCTGGTGGCGTGGCGAACTACTATAACACGGTACTTCCTCGGCTATCGGATGATGTGGTCAATACGTACTATCTGGAAATCGGGAGTACGCATGGGGGAGGTTGTCTAATTCATGTGTTTTTGGATCAAATACGGTTTT
>JBGSSO010000242.1:0-13733 GCA_041737015.1 Nitrospirales bacterium
GCTGGAGCGATTTCTCACCCAGCCGTTTTTCACGACGGAACAGTTCTCAGGCCTCAAAGGACAGCTTGTCAGCCGCAAGGACGCCTTGGACGGATGTGAACGCATCCTGGGGGACGAGTTTAAGGATTATCCGGAGCATACCCTATACATGATTGGAGCCATTGACCAAGCGGTGGAAAAAGCGAAATCAGGCAAATCTGCCGTTCAAGACGAACGTGAGTCGAAGCCCAATGCGAAGTCCGAACGCTAGTCGAAGCCGCAACGAGAGATCGAACATGCAGCCAACGCTCATGACACTGAAAATTCTTCTGCCGTTCAGGACCTTCGCCGAGCAGAACACGGTGACACGTATTGTCGCAGAGACCCGTCAGGGCGCGTTTGGCATTTTGCCTCAACGGCTGGACTGCGTAGCGGCACTCGAGCCGGGAATTCTGATTTACGAAACCAACGGGGATGATGAGCAATATGTGGCCCTCGATGAAGGAGTGCTGGTCAAAAATGGCCAGGAGGTGTTGGTCTCCGTAAGGAACGCCATTGCCGGGACTGACCTCCACCAATTGCGCGAGGCGGTGGAACGTGAATTTCTGACTTTGGACGAACAGGAGCAAAGTCTCCGCTCCGTGATGGCCAAATTGGAAAGTAGTTTTGTGAGGCGTTTCGCGGATTTTCGCCATGACTGAGAAGCCGGAAGAGAAGCCTCTTAGGGAAAAGACGACCTTCGCCCGACAGGTCGGCACGAAGGCTGCGCGCAAACTCAAGGCGCAACGTCACACGACCCGGACCATCTGGTTTGGGTTGGGGATGATGGGGCTGGTCGGTTGGTCTGTGGCGATTCCAACGCTCCTTGGTGCGTCGCTCGGTCTCTGGCTGGACAAACAGTATCCCGCACCTCATTCCTGGACGCTCACCCTGCTCTTCATCGGCCTAATAATCGGCTGTGTGAATGCCTGGCATTGGGTGACCAGGGAAGACCAGGAAATACGAGCCGAACAGGAAAATCACGATGAATGAAATCTTTATCATCTTTAGGATGATGCCTGCGCTGGTCACGGGAATGTTGCTCGGAGCGATGTTTTTCGGTGGCCTATGGTGGACGATTCGGAAAGGCCTGGCATCCACACAACCGGCCTTTTGGTTCATCGGCAGCCTGCTGGTGCGAACGAGCATGACTTTGGCCGGTTTCTATATGGTCTCGGACGGCCAATGGGAAAAGCTGCTCGTCTGCCTCGTTGGATTTACCATTGCCCGTCCGATCGTAACGCGGCTCACCGGCTTAGCCGAAAACCCAAGCAGACCGGCACAGGAGCCCAGCCATGCGCCTTAGCCCGGACGACATCATTTTCTGGCAATACGGGTTCATTAAGCTGAATGCCACAATTGCATTCACGTGGGGATTGATGCTCTTGTTGGCTATTGGATCAACAGTCATTACGCGGCACTTGTCCACCGGTCTGCAACGTTCTCGCTGGCAGAATCTTCTGGAAATTGTTGTCACCGCCATCCAGAAACAAATTGAAGAGGTAGGCCTGAGTCAGCCACGGAAGTATCTCAGCTTTCTGGGAACAATTTTTCTGTTCATCGCCCTTGCCAGCCTCTGTACGATCATTCCCGGTTACGAGCCGCCGACAGGATCCCTCTCGACCACAGTGGCCCTTGCGCTGTGTGTCTTTGTCGCCGTCCCGCTTTTCGGGATTGAGGAGCAGGGAGTCGGCGGGTATCTCCAGTCCTACCTGAAACCGACCGTCATCATGCTACCGTTTAACATTATCAGCGAATTCTCCCGCACGCTGGCCCTTGCTGTCCGCCTGTTCGGCAACATGATGAGCGGAGCCATGATCGTCGCCATTCTACTGACCATCACGCCCTTCATCTTCCCGATCCTCATGAGCCTGCTCGGCCTGCTCACCGGAATGGTCCAAGCCTATATCTTCAGTATCCTGGCTACGGTCTACATTGCGGCCGCAACACGAACTCGTCAGCGTGAACCTCAACCCGAATCTGTGGGGAAATAGTGACACACACGCCACAACAACCAAAGGAGACTCTATGGACAGCATGACTCTTATCGCGGTGGCATCCATTGTCACGGCTGGCCTCACCACCGGGTTCGGCTGCCTTGGGCCGGCCCTGGGGGAAGGAAGGGCGGTATCAACCGCCTTGTCTTCTCTGGCCCAGCAACCCGATGCCTCAAACACGATCACCCGGACACTCTTTGTGGGGTTGGCGATGATCGAATCCACGGCTATTTACTGTTTCGTGGTCTCAATGATTCTGATCTTTGCCAATCCCTTCTGGAACCACGTCCTCACCCAGGCCGCGGGGAAATGAGACGATGTTAATCGACTGGTTTACCGTTGTCGCGCAGGCACTCAACTTTCTTATTCTGGTATGGTTGTTAAAGCGTTTCCTGTACAAACCCATCCTCAATGCTCTTGACGCCAGGGAGAAACGGATCGCCGCTGAACTCGCAGACGCCAATGCGAAAAAAGCCGAAGCCCGGCAGGAACGCGAAGAGTTCCAGCGTAAAAACGAGGAATTTGACCAGCAGCGCGCGGCACTGCTGACCAACGCGGTAGATCAAGCCACAGCCGAGCGTCAACAGCTCCTCGACAACGCGCGGAAGGAGTCGGAGGCCTTGCGCACCAAATGGCAAGAGGCACTGAGGAGCGAACATCAAAGTTTAAGTGAAGAACTCAGCCGTCGAGCACGGGAAGAAGTCTTTGCCATCGCGCGCAAGACCTTAACGGACCTTGCCACGACGAGTCTTGAGGAACAGATGACCGACGCCTTTATTCGACGGTTGCATGAACTGGATAGTGTGGAGAGGAAGGAGCTAGAGTCGGCCTTCAAAGCCGCATCCACTCCAACGATCATACGCAGCACGTTCGACCTTTCTTCGTCCCAACGTCGCGCGATTGAAGGTGTGGTCAAGGACGAACTCGCCATTCACACCCAAGTCCAGTTCGAGACAGCCCCAGACCTGATCAGCGGCATCGAACTCACAGCCAATGGACACAAGATTGCCTGGAGCATCGGAGATTATCTTGCGTCATTAAATGAAAGCGTCGACAACCTCCTGAAAGAACGTTCAAAACCGACAGCCAAAGTCGACGCACATCCCGAACCACATGCCAATGAATAACCCTTTTGAAAACCTGCGCAGTCTTTTCGACACAACGTTCACCGGCATGAGCCACGCACGCGAAGGCTTCACAATCGGCATGGCGGCCCACGAGATTGGGAGGATCACAAACGTCTCCACCGGCATCGCCAGAGTTTCCGGACTTCCCCGCGTGGGGTTTGAGGAGGTGCTGAAATTTCCCGGTGATGTGTATGGCATCGCCTTCAACGTCGATGAAGACGAAATCGGCGTTGTGCTCCTTGGCGACTACTGGCAGTTGCATGCGGGTGATGAGGTCGAACGCAGGGGACACGTTATGGACGTACCAGTATGCGACGAATTAATCGGGCGAGTCATCAACCCATTGGGACGGCCTCTGGATGGCCACGGGACTGTGGTTTCTACCGAGCGCCTGCCTATCGAACGTCCGGCCCCGCCCATCATGAATCGTGCCCCCGTCTCGGTACCGCTACAAACCGGCATCAAGGTCATCGATGCACTGATTCCCATCGGGCGAGGCCAGCGCGAATTAATTCTTGGCGACCGGCAAACAGGCAAGACTGCCATTGCGGTCGACACTATTCTCAACCAGCGCTACCAGAATGTGCTCTGCGTGTATTGCGCCATTGGCCAGCGCGCGTCCGGGGTGGCCAAAGTCGTTTCCACTCTCCGCGAACAAGGGGCGATGGAGTATACCGTCGTCGTCGTCACCGAAGGCAACGACCCACCGGGGCTCGCCTATATCGCGCCCTATGCCGCAACCAGTATTGCGGAACATTTCATGAACCAGGGTCGCGATGTGCTGATTGTCTATGACGACCTGACGCATCACGCCCGCGCCTATCGTGAGCTGTCCCTGCTCTTGCGCCGCCCACCCGGTCGAGAAGCATTTCCCGGCGACATCTTTTACATCCACTCGCGGCTTCTGGAGCGCGCCACCCATCTGCGCAAAGAACTGGGTGGCGGCTCCCTGACTGCCCTGCCCATCATCGAAACCGAAGGGCAAAATATTTCCGCGTACATTCCGACCAATTTAATTTCCATTACGGATGGGCAGATCTACCTCTCACCCTCCCTGTTCGAATTAGGGGTACTGCCTGCTGTCGATGTCGGTCGGTCCGTTTCCCGGGTTGGGGGCAAAGCACAGCGAGCGGCCTACCGGGCCGTGGCGGGAAATCTCAAACTGGCCTATGCACAGTTTGAGGAACTGGAAACTTTCGCCAGGTTCGGCGCCCGTCTTGATGAAGACACCCGGAAGATTATCGAGCACGGACGGCGAATCCGCGCCTGCCTCAAGCAGCCCGAATTCGCCCCGATGTCCGTGCCCGCTCAAATCGCCTTGCTATTGGCGTTGACCGACAACTTGTTTGATCCTGTGCCGCTTGACCAGATGACGAAGGCTGAACAGATTTTACACAAGGCGTCCCTCGACATCCCCTTGGAGGTGCGCAAACGATTGGAAGGCGCAGCCAAATTAAATGCCGAAGATCGTGAAACGATTATTCGGATTGCCCGTCAAGCACTGGAATGCTTTCAGCCCACACCGGAACTCAAGGAGAAGGCATGAGCGATACCATGATCGGTTTGCGTCGACAGATCGACGGAGCAGGAGACCTCCAATCGGTGGTTCGCACGATGAAGGCCCTGGCCGCCTCGAGCATTGGACAATACGAGCAATCGGTGAACGCATTGGCCGGCTATGCTCGCACCGTGGAGCTGGGGTTAAGCGTCTGTTTTCGGGAAGACCCGACGATGGCCTTACTGGGAGAGCACAAAATACAAACATCCGCAGGGGCGATTGGGGCGGTCGTGTTCGGTTCAGACCAGGGACTGGTGGGCCAGTTTAATGAGGTGATAGCCGATTACGCGGTTAAGACGCTGGCCGCGTTGCCTGGTCGCCATAGGGTATGGGCCGTCGGTGAGCGCGTGCAAGCCCGCCTGGCAGACGCGAATCTGGAGTTACTAGGATTCTTTCCCGTCCCGAATTCCGTCAAGGCCATCACTCCGCTGGTCGGACAGATTCTCCTGGAAAGCGAAAACCGCCGCAGCCATGGGGAAATCGCCGAACTCCACCTCTTCTATAACCGCCCCACGTCGAGAGCGGTGTATGCTCCGGTCAATCAGCGCCTGTTGCCGCTGGACGAAACCTGGCGAAGCGAGTTGGCCATACTCCCGTGGCCGACAGGAAATCTGCCGGAGGTCATCGGCAATGGTGCGGCAACGCTGCGGGCGCTCATTCATGAGTATCTCTTTATCTCACTCTTTCGGGCATGTGCCGAATCTCTCGCCAGCGAAAACGCCAGCCGATTGACCGCCATGCAACGCGCCGAGAAAAACATCGACGAGCTCCTGGAGGATCTCAATCGGCATTTCCACCAATTGCGCCAAAGCGGCATCGACGAGGAACTCTTTGACGTCATCTCCGGCTTTGAGGCGCTGGCCAACAAACCAGCCGCCACGGAATGCCATGCAGGGGAACCACACATCGAACGATGAAAGAAGAACAACCATGAACATGCATACCAAAGATTTTCGGGTGCCCGAAGGCACAACGGTCAATCTTAACAAGTGGCCAACCAGGGTAAAGGATATCTATAAGTCGAAAAAACAGTACAAGCAGGCTCTCAAGAAACATATAGAAGAACTCAGCGACCTACAACGCCTCCTTTACGCCTCAAATCGCTATGCCTTGCTGCTGATATTTCAGGCCATGGACGCCGCAGGCAAAGACGGCGCCATCCGACATGTCATGTCCGGCGTGAATCCACAAGGTTGCCAGGTGTTCAGCTTCAAGCATCCCAGTGCAACGGAACTGGACCACGATTTTTTGTGGCGCACGACGCAGTCTCTCCCTGAACAGGGCCGGATCGGCATATTCAATCGTTCCTATTACGAGGAAGTGCTGATCGTGCGAGTGCATCCGGAGATTCTGCTCAACCAGGGACTGCCGGACGAATTACTTGATGAAAAAACCCTCTGGAAAGATCGGTACCGCTCTATCGTGGACCTGGAGAACCATCTCTACCGGAATGGCACGCGAGTCATAAAGTTTTTCCTTCATCTTTCAGAGGAAGAGCAGCGAAAGCGATTTCTTCAACGGATTGACGAACCCGAGAAGAACTGGAAATTCAGCCTGGCTGATATTAAGGAACGAAAGTATTGGAAAGAGTATATGCAGGCCTATGAGGCCTGCTTGAGTGCCACGAGCACAGAAACCGGTCCCTGGTATGTCGTGCCTGCCGATGACAAAAAGAACGCCAGGCTCATCATTTCGAATGTGATCGTCGAAACATTGAAGAGTCTCAACATGAGTTATCCAATAACGAACAAGGCGCGCCAGAAAGAGTTGCAGGCTATCCGCAAACGCCTTGCGAAATAAGACCAGAAGCTCAAGAGTAGAGGGGCAGAAACAGGTGTTCAGCTTTTCATTTCCCGCGATGAATCACCTTTAAAAAGAACCCTTTCAGCCGTGAGCACCTGCGTATAACGGAAACTGGACACATGCGGATTCGACATAGGGAACATCATCGCACTGAGCGCATCGGATGGCTTCGGGCAGCGGTTTTGGGCGCCAACGACGGAATCGTGTCGACAGCCAGCCTGCTGCTTGGCGTCTCTGCAGCGAATGCCACTCACAGCGAGGTCTTGATCGCGGGAGTAGCCGGCCTGGTCGCCGGAGCCATGTCGATGGCTGCCGGTGAGTATGTGTCTGTTCAATCACAGGCAGATACCGAAGAGGCCGACCTTGCTCTTGAGCACACGGAAATCCTCTCCGACCCTTCAGCTGAGCACAAGGAACTTGCCGCTCTCTATGTGGAGCGAGGCCTCGATCCAACGCTGGCAAAGCAAGTCGCCACACAACTCATGGCCCATGATGCTATTGGAGCGCATGCACGTGACGAACTCGGCATCTCCGAAAACCTCAGTGCGCGTCCGATTCAGGCGGCCATGGCCTCGGCCGGAAGCTTCGCTGTCGGAGCCGCCCTGCCTCTTGTGACCGCGACCATCATCCCGGAGGCCATCCTGATTCCCGTGGTTTCTGGAACCTCACTGGTGTTTCTCGCGGGATTAGGAGGGTTAGCAGCACAGGCAGGCGGTGCGTCGGTGATGACAGGCGCCATGCGCGTCACATTATGGGGTGCACTGGCCATGGGACTGACTGCGGGGATTGGAACGCTCTTCGGTGCAGCGGGGTAAATGAGAGCACGCAAACACGAACAAAGACTCAGGCATACTTCTTCTTGATTCCTTTACACCAAACATGAGCCGTCTTCGAGAAATTCGCCGGGTCCTGTGGTGGATCCTCATATTGAATCTAGCTGTCGCTGCCGCGAAGTGGGGCTATGGCGTAGTGACGCATTCATTGGGCATGCAGGCTGATGGCCTTCATTCCGCCTTCGATGGCCTCTCGAATGTGATTGGTTTGATCGGGCTCTGGCTGACCGCCCCTCCTCCGGATGCTAACCATCCCTATGGTCATAAAAAATTTGAAGCCTTGACGGCCGGATCCATCGGAGGCTTCCTGGTCATGACCTGCGTCTATCTTCTTTGGAAAGCCTATCAGTCATGGACCTTTGATGTGCACCCTCAGGTGACCGGCATCAGTTTTTTTATTATGATCGGAACCCTAGTGGTGAATATTTTTGTGACTCGATGGGAACGACAAAAAGGCACCGAACTCAAAAGCGACATCCTCACCGCCGACTCCTATCATACGGCGAGTGATGTCCTGACATCATGTTCAGTCCTGGCAGGGCTATTGGCGGTGAAAGCCGGATATGCCTTCGTTGATCCTTTGGTGGCGGTCCTGATTGCCGGCGTGATCGCCTGGACGGCATTCATGGTGCTTAAAGACGTCCTGTCTTCGTTAACAGACGCGGTTCGATTGGACCCTGGGGAAGTTCAAACCGCCGTGATGTCGGTAACCGGCGTCATGCATTGTCACGATATCAGAACACGCGGACTGAACCATCACGTCTTCATGGATCTCTCGGTTCACGTTGATCCAACCCTATCAGTCGAAAAAGCCCATGCTCTCGCGACCAGAATTGAAGAGCATCTCATTGATCATTTTGAATCTCTGGAGGACGTGGTCGTCCACATCGAACCGGAAGGACACGAACGAAGGTGATTGGAATCGTGAAGGGTAACCCGTGAGGAGTGAGAAGTAAGGGGGAAGGAGAAAAGAAAAAAAGAAGCATTCAGCAGATTCAATCTTAGACTCATCCTCGACCTACGCCTCATGCGGTACTCCTTCAGAATAAATGGGCAGGGAAACGATAAAGGTTGTCCCTTGGCCTGGCACACTCGTCACACGGATGGCACCTTGATGTTCCTGGAGAATGCCATGAACCACGGTGAGCCCTAAGCCGGTCCCCTCCCCCACGGCCTTGGTGGAAAAAAACGGATCGAAAATCTTTGAGAGCTGCTCCTGAGGAATCCCACACCCGGTATCTTGCACAGTGAGTTCCACCGTATCATCGGTTGGCTGAAGGGTCAGGCTCAGAGTCCCTCCATCGGACATCGCCTGGCAGGCATTCAAAATAAGATTTAAAAATACCTGGTTCATGTGATCCGGATCCGCCAATACCTTTGGCAAGTGAGAGCTAACTGTTTTCATCACCTGAATATGCTGTTTACCCAACCTCTCCTGCAGCACATCCAGAACATCGATCATCACGGTCTCTAAGTTGACACCCTGCCGTACAGCAGGACGTTTCCGGGCAAAGCTTAATAACTGATTCATAATTTTTGTAATGCGTTCCACCTGAGTCACAATTGTTTCCAATCCCCGCCTGGTGCGCTCATCCGGAGCTTTACGCATTAACAATTCCGCTCTTCCTAATATCACATTCATCGGTGTGCCGATTTCATGGGCCATGCCCGATGCCAACGTGCCCAACTCGGCCAATCGTTCCGTTTTTCGCAGTTGATCCTCCAACGCACGTTGTTGGGTAATATCCACCACATACCCTTCAATCCCGACAACCTCGCCTGTTTCTGAAAAGATCCCACACCCCTGTTCCCACACCCATTTGACGGGTCCCTCCACTGTTCGAATCCGATAGCTGGACTGAAACGGCTTACGGTCCTTGAGAGCCTCCTGCACGTCCTGCCAGACCCGCTCGCGATCATCTTGAAGCATCACATCCCGACCATACGACACCTCTCGCGATTGGATAAATTTATCAGGTAAATATCCCGTCAGGTCTTGACAACTCGGACTAATGAACTCCATGGTCCAATCTCGATCATTTTCACATCGATAGACCATGCCCGGCAGATTCTTGAGAAGGGTCGATAAGGTCCGTTGCGCCTCCTGTAATTCCTGCTCGGTTGCGACCCGTTCCGTCAAATCCATGATAATCGCGAGGAAGACCCGACGACCCTCCTCCTGTAAATATTGAAGATGGACTTCAACCGGATAGGTCGTTCGATCTTTTCTCCGATGGGATGTCCGAAAATCCACTTGTTCCCGTTGGCCCGTCCGAAGAAGAGCCAACAGCTCCAGAAACTGGTCGCTCGGAAGATCCGGTTTCAAATCCAGCGGTGTCATGGCGCACAATTCTTCCATGGTGTATCCGATATTTTCCCTGGCGCCTTTATTGACTTGAGTAAATCGCAGAGTCATGGCATCAAACACATAGATCTCATTGACAGACTCCTCAAGAATTCTCCCCAGGTAAGACAACCGCTCTTCGTTTTGTTTTCGCTGGGAAATATCCCGAAGAATCACCGTCAACCATCGCTTCCCCGATCGTTCGGTTTGAGAAATCGAGGCTTCCAAAGGAAAGGTCTCGCCATTCCCTCGCAGTCCGGAAATTTCCATGTTGGCCCCCATCCGTCGGGAAGTGGCTCCAGTCTCGGCAAATCGGCGGATGTGTTCACGATGGGCAGACCGCAGAGGGATCGGAATAAATTGGTCGAGGGTATTTCCCAGTGCCTCTTGAGCCGAACACTGAAAAATTTCCTCAGCGGCCGCATTAAAGATGACAATCCGTTGATCGTCATCGATGATGATAATGGCATCCATGGCCGAATGGATGATGCCTGCCAGTTGCTGCTCAATCGCCTCCAACCCGTCCCTGGCTTCCTGATGCATCGCCTGGACGGCTCGCAGTTCTGCCAATTCCTGGCGGAGCGCATGAACTTCGTCGTGATGAAGGTCTGGGGGTCGTGGATCGTGACTCATCGATTGACCGGGAGGGTGATTTTGACAATCAGGAAACTAAGATTCAACGAATGGATGATCCAGCGACCAAATGAAACATCCCTCGCCGGACTGACTCCGGATAAAGAGGGAGCACCCCGGAAGCACCATGATTCCGCGCTATCCTTCTGACTCTTGGCGCCTTCATACCACTTCCTCCATTTCAGCCAGCTTGCGATATAACGTCTTTCGATCAATGCCGAGCACATGCGCCGTTTGATATTTATTCCCACCCATTTTTTCTAGCACACGCCGGATGTAAGACTTTTCTAATTGCTCAAGGGGAAGTAACCGCTCCGCGGCATCACCGATGAGTTGTCCATCTCCTTGGAGGTTCCGAATATTGGAGGGAAGATCGTCCAAACAAATCTTTTTCCCTTGCGTCAGGGTCGCCGCACGCTCCAGGATATTTTCTAACTCTCTCACATTACCGGGCCACTGATAATCCATCAGCCGGGCCATGGCCGGCTCTTCTACACTTTCAATATGTTTTTGCTGCGCGGTGACACTTTTTTGAAGTAACCCCTGAACCAGGATAGGCAGATCTTCTTTGCGATCCCGAAGAGGAGGTAAATGCAGTTCAATCACATTCAGACGATAATATAAATCCTCCCGAAACCGCTTGGCCTTGACCTCCTCACCTAATTGCACGTTCGTTGCGACCACCAACCGGACATTGATCGACATGGAGCGAGTTGCCCCTACCCGCCGGATTTCCCGCTCTTGTACGGCACGAAGCAACTTGGCTTGAAGCATCATGGGCATTTCACTGATTTCATCCAAAAACAACGTGCCATCGTGGGCCTCTTCAAACAAACCGGGTTTATCCGACTTCGCATCCGTAAAGGCGCCGCGCACATGACCAAATAGTTCGCTTTCCAGCAACAGCTCAGGAATGGCCGCACAGTTCACCGGAACAAAGGGAGCGGCCTTACGTTGACTATTAAAATGAATGGCTTTGGCCACAAGTTCTTTTCCCGTCCCACTTTCTCCCGTGATTAAAATATTCGTCTGTGAATCAGCCACTCGCCGGATCAGATCGAAAATTTCTTTCATCGGTTTACTTTTCCCGAGAATCTGGTCAAACGAAAATTCCCGGCTGACCTGTTGCCGTAATTGCTTGACCTCCTGGCGAAGAAGTGCCTCTCGCATGGCTTTTGCCACAGTCACCGATAATTCATTGCTCTTGATAGGTTTGGTGAGATAGTCGAACGCGCCTTGCTTCATCGCATCAACGGCCGACTCAACGGTGCCAAAGGCCGTCATCATGATGAGATTGGATTCCGGATGCTTTCGAAGAACATGTTCCAACAATCCCAGCCCGTCCATGCCTTTCATCCGTAAATCCGTTAAGACCACGGGAAACTTTTCCGTTTCCATCCGGTTGAGCGCGTCGTGACCATCTGAAGCCACCATGACTCGATAGTGCTCTTCCTCGAGAATGTCCCGAAGTAATTGCCGCATTTCGGGTTCATCATCGACGACCAAAACAGCTGGAGAATCGTTGACCATTGCCATATTCCTTATTGAACTCGGTGTAACCTGAGACCACGATTTCCTAAAGACAACGGCCTCAGCCCACCCTGGTTAAGGTACATTTCCCTTCGATGACTCCCCCATCTACTCCCGGATTGTCGACTAGAGACGAAAAAAATTCATCGTCTGTAGCCTTTTTCACCAATCAGCAATTTCCCTACTGTAGCAATTTGCGTCACCTGGTCCAACTCAACTCATGCTACTTTGCCATAGTAAAGAATCGAAGGTGCCCGACCACCTACCTCTTGGAATATTTTGTAAGTATTAAGGAGAGCCCCTTCCCGTGGTTGTTAGTCACCACGATTCTCCTCTCTCATTATCAGGCTGCCACTTGGAATTTCAGGGAATAGCACACCTCTAGAGAGATTTCGTGTTTTTCGATGGCACTCCTCTTGCTCCATCTAAGACAAGGATGGCACGGCCAACAACTTTGAAAAGGGAGACCCCATGAGAATAGTCGTTCCAATTGATGGTTCATCCTGTTCCACCTTTTCTGTTCATGCTCTTGCACATTTTACGCCGCCTGAAGAATTGACACTGGTTCATGCTCTCCACCTTCCCGATTTCAACTATCCGATGATTACGCCGGATCTCAGAACCGAAGCCCAGGAAGAAATCAAAGCCCAATTGAGAAAAGAAGGGGAAGGAATTCTCGATGAGGCGCAGAAACACCTGCCTGCCGATTTCTCCCATGTGCAGCGGGTCCATCAAATCGGCCATCCGGTCGACGTGATTGTGGAAACGGCACGATCCGCACAATCCAATCTGATTGTATTGGGAGCCAGGGGCCTTGGCCCAGTCAAAGAACTGATTCTCGGGAGCGTGTCTCATCGGGTCCTGATGCATGCGCCGTGTTCAACCATGATCGTCAAAACCCCCATGACTCAGTTAAAAAAGATTCTTCTTCCCATTGAGGGTCAAGAAGACGCAGACGTGGCGTTACAGTTTTTGGCTCTCCAACCTTTTCGACAACGTGTTGAGGTCGAGGTGTTCGCGGTCTGGCCACAACCCCAACTGTCCTGGCCAACCACAGTAGGACAATCGGACATACAGGAAGCTCAAGCCATAGAAGAGGCCCAGGAACGCATGAAAGCCATCACTGACCGGCTCACCCGGATGAACTACGCCTGTCAAGCGCATGTCGGGATTGGCGATCCCGCCTATGCCATCCTCGAACAAGGCCACGCCTCCCAATCCGACCTGATCATGATGGGTACGCATGGTCGGGGAGGTTTCTCCCGATTTTTGATGGGGAGCGTTTCGCATTCCGTGTTACACCAGACACCTTGCCCGGTCCTGATTGTCCGGTAGGTTTTAAATAACTGGGAGTGTTAAATAATAATTTCAAAGGGCATCTTGACCTACAGGCACGTAGCATATGAGAGGCCTCGGGGCGGTTCAAAAAAGTTCGTCCAGCAAGGCCGCAGTCATTTTTGCACGCAGAGCGTACTTCCAGTATGTGAGCACGGGAAAATGGCGAGAACGCGGCTGGCGGCTTTTTTCAACAGCCCCTAACAGGAAGACTGGCTTTCTTTTTCCGGTTGATGACATGTGCTACAGACTTGGTCGCTTTGAATGAGGCGCTTTGCCACGAAGGATGAAGAATAACGGGTTTTCCCCAAATTTTTTCCTCAAATTTCAGTCACCTTTTCTTTTAAACTGTTGGCATATCCATTGCTTTATATTAGGTGCAGGTATGATCAATATTTTTCTTCTAGGGTAAAAAAGGAGGTTACGAGATGAGTGCCATCACACGTTGGGATCCGTTTCGAGAATTGGACGAGTTACAGGGTCGGCTTTCAACCTTGTTCGGTCGAGCACCAGTCAGAAGGGAGGGCGAACGTCAAGAAGCGTTAAGCGTCGCCG
>JBGSSO010000006.1:0-22060 GCA_041737015.1 Nitrospirales bacterium
TTCTATATCATCGTGGAAGACACCAGCAGTCTTGATCGCATGTATACGGTGTTTGGCAGAGTAGTGAAAGGTATGGATGTGGTGGATCAAATTGTCGCCTTGCCACGCGATAGCCGGGACAATCCGCTGGAACCCGTACCAATGAAGATCAGAGCAGAAGAATAGCCCTTAAGCGGAGTGTTGAAAAATACTGATCTCCGAGGGCAAAAGGTCGCATAGTCATACGGCCCCTTGGAAGATTCGGGTCGGTTCAAAAAAGTCCGTCCAGCAAGGCCACAGCCATTTTTTCGCGCGGAGCGTATGTGCAATACGTGAGCACGGAAAAATGGGGATAACGCCGCTGGCGGCTTTTTTCAACAGACCCGTTAGACAAACACGATACTGGCGTACGTCACCGTCGAATTAAACTGATCGGTAATACCCCGATCATAGCGTAGCACCTGCCCTTTGAAGTCCTCCCCATCACGCTTGAGCAGTTTCATCAGGGAAAAGATGACGGAAAACCCTAGAATGCGCCGCTGATTCCCCTCTTTCAAGATAAATTCTGCGAACCCTTCCGGATCGGCTTCTTCCACCTTCTTCAACATTTCCAGATCAATCTGCATACATCGGTGAAATGAAAAATCGGTGGGAGGCGTTTTGTCTCCATAGCGAATCCCGATATGGGCTAAATTGGCGCTGCCAATGACACACACCTGTTGCCCGCTGGCCTGAATCGCACGTTTGGTAATCGTGAGAAATTGATCAATGCGGTGAAAGAGCTGTTGATACTCCCCGCCCGTGAGGGTGTCCGGAGGAAAGTCCACGAGAATAGGCACAATGGAAATCTCCCGACCTTCACCCAGAGCATGCTTGAGAAACGGCAGTTGCAACTCCAGACTATGCTCACGAAGATGGGCAATATCTTCCACAAAAAAGGTCTCACCGCTTTCCTTGCGGATCAAGTCGATAATCGCTCGATTCACCGGCACGGTCCCAAAGGGCGTTTCAAAATCTTTATCCGTAAAGGCAATTCCTCCTTCGAGACCGGCATGGCAGGTGCCGATCAACACCAACACATCCGGGACCTGGCCTTCCCGTAACTCCTGATAGCCCCAGGCGTAGATGGGCCCGGCATCTTTCCATTCAAAATTCGGGGCCACCAGGCCCTTTATGGTCTGACCGGCACATTCCGCTTTCCCCTTTTCCGGCCCTTCTTTCGAGGAATAAAACCCGTCGATCTGCGCTCGCAGTTTGGCCGGATCGGCTTCATATTGCTGCCAGGCGAACGCCATCGGTCTCGCCTCAAGTTTTCGATAGGCCTCAAAGGCTTGTGCCTGAACCTGTTTCAGCCGATCACCTTCTAAAAATAATTTCTCGTCGAGATCGCTCACCAATTTTGTGAGGCGATCCGGCATCATAAATTCGCCATACTTCTTGAGATACTCGGCACCAACCTGTTCCAGGGAATGTTCTCCATCAAAAAACTGAAACAGATAGAAAAAATTCAGCGGCAACACCAGCTTTTCGGCTGACAGGCCGGAAGGGTCCCACAGCACAATATATTGCTCTTCCCCCTGCTTCAGCGGAGAATATTGAAGATTACGGAGGATCGGGTAGTTTTTGGAATCTTTTTCGACGGTCTCGGTACTCATATGAAAGGTCCTATCCTGGCTGAAAGGAAAAAATTGTCACAAACCAGACCATTATACGGGCGCATGAATCAAGCCCGCAACCAATCAGGACAAGGGGTTTTGATGAATACCGTGAAAGCGAAAAATGAAGAGGATTTAAACAGGTCGTGATGATGAGACAGGGCTCAGAATCGAGGAATATTAAGACTTTTGTCCCGCCATGCGTTTCGCCAGTCGTTGGGCGACTCGTTTCATGGCGGTGGATCGGTCACGAGGGTCGAGCAGCACATTCAGGACATGGACTTGCTTGTGATCATTAACGGCAAAGTTTAAAGCTTGGACTAACGCCCCGAACGTGCCCACTCGATGGCCCACGCCTCCACCCAACAAATCACAGACCTTTTCGTACTGCCATTCGTGAATGTCATTGAACGGACCTTCAAGAATTTCCCGTTCCGTCCCGTAGCCGCGGTTATTCAGCACCACCACGATTGGGGCCTGGCCATAGCGAATGCAGGTGGACAATTCGGTGCCGGTCATTTGGAATGCGCCGTCTCCCACTAACACAAGTGGCCTCAATCCGGGATCAGCAAACCCCGCACCGAGAGCGGCTGGGACACTAAATCCCATGGAAGTGTAATAGGCCGGAGACAGGAACTCCGCACTTTTTCGTACACGCAGATCCGCAGCGGCAAATAGCGACTCCCCGACATCGGCAATCACCACCGTCTTGTCATTTAACAGCCCATCCAAATACCCGAACACATTGCGAAGGGTCACCGCCGCTTCCGGACCAGGTGGATCAAACCGGACGCTATCGCGTGGCGGGAGCGCTCGTGCGGGAAATGACGGCAAGGGGGACGCCACCAGGGCTTGGATAAAATCTTCAAAACGGACGTCTTCATATTTATGATGCTTGATAGCAATGGAGTCCGCCGTCGCATGAACCGTCCGGCCTGCCGCCAGGAGCGTAGCATGCGCTTTGACGTCTTCAACATCGGTGAGCAATGTTCCTAGGGTCAGCAGACAGTCGGCGTTTTCCACGAACTCCAGAATTTCTTCCCGCCCCACCAGTCCGCCATACACCCCGATATTCAATGGATGGTCTTCGCGAAGGACGGACTTCCCCAGCAAGGTGGTAGCGATGGGCACATTCATATGTTCGACCAGTTCGGTCAATTGGTCCTGAAGGCCGAATCGATGGATTTCAGCGCCGGCCAGAATAACCGGACGTTCGGAACCGGACAGAATGCCGCGAACTTCTGCAACGGCTTCTTTGAGGGCCGCAGGATCACTCTGGCAGGCCGTGACTGTCGGTGGCTTTGTTGAGGCCACCTGCACGGGAGTCATCACGAGGTCACGTGGAATCTCCAAGTAGATCGGCCGTTTGAATTGCATTAACGCCTTCAAGGCCCGGTCAATCTCCCGTTCGGCAATGTGAGGGTCATCCAACACGACGGAAGCCACCGTAATCTTTTCAAACACATCACGTTGGGTCGAGAAATCACGGACCATGTGATGAAGGAAGGGATTATTGACTCGTTCATTCAGGCCGGGTGAGCCGGAGATCAACACCACCGGCGACCGCTCTGCATACGCACAGGCAACCGCATTGACCATATTCAGACCGCCCACGCAATAGGTCACACATGCGCCGCCAATCCCATGTATGCGCGCATAGGCATCCGCCGCAAAGCCCGCACAATCTTCCCGCGTCGTTCCAATGTGCCGGATAGGTGATTCTTCAATAAGCTTAAAGAGCGTCAGAACATAATCGCCGGGAATACCAAAAATATGATGCAGCCCCAGCTTGTACAAGCGGTCCAGAAGAAGCGTGCCAATGGTATAGGAATCACTCATTATGTATCCAACCTCATGGTCATTATATCGGATTAAATCCTAATAAAAAGAAGCCACTCACTAATGACTACACTTGCACAGATTTCATCGAAAAAAATCAGGAAGGTAATTGAAAAAAGGAAGATTTCTCCATTAAGAAATTGGACAAATCAGTGTTGACTCAGTGCGGCCCTAAACCAGATTCTCATCCTGAACCCACGGCGAAGGATCTGTGCCCAGGAGGAGAAGCCAGCGTTCGACACGCAGTCTATTCAGCCGATCTGGCTTCTTCGCCATTTCTCTCATTGGCCTGATTGCCAAAGTTTGCGGATCCCATGGGAGGGCGCAGGTTATATCTGATAATTTGCTTAAATGAGAAAAGAATCATTATATTTTCTTTGCAATTCAAAAATGATTCATTGAGGAAAAACAACATACTATATTTACTTACAGGCACCCCTTTTTCTTTCCTCCTTAATGCAATTACACCAACGAGTCTTTCATTGAATGGGTGTTCTTCAAACAGGCCACTCGGCTTTCTCCCCCAACTACGATGACCTGCCCGAAGCCTCTCAAATTCCGCACCGAATACGGCATCGCAAATGTCAATATCTTTTTGTAATTCAGAGTCCATTGCAACGAGATTGATGGTTTGTTCATTGGCACTCCAATCAAACGCCCCAGTTGCATTCCGAACGCTTTGCTTGATTTGTTCTTTGGCAAGCCCGGTTTGGTCAACCATATCAATGTCGCCGGAAACACCCAAAGACAAATGAGATAAAGATATTTTGTTAGGAAGCCAAAATTCCAATTTTGCCTTTGGCGATATTTCATTTCCGAAGATAAACTCTTCGCCTTCAGGAGCCGTTTTCGCTACCTTCGAAATATAAGCAATAAGAGCTGGAATGTCGCTTCGAGAAAAACCTTCCGCCAGCTTGCAGCTAAGAAATTTGCCAATTGAAATAGCCGATATTGTCCTCTCAATTTCTTCAAAGATTTTAGCCTGTCTGTTCTCTCTTTCTAATCTCGACAAATTTTTTATTTGAATCCAATATGTAATGGCATTTTTAGTTATTTTGAAATCTGGTGGTCGTTGCACCCCCCCTGTTGGTTCATAGGAGATAGATACGCTGGGATCGAACAACGAAACTATTGAAACGGCAAAATTGTGCTCAACAAGTGTGTCCCAAACGCTTGTGCGACAGTCAATAAGTCTTCGATTCAATTCGGTGAGCCCTCGCTGTTCCAACAGAATTATGTTTTTTGATAAATCTCTTATGTCTTCATCAGTGGCGTCATATCGTGTTCCTTCGAATATTTTCCGCGAGACGATCAATGAACTTGATTCTGAAATTGGCAAGTCTGTCATTTTTTAGATGAGTGGGCCAAATATTGACTACACAGTTAGGAATAACATGCAAATCGTCCTGGAATTTTCTGTTTAATTGTCGTCTTGATACATTAACTTGTCAACGTTACCCAACGAACACCTTCCCCATGATTTACGGAACAGAGTAGTTCTATCATAACTGCAAAGTGGTGAATCACTAGGCCAGCGAATGTGTTGAACTCCGCATATTTCCCTCCCACGATTTAGAACAAAAGAAGTGAGTTTAGGCTTGGTCCTGGCTGTTTTTCCTGGCCACAGATCCTTCGCCGGTGGCTCAGGATGACCCCGTGAGTAAGGGCACACCAAATCATCACGGATTCGTCCAATGCCTGAACAGAGAATTTGAATTTCCTACAAAGTGGGGGGCAGTATAGTAGGCAGGAGCCGGTTGAGCTGGAGGGTGATTAAGGATACAGATGACACCAGACCTGGTGGCCTGTTTCGGGAGGACCGATTTGAGTCATCTTTGGTTCCACTGTCTTACAGACTTCCAACACCTACGATTAGCGGATTCTGACTTTAAAGGGAATAGAAGTGCTCATAGAATTCATGATGGAAGGAGCACAGCTCTTGAACACCGTATCCATTTGGATCGCAGAGGAATCCCATACTCCTCTTGGTGGAAAACCATTCATTTACTAACATGGAGTCACCTCGGATCGGCAACCACTATACGTTACGAGTTCAACCTCGGCACCCGTTACCCCCACCCATCTAATCCGCCAGCTAAGATCGGTTGTGCTTGAGGCGGAGTGATCTTACCGACGATTAAGACACTGGCCTATTATCGACGAGAGGCCTCGTCAGAATTATTTGAAATTATTCATCAAACCTGGTATCTGAATCCTTCGGGAACGGATTAGGAATAGGAACTATCAATTTGGGGTTCTCCAAGAACAAAGGGATTGGAGGGCCATAACAAACCGATGGGCCTAACAAACAGAGGAGAAAAGTATGGTTATGACTAAGGCAATCAAACTACAAATGACCGTTCTTGGGCTTCTACTCGTCACGACTGGTTGTGCATCACAAAAACCAATGGGACAAGAAGCCGGAGGAATGGGAAGAGTGGACACGCCAATTCAAAATGTTGAAGGTTTACCAGAGTGGGTCACTCAAAAAGGTGCCGCTTTCAGTGGGGAACGCAAAGTCCTTTATGGAGTGGGAAGCGCTTCCGGTGTGCGTAACCCTACTCTAAGACGTCGTGCTGCCGAAGGCCAGGCCCGCAATGACTTAGCCGCAACCCTCAACGTTTATGTGGCTGGCCTACAAAAACAATATCTTGCAGAAACTACAGCCGGGGATCTCTCCCAAACCAGTGTTGAACAGCATATCCAGGACACAATGAAACAGGTAACAGAAGCCAGCCTCGTTGGCGCTGAGATCGTGGAATATTGGGAACACCCCCTTCGCAATGAAGCCTATGCCCTGTGCAGATTGGATATCGAAAAAATCATGGAAGCCATGGAATCCTATGCTGCAGCAGATGGCAAATTTAAGGAATTGGATGCAAAAATGCGGGATTGGGTTCGAAAAAATGCGGATAAAGCTCATAGTGAACTCAATGAAGAACTTCAAAAGAAAAAATAGACTGGACATCCGGAGCCAGTCCCCAAATAAAAACAATATGCTATTGATGGTCCTGGTTACCTTTGCCGGCTGCATCTCAGAGGAATTCCCTCGGTGGATAAACCAGCTACCTGAAAGTGATTCAGAACTGTGTGCGATTGGAGTAAGTGGTCCAACCTTCTATGCTGAAGATGCCAGAACCAAAAGCATATCCTTGGCCAAAACAGAATTGGCCAGAACATTGGAAGTTAAAATTAAATCTCAAATGTTGCTTCGAAGCGAAGGAGATCATCGAAGTTTTTCCACAAGCATAGATGAGATGGCCAGCTTTGACACCGATGTCGTCTTAAAGAATGCTCAGGTCCGGGAACAGTGGATACACCCCGGCAATAATAAGCCATACGGAGGAAAAGGCACCGTTTATACTTTGTTATGCATGCCTATCCAAACATAAAAAAATTCGGCAGATAAGGAGACCTAATCATGAGGAACCGAATTTTTCATGGACCCATGCTTTTTTATTTCTTTCTGTTAACGGGTATCCTCCCATCCGGCAGCAGCATTTTTGCCGAAAAAGGAATAACTCAGGCGGGATGGCTTATCACACCAGAAGAAGCATCGATGGCCCCGGCTCCAGAGATTTCTGGAGAATCTTCCCTTCAGATAGAAAGTGATGAGTTAAATTTAGGCCCTCTTATCGAGGTGATTAAACCCAAAGAAGGGGATCGGGCAGAGGCCCCAATAGAGGTTTTCATCAAATTTACGCCACAAAGAGATCCGATTGACATTGAAAGTTTAAAGGTAAGCGTCGTAAAGTTTATTTCGATTGATATCACGGACCGGGTCAAAGACTACAGTTCACCTGATGGCATTCATGTGCAGGAGGCCAAAATTCCTCAAGGAAAGCACACCGTGAGAATCAGCATTGCCGATACCAATGGGATGTACAGTAAAAAAGAAATTTCCTTCGAAGTCCTCTAGCTGAAGACAGTTTCTTGCACTTTTGGGTTTCGCGAATGGGAGAGTAGCCATGGAACAAAATAGAAAATGGTGGTCGAATGGACCGCTGAGAAGGATTGGTGGTTGTTTATTGACTGTCGGAGCCATTCTTTGTCAACCATACCCAAGCACCTTTGCTGCTGAATTGACCACGGCCCAGATCTATCACGCTGCCTCCCCGGCAACCGTGTTGGTGATTGCGCTAACGCAGGATTCTGGCGGAACGGGAACGGGGTCCATCATTGATTCGACAGGCCTCGTCTTGACGAATAATCATGTGGTGTATAACGAAGAAGCCAAGACCCCTCATCAAACGATCCTGGTGGTTATTAAACCCGAGAAAGTTATTGGTGCCATGGATAACAGAAATAATCTGGCCAAGCAGTTTAAAGCTACCATCGTCGCCTCAAGCGAAGCCTATGACTTGGCCTTATTAAAAATTATTGCCCCTCCCACGCCACTTCCCGTTTTATCACTCGGAGATCCTTCTGAAATCACCATTGGGTCTCGGGTAGTGGCTATTGGACATCCCGAAAGGGGAGGATTGTGGAGCCTCACAACCGGAGTCATCAGCGCTGAATGGCAAGATTATGGGGGAATGCCTGGCTGGGACATTTATCAAACGGAAACGAGTCTCAACCGAGGTAATTCTGGGGGACCGCTCATTGACATGCTGGGAAATCAGATTGGAATTAATAGTTTTATCCAAAGAAAGTCAAAAGACGGCTTAGCCATTACCAGCATCAATTTCGCAATAAAATCTAATGTAGCCAAAGATTGGCTCGCCAAGCAGGGGGTTCAGGTAGCTTACGCCGGACAAACCTCAAACGCACGTGAAGGCCTTCCGGGTTCGTCAAACGAGAAAGAAATTTCCATTCCCCCCAAAGGACTGAATAGTCCCGTCGGGAACACACAACCTTCTCAGGTTTTAGTCAATCAACCTGAAGCTGAACCTGAAACCGGACCGGGGCTTCCTCCGTTGCGACCTTTTAGCCTGGACAGGTTAGTCAAAGGATTTGAACAGGTCCAACAAGATTTGGAATCTCAGATGGAAGATATGGAGGCAGAAATCCGAAAAAGGCGAAGGTGAACAGACTATTTCTACATCGATGATTGTTCCTACCTCAAGCATTCCTTATTTGCGTGATTCACACAACTAAGGCTAAACCCCTTCTTTGGCAAGTAATTCTTTTACGAGTTGTTCTCCGGCGGATATTCCGGCTTCATGCAGGGCATTGAGTCCGGCTTGAGAGCGATCCTGATGATATCCCTGACTATCAATGGGAATCGTAATGAGTGTTTCACCCGTTTGAGTGCTAAAAACTGCAAGCACGCCTTGCGCCTTGTAGAAATGTTTGTTCATCGCAGTACTGCTGAAAATGGTATGCGCCTGGCTTGCGATCAAAAACCGGACACCTTGTGCATTGAGTGCCTCTAGCACTTTTTTATCTCCGACCAATGGTCCAGCATCCAGGTTTGAATGCGGAATGGGTTGATCAACCACAGAAAAATTATGTTTGGTGAGAATCGCTTGAAGACTTGTCCCTAAAGTCGAGGGGGAATGGACCTGATCCAGATTGGTTTCCTGAACCCACACCACGACACGGCGAAGATTCCCGATGGCCTTTTGCTCTTCACTCTTGAGTAAACTGGCCAGCTCCAGGGTATTATCGACTTCAGGCTGACCAAGGGAAACAACCGTAGCAATTTGACTCAGGATATCCATCCCCTCATGAAAGAACTGTCGGGCTTGCCGATAATTGCCCTGAGATTCCTGGACTTTCCCGGATTGATATAAATTAAAGGCCGCCTGCGCTATATTGCGGGTTTCAGTTTCCCGCCGGACCAGTTCCTTTTGGGCTTCTTCTTTAGGGTATTTCAGCAACAAATACACATCAAACATTTCCTTCTTAAAGTCATTAGTCGTTCGGATCGTTTTTTCATGATAAGAATCCACAATGGTTGCTTGGGAAATCAGGGCATCGGTCTTGGTCTTCAGTTGTTCTTTCACGGATTGATCGGTCTCCGTCATGGTCATATCCAGTTGAGCCTTAATATCAATCCCGAGATACTCGGCGACTTTGACCAGGGCGTCTTTTCTGGCTGCATTTTCCCCATCCGCTAAGGTTTTTGCGCCTGTATTGGAACCGATGTAGTAAAAAAACACATCATCTCTTGGCAATTGAGAAAGCCAACCAGGCTTGGTCGGCTGTGAGGTTTCTTTAAGAATTTGCACACTGGTACAGCCCGTTAACACCAGGGAGATAAACAGGCCGATGGTCCATCCACGTTGAGGCATCTCAGTGTCCAATCGGGAATTTTTGAAAATGCGTCTTCCTAGCAGGGCCTGAGGCCCATTCCTCGCTCCCTGAGAGATCTTTTCACTTCCCTCCTGCAGTTCAATGCGATGGTCTCAACCCCTACTTCGAAACCACTTGCTGTTCACCCATTTTCTTGTGTTCGTCTTCGTAACATTTCGTCAACTTTCGCATTTGTGCCGCAGGGAAGGCTTTGATGGCGAGGTCATCAACAGTTTCAAAAGCTTTCACCGCCTTGTCAAATTCTTTTGTATGCAAATAAATCACACCAAGATTAAAGTACGCCCTTGCCAACGTTTTTTGAGTAATGGCTTTATTGGCTTCATTGTCGGAAATGGCTTTTGAAAAAACTTCCTTGGCTTTCTCAAGATCGCCCGCTTCAGCATCCACAATACCCCTTTCCAGTGTGGGGATATCCTTGTCGACATAAAAAATCACCTCTTCTTTTGTGCTATAAGGCACAACAGCCTTCGTCATATCAGACACAATTTCTTGAAGATTCTTCTCCTGCATTTCTGTTGGATTCAGCATTTTAGTGAGATCGAATATTTTGTCAGTATCATCACCCGTTGTTGCTGTGAGATGTTTAACCTGTATCGTCGCACTCGTATCAACTTCGACCACACTAATATCCGCAGTCATATTCGCCACACCAACTTCAAAGTCCTTCGTGCAGGGATATGGAATCTTACCCGTATAGCAGGTTTCTCTCTTTGTTCTTTTTTCTTTTCTATAGTCACCCTCCACTTTCCCCATAACCAACGCGGCCGCAGGCAAAAGCCTCCCCAATTGGGCGCGTTTTTCGGAATCGAAGAGGTCCTCTTGGGTCATGCCCAATTCTTGTAATATCTTGTTTAATTGCGTGCGATCCATCACGGTCAGATTGTCCTTGCCAATCATTTGTGACTTAACGGCTGCAGCAAACGATTCTCCGTAATTGCCGCCAATTTCAGCAAAGGCCACGGTTTTATATTTTGTTAAATTAATGTCTGCAGGATGTGGGACTATTATTTCCACCCTTTCTGCGTGGGCACACATACCGGTGGTTTTACAAGCCCAATCTGCTGTCATATCCAAATAGACCGTCAAAACCTGTTTTTGGTCGTTTTCACATCTAGCCTTAATCGGATCAACAACTTGCCTAACTCCCTTGTTTGATTTGCCTGATGCGCACCCTGCCAACACCAAAAGAAGACCTGCGAGTAAGAGGCACCATAGTTTTAACATTTTCCTCCCTCCCAATTTTTTGAATGTTAAATTGAGTATTGGGTCAAGATATATTCTCTAGAGTTCAGCACGCATAATGCCAAAAACAATAAAGATGATATTCCTGTTTAGGGAAAAGACAAATGTAGATTCCGCACCATCCTTTTGAACCTTTACCCAGCACACCCTCTGTTCGGAATTTCCCGCATACAGCTGGGTAGCCTTGCATGAGATCATGACAGGGGATCATGAACTCAATGGTCTTTTTTAGCGAGAACGTTGAATAAGATCAAGTCCTAAGAGTTAAAAGTTTTGGGAACCCGTATATCGGGCTCCAGATTCGCCTCACAACCTTTTCGTTGCAACAAGTGTGGGAGCCAAGGCCTCCT
This sequence comes from Nitrospirales bacterium, assembly GCA_041737015.1. Classification (GTDB taxonomy): domain Bacteria; phylum Nitrospirota; class Nitrospiria; order Nitrospirales; family UBA8639; genus Nitrospira_E. Next base: position 11,324 of record JBGSSO010000006.1, read on the forward strand.
GCCCATAGCCAGGTTTCGTAAACCTGCCATTTGCCGGATAGCTGGGCTTAGCCTCATACCAATTCCACACAACGGCTTTAACCTTTCAAACCAGGCACCACCTTTGCTGATAGCCTCCTCATGCTTTCAGACAACCAAACACACAGAGGAGATCGTGGTCGAATTAATTATGAATGGGCTCATTCTTCTGATGGAGGGATTGGACCATTTCGATCTCCCATGGAAGTTAAATTCTGATTGATCACTAACCAGTGATAGTAAGAATCCGCTGATCTCTGGCCGCATCATGTATAAGAATCCGATTTTTTATTCAAAAATTTCCTACTTTGCTGAAACTCATAAATCAAGGAGGACACAGTCTTGATTTTATTCAACCAAAGTGTTAAAGACTCTCGAGTCAAGCGATTGGCCCTTCCCCAATGAATGGGGGCGCAATTGAAAAGGGATATTCGGGTTCTCGATAACACGAGAACAAGAGTCTCATGGATGAGCGTGGGGGAACAGGAAGTTCCTGTTCCCCCACGCTTTTTTTTGGCCGATGGGATCAGCCAAATCAACAGGCAGTTTCATCATGAGAATTATTAGGCAGAGCGGTTAGGGTATCGCCATATTTTTGATTCATAATTTTTCATTATTTTCATGATGGCTTCATCAAACGAAAGGGTACATCGCATGTCACAAGCCCCCCACACAAACAAGAAGGCCAGATGTCTTTCATGGATGTATGTTCTCACGCTGATCATGCTGCTATTGAGCATTGGGTTGACGACACTTACTGATGTGGCGCAGGCAGCCATCGCATTACAGGTGGAGGTGAATCCAGATCCGGCCGTAGCCGGCGAACTCTTGGACGTACAATTGACCGTGACGAATTCCGGAGGGACCGCCAGCGGGAACGTGACGCTTTCTTTTGTTTATCCGGCAGGACTTAATTTTCTTGCCGATCTCACATCAGAGTTTCCCGGTGATTGTATCGGGAATACGTGCGATCCAGGCGAGACAGTCGTTATCAACGTGGGTGCGTTACCAGCCGGAAAAGGAAAAACAATTTCCTTTCGTCCCCGCATTTTGGGGAGCACCACTCCAGGGACCAATATTGGGTTTAATGTCAATGCTCTAGAAAATTCGATTACGCAAAAATCGGCGAGCAGTTCTATGACGGTGAAGGCCAGCCGAATCCTCAATCTGGTTGTTGCCAAGAGTCAGGACCCAGTCGCCATTGGCGATGCGCTCACCTTTACGTTGGACTTTGGAGTATCGACATCCAGCGCAGGTTCCCCCAATGCCAAATTGAGTTTCCCGTTGCCCACTGGCACGACATTCCAATCCGCCACGCAGGGAGGCACCCTCGTAAGCAATAACAGGGTGGACTGGTCGCTAGGCAGCCTGAATCCCGGTGAGAACGGTCAGCGGAGCTTAACGGTGACTGTGAATGGAGGAGTCACCAATGGGACCATTCTAGCCAGTGAATCCGTATTTTCCGATTCGGCCATCCCTGCAAATCAAACCCGCGCCATCACTAGCGCGAGAGTGCAGGCCCCGGTGTTATTGGATTTACGCGTCACGGCAAGCCCAAACCCTGTTATGGTTGGCGAGCTGATTGACCTCGAACTGACCGTGACGAACCTTGGTACCGTAAGTCGTTCCGGTGTTACCGTGGCTTTTAAGTTTCCAGATGAATTCGCATTTTTGGCGGATGGTTTATTTACAGGTGATTGCGTTGGTAATACTTGCGATCCTGGTGAAGTGGCCATCTTTAGCGTGGGAACGCTCGCCGTGGGAAAAGGGTTGGCATTTTCATTGTCTCCTCGAGTGGCGGCCGGCATCTCCGATGGCCAACTTGTCAGACTCGAAGCCTCGGCAATAGATGCCTCCGGAGATATGGTTGAGGCCTCAACCAACTTACGCGTTCGGACCACGCGAGATCGAGATCTGCGCATGGCCCTCGATCGAGACCCGGTCATGCCGGGCCAGAATATGACCTACACGATCAGTTACGGAATCCTTAGCAGCGGAGCCGGATCGCCCAATGCCAAACTGAGTCTCAAACTTCCGGATGGCACATCCTTTGTATCGGCAAGCGATGGTGGCTTGGTCAACAATAATGTGATCGAGTGGGCGCTCGGACCGCTTAATCCCGGAGAGGGCGGCGTACGCAAGGCAGTCCTCACTGCGAATTCCGGTTTGTTGCCTGGCTCGAATATCCTGGCTGAATCTTTGTTCACCGATACCGTGAACCCATCGAATGAAGTCCGGGCCAATAAGGTGACTCAGGTGAAAAATGAAACCCCTCTGGAACTGGCGATCACCACCAATACAGATCCGGCCAAACCCGGACAATTGCTCGATATCGAAATTGTTCTGGCCAATCCGACTTTACTGTCACGCTCTAACGTCTCGGTCACACTTGAATACCCATCAAACATTGATTTCTTGGCAGAATCGCTGATTGAGGGCGATTGCATTGGGAATACTTGCGACCCTGGTGAAACGATGGTCTTCACGGTTGGCACACTGGCGGCAGGAAAAGGGAAAAATTTTTCATTACCCGTGCGTATTTCCAACCCGACCATTAATGGTCGCCTCATCGATTTTCAAGCGGAGATCACCGACAGCACCGGCATACAGATACGCCGGAATGTCGTCGTGCGAGTGGACAGTTCCTCAACCCTTCAGTTAGCGCTTGAAGACCTTATCGATCCCGCAGCTCCCTCTGAAACCATAGAATATCGTCTTGCCTATGGAGAGTTGGATACAGGCAACACCGTACCCAACGCGGAGATGCAATTGGTCCTCCCTCCTGAAATGACCTTTGTGAGTGCAACAGGGGGAGGCACGGAGAGTGGCGGGACGGTCACTTGGAATCTTGGCGGTTTGAACCCGGGCAAGGGTGGGCAGCATACGGTTCTCGCTCAAATAGGTTCCGGGGTTGGGCTAGGAACCGTTCTGAAAGCTCAAGCCCGTTTTTCAAACGGGGCTACGCCAATCGCTATCCTGATAGCCGATCAGGCGACTCGTATCGAACCGGCCTCACCCCTTGAACTTCAGGTTGTCGCGAATCCGCATCCGGCCTTACCCGGCGAAATCCTCGATGTAGAAGTTTCGGTGGCCAACCGTAGCGCCCTGAGCCGGTCTGGCGTGGTGCTTCGCCTAGAATATGCCGATGATTTGGCATTTCTGAGCGAGGCCTTAGTAGAGGGTGGAGATTGCCTCGGAAATACCTGCGAAGCGCCAGAACGCGTGCAATTCAATATCGGCACATTGGCGGCCGGTACGGGAAAATCGTTTTCTGTGCCGGCTCAAGTGGTAGCGAATAGCGCCAGCGGGAGAGTGCTCGCTTTTCGGGCTGACCTGACCGATAGTACCGGCGATCTCATTCGTAGCGCCGACACGCTGGTCATTGATTCCTCCCGGGAATTGCAATTGGCCCTGAGCGAAAATCACGATCCCGTGGCGCCGGGAGAGACGTTTACCTACACACTCACACTTGCCGCGCTGGAGCCGGGTCTTGGCGCGGCCAACGGAACTCTGCGCCTGCAAGTGCCATCGGGAGTCACGCTGAATACTGCCAGCAATGGCGGGACTATCAGCGGGGATTTCGTGAGTTGGGTCATCAACAGTCTGAATGCCGGAGAGGGCGCAACACGCACAGCCACGGTCCAACTGTCCGCCTCCGCTGAGCCTGGCTCATTGCTTCGCGCGCACGCTGAAGTGGAGGATGTCGTGACGCCTCCAAACCCAACCAGCATGTCTTCGGTAATACGAGTGCAAAATGCTCTGCCTTTAACCCTGGCGGTCTCGGCAAATCCCAATCCCGCAGACCCTGGCGAACTGCTGGACATCGACTTTTTGGTCGGAAATTCAGGCGGGTTGAGCCGAACAGGTGTGACGTTGGCTCTGGAATACCCGGCGGGGTTGAATTCCCTTTCCACCTCCGGGCTCTCCGGGACTTGTCTGGGCAACACTTGCGAATCTCCAGAACGACTTATCTTCAGCCTGGGGACCTTAACGGCTGGCCAGCAAACGACAGTATCCATACCACCGACCGTGGCCCGCAACACGCCGAACGGCACCGTCATCAACTTCGATGCGTTTTTGAGCGATAGCACTGGTGCTGTGCGGGAAAGCAGCGCAGAAATATTTGTCGGACGGGTCATCGCCAATGATGTCCTTCTGACAGTCACAAAAGCGGGCACGGGCAGTGGCACCGTCACCAGCAGTCCGGCCGGCATTACTTGTGATTCGGACTGCACGGAATTGTATCCCCCAGGGACAGCCGTACTCTTAACGCCAACAGCCGGTGCAGGCTCTATTTTTTCCGGTTGGAGTGGTGGGGGCTGTAGTGGAGCAGGTTCCTGCACTGTCACCCCAACAATTGATGTGACGGTTGTCGCCACTTTTTCTCTGCTTCCGCCTCCCCCCCCTGGTCAAGTGACGCTGCAAGTCATTCCCACTGGCAGGGGGAGCGGCACAGTGACCAGCAGTCCGGCCGGTATTACCTGTGGGACGGACTGCTCGGAATTTCTTTCCAGTGGCACCGGGGTGACGTTGACCGCCGTCGCCAATTCCGGGTCCCTCTTTCTTGGCTGGAGTGGCGGAGGGTGTAGCGGCTCCGGTCCTTGCGTCCTCACGCTCACGGCGAATACCACTGTGTCGGCGATCTTTGCCAACCCATCCGTTATGGAGACCAGGAATGATCTGGATGGCGACGGCAGGGCGGATCTTCTCTGGCGCAATACCAAGAATGGGAGCACGGCGATCTGGTTGCTCGATGGGTCGGGTATTGCCGCATCCGGCTTCCCGGGCGGTGTGCCGCTTGCCTGGCAAGTCGCGGGAATCGGCGATGTGAATGGTGATGGCAAGGCCGATGTCATCTGGCGTCATAGCACGAGCGCCACCGTGGCCATCTGGCTGATGAATGGGGTGACCATCACCTCAGTAGGTTTTCCCGCTAGTGTGCCAACAGCGTGGAACCTGCAAGCCGTCGGCGATAGCAACGGCGATGGCAAGGCCGACCTGCTCTGGCGCAATTCGAATGATGGCAACACCGTGATCTGGTTGATGAATGGGACCAAAATCGCTGCCTCGGGTTTTTTGGGTAAAGTGTCGCTCGCATGGCGGCTCGAGGGAATGGGCGATGTGGATGCGGATGGCAAGGCGGATCTCATTTGGCAGAATGGCACGAGCAATGCGGTGGCCGTGTGGCTGATGAACGGGGTCACTATGATGTCCGTGGGCTTTCCAGGCAGCGGTTCGCCAGACTTTCAGGTCGCGGGGGTGGGTGATGTCAACGGCGATAGCAAGACCGACCTCGTGTGGCGAAATTCAAAAAACGGAGAGGTGGTGGTGTGGTTGCTGAATGGAACCATAATTGCGTCAACAGGCTCACTGGGGGGATTGCCGTCGGAATGGCAAGTTGTGCAAGTGGCCGATGCGGATGGCGACGGAAAAACTGATGTCTTCTGGCGCAACAACGTCAGTGGGCAGGTGGCGGTGTGGAAGATGAATGGGTTGGGTCTTCCCACCACAGTCTTTCCCGGAAAGGTATCGACCGACTGGGAGATTCAATAGCTCAGGATGTGTACTCGGTCCCGGGTGCTTCTGCAACGGGGCCGATTAGGCGCCTATACACCTGTCTCGTTTTAGAATGTGCGGGAAGGCCTGAGGAATCCGGTATCGCCAAGTATGCCTGGTGTTGCCATAGAACACATTTACGGATCAAGATTTCCGGCTCTCGAGGAAGAGTTCGATCTATCCTTTACCCACGTGACAGGCAAGGTCGTACGGAAGAATCAAGCAAGGGTCGTTACAAAAGCTCGCACTGGAAGAAAACTAGAGTCCGTATAGTCATGACACAAAAGCTTACGCATTAAGATGAAAAGAATGGGCTTCAGGAGGCCACGACCGATTCCAGGCAAGCCCCTGAAAAGATAGGAGGATAGAACACAGAAACCAATGCGTACTGCTCCATTCGACTAAACATACAGCACCAGGGGTAGGTGAGGGTGTATGAGCAATCCAGATTTTTCCAACAAGGCGCGTGTGTATGGACGGTTGCCATGGCCTCTTTTAAGAATTCCTTAAAACCTATTGAAAAAGGGAGAGGCCCATTCAACTCCTCTCTGATGAACCATTAATTTTGGAATATGACCGATTTCGATTCCTAACGAAAGGATTCTCCATGCGATTATCCACATGGGTGCTTTTGTGTTTATTTCTTTCCTTACTGGTAGGTTGTCATTACTACCAAGATTATCGCCAGAAAAAAGGAGATGCCGATGTCACCGAAGAGCGTGCGAATTTAATGAAGACGTATCGAGAATGCCTGGAGAAATACGAAGGGAATTCCACAGAAATACGAGAGCGATGCGCAGTCTATCGGAGTATGCTGGACAAAATCGATGCTGAACCAATGACCCGTTAATCAACGAATGAGATAGTCTGCACTAAAAAAAGCACTTTTCTAACCAAATACCTTTCTCTGAACAAGAAAAGAAGTAATACAAATTTCACCAAGGGGCAATTTATCCATGGGAACAATTGGGGGTCTGGACCATCGACATTCTGGATTTTTCTCATTGACCTGCCATTTTCGGTTTATGGGAAAAATTTCTCTGTAACCTAGGGAATTTGGCCACAAGGTCCTTCATATCCTTTCCCCTGTGGATGAATGCAAGGGAATTTTGAATGGGATTTTCCGAACTAGATTTAAAAGGGAACGACTCTTATTTGACACCGCCAATTTCATGGAATGTGTTCACGAGTTCTCTTCCCCCAGAACTAACGCATAATCTGTTCACAGACAGGTCAGCGGCATGCCAGCCGCCGCAGGAAAATTCCTGGGCACATTCGCAGCCAGGATAGTGGGCACCCTTCACAGTCGGCGCAGGAATTATTCTGCCTCAGTATCAACGCGCAATCACCACAACTACGAAAGCTGGCGGAGGGGGCACCTTAACCATTATCGTTGCACCAGCAATTGTTGGGAGCACCTTTGTTAAGAATGTTGGTGGTGACAATAGATCCTCTCAACTCCTTTTGGTGTCAGTGTTCTGGGTGGAAAATGGAGCTGCATCAATCTAATTACCTGGAGAAACTTGCGAGCAATTTCAATTTTATTTCTGGTGAATTTTTTGCGAAGCCCTAACATGTGATTTCAATGATGCAATATGTGGCACTGAATGGTTGTTTATGAGGGCATTCATCGGATCTGGGTTTTCCACATTCCCAGGAACCTATAATGGAGTGAAGGTTAACCCGTCTGGAGAAACCGCCACCTTCTCAAATACGATATTATCGGTTACCGTAATGTCCGCTCCATGGGTTACCTAGAACGGAACCTTAACCTTTCCGCCGTTTTAGATTTAGGAACGATACATACCGTTTCAGCCTTATGGGCCTTATGGATATTTGACTCTCTCCCTTTACCACATGAATAGGCCAGAAAAGTTCAAGTGGGAGGGAAGAAAGACCCGAAAAAAATGAAAAGGAGTATTTTTTATTGACTTACAGATTATTCGCCAATCCCCTCAGGATGACCCGGTGAGTAAGGGCACACCAAATCATCAGGGGTTCGTTAAATACCTGAACAGAGAAATTCATTTTTTACAAAGCGGGAGGTTGTGTGGACCAGAGACGGTTGAGCTTGAGGTTGATTAAGGATACAGATGACACCAAACCTGGTGGCCTTTTTCGGGAGGACCGATTTGTGTCAACTTTGGTTCTACGGTTTTGCAGACATCCATCACTTCGGGACAGCGAGGATGGAACCGGCATCCATTTGGTGGATTTAAGGGCGACGGGACATCGCCGGGAAGGATAATCCGTTTGGGTGGTGCTGTTGGATCGGGAACAGGATTGGCGGAGAGCAGGGCCTGCGTATAGGGATGCTTAGGGGTCGAAAAGAGGTCTTCCGTAGGAGCGACTTCCGCGAACTTGCCCACATACATGACCGCGATCCGGTCTGCGAGATATTGCACCACATTGAGATCATGCGTGATGAACAAATAGGAGAGGTGAAATTCCTGCTGGAGGTCACGGAGCAAGTTCAGGATTTGCGCTTGAATGGATACATCCAGGGCCGACACCGCTTCATCACAGACGATGAATTTTGGATTGAGCGCAAGGGCACGCGCAATGCCGACCCGCTGGCGTTGGCCGCCTGAGAATTCATGCGGATACCGTGACTGATGCTCCGGCCGCAACCCCACACGAATAAACAACTGATTCACCTGATCCTGCAGGTCCTGGCCTTTGGCGATCTCATGAATCTTGAGCGGCTCCGCCACAATGGCCCCGATAGTCATGCGGGGATTGAGTGAGCTATACGGGTCCTGAAAAATGATTTGCATCCGGCGACGTGTGTGCCGCAATTCCCTCGAAGATAGTGACAACACATCTTTTCCCTCGAAGGTTACCGATCCCGCAGTCGGCTCCATGAGCCGAAGAATGCTTCGCCCCACCGTCGTTTTCCCACAACCCGACTCCCCGACCAGACCCAACGTTTCTCCCTGGTTCAGGTGGAAGGTGACATCGTCGACCGCCTGGACCCATGCCGACACACGCGAAAAGATCCCGCTCCGAACGGGGAAATATTTTTTCAATCCTGTGACTTCAAGTAATGGTGTCGTAGATTCAGTCATCAGTACCGACAAATTCTTTAAGTGGGATAAAGGAATTTTTTACAACAGAATTAGGCATGCAGAGCTGTTCCCTCATGTCTCTTTTTTGTCATACAACCAGCACACGGTTTCATGCGAATCCCCTATTTGCACCGTGGGTGGAGGCTGACTCGGACAGTACTCAAGTACGTCAGGACAGCGTGAGGAAAAATGGCACCCTGGCGGATACTGCAAGGGAGACGGCACGGTTCCGGGAATGGCTTCCAGCCTGGCCTGACGCTCCCCCGGTCGAGGCAGCGATTTCAAGAGCGCACTCGTGTAAGGATGACTGGGATTGCGGAATAATTCTTTCACGGTTGACCGTTCGGCAATCTTACTCGCATACATGACGATGACATCCTGGGCAAATTGCGCGACCACGCCCAAGTTATGCGTAATCAGGAGAATCGCCATGCCCATATCCTTTTGGAGAGCCGACAGCAAATCCAGGATTTGCGCTTGTATTGTCACATCCAGGGCTGTAGTCGGTTCGTCGGCGATCAGCAGATCAGGTTGACAGGCCAGGGCCATGGCGATCATCACGCGCTGTTTCATCCCGCCCGACATTTCATGGGGGTATTGATCGAGCCGGCGCTCGGGAGCAGAAATGCGGACCTTTTCCAACAAGCTGATGACTTCTTTCCGAATGTCGCGATCCGAAAGGGTCGTATGAATTTTCAACACCTCGCCGATCTGATCGCCGATCGACATCACGGGATTCAGCGATGTCATAGGTTCCTGAAAGACCATGCCGATGGACTTTCCCCGAATCCGGCGCATGTCCTTCTCCGAAAGATCCAGCAAATTTAGACCTTTAAACTGAATCGTGCCGTCAATCACACGTCCCGGAGAAGAGATCAGTCGCATAATCGATAATGCCGCCACGGACTTTCCACAACCGGACTCTCCCACTAAGGCCAGCGTCTGCCCGCCTCGAATGGAAAAGCTCACATCATCGACGGCTTTGATTTCGCCTTTATCGGTGAAGAAGGAAGTCCGGAGGTTGGACACCTGTAAGAGTGGGTGTACGCGAGATTCCATTTACCGGCTTCGCAACTTTGGATTTAAGGCCTCACGCAGGCCTTCTCCAACAAGGTTAAAGGCCAGCACGACGATAAAAATCGCCATACCCGGAATAAAGAACAACCACGGCGCATCAAAAATGAATCCTTTGCCATCCGATAGGATATTGCCCCAGGTGGCATCCGGCGGAGGAACCCCGAAGCCCAAAAAGCTTAACCCGGACTCCGTCAAAATCGCGGAGGCCACGCCAATCGTAGCGGATACGAACACCGGTGCCAGGGCATTGGGCACCATATGACGAAAAATAATCCGGCCCTCCGGGATCCCTAAGGCTTTGGCTGCGGTCACATAGTCCTGTTCCCGAATGGACAAAAATTCAGCCCGGACAAACCTGGCCGTCCCCATCCAGCTAAACAATCCGATAATAATCATGATGGTGTAAATGCTGGGCGGGAGAAGGGCCACTGCTGTAAGAATGAGAAAAAATGTGGGGAAACACATCCATGCATCAGTGAATCGCATAATCAGCGTGTCCACTGTGATAAACCACAATTTGACGTGCCCGTAAAAACCGGACAGGCCTCCTAACAGGATACCAATTCCCAGGGAAATTCCCACGGCCACAAATCCAATGGACAGAGACACGAAGGAGCCTTGAAACATTCGAGCAAATACATCCCGCCCCAATTCGTCTGTGCCCATGAGATAGACTCCACCAAGGGGCCTATCCGTCGGAATACTGTCAGGAGAAGGTGAGGACAGCGGAGGAAGAAATTTGTCGGTGAGCCGGACAACCTCAGGATCGAAGAGTACCCACCACTCGGTAAAGGCTTTCCCGGCCAATGCCGTGAGCAACAGAATGACGAGCACCCAAAAACCGAAGAGAGCCTGGTAATCTTTTGTGAAAATCCGAAGAAATTCCTCCCACGGCGTCTCCTGCGGGGCCAGTCCCTCTGCATCAAGCGAGACCAAATCGACATTGTCTCGATTACCGACCTTCGGATTATTCATGATTGACCCGTACCTCAACTCTCATAATTAATGTAGACGAATT